>JACQDH010000218.1 GCA_016201215.1 Acidobacteriota bacterium | reverse complement strand
GACCCCGCGGGCTTCCTGCTTCAGGAACCAGGAGGGTTACTCGCCCCCTGTTGGGGGGATGAGGTAGGCTTAGGCTGCGCGGGATCTAGGCGATACCTTTGGCCGGAGAGTGTGCGATGCGAAGCGGATTAGCCTGTAAGGGTGGCGGTCCATGGCTGAGGTGAATACACTGTTCTGGGACATCGGCGGGGTGATCCTGACCAACGGTTGGGATCGCGCCTCCCGCAGACAGGCGACTGGGCATGGGCACAATTCATTATCAAAACGCCGCGCAGTTGCGCGGCGATCTGGCTCGCCACAGCGTGCCCATGGCAACTCCGTAGGACGGAGGGAACCTCATGGAACTCGCGATCATCGGGCTGGGCAAGATGGGACTGAACATGTGCAAGCGCTTGCTGCGCGACAAGCACACCGTGCATGCCTACGATCCCGCCAGCGAAAAGATTGCTGAGGCGGTGGCCGCCGGTGGTGTGGCCCTGGCGCGGCTTGAGGACCTTCCCAAGTTGCGCGCCCCGCGCACCGTCTGGGTGATGGTGCCCTCCGGCGAGCCGACCCGCCAGGTGATCGAGCGTCTCGCCACGCTGCTCGCCTCGGGTGATGTCGTCATTGACGGCGGCAACTCCTACTACAAGGATTCGGTCGAGCGCTACAGTCAGCTCAAGGCTCGCGGCATTCACTTTCTCGACGCCGGCACCAGCGGCGGCGTCTGGGGCCTCGAAGTTGGCTACTGCCTGATGGTCGGCGGCGACACGGAAGTGTTCGCGCGCGCCGAGCCCGTCTTCCGCTCGCTCGCGCCCAAGGATGGATACGCGCTGGTAGGCGGCCCCGGCACCGGGCACTTCACCAAGATGGTTCACAACGGGATCGAGTACGGTCTGATGCAGGCTTATGCGGAGGGCTTTGAGATTCTTCGCGCCTCCAACCAGAAGCTCAATCTGCAGCAGATCTCGCACCTGTGGAACCAGGGTAGCGTGGTACGTTCCTGGCTGCTGGAGCTGGCCGAGCGCGCGTTTGCCAAGGATCCTGACCTCACCGAGATTCAGGGCTACGTCCAGGACTCCGGCGAAGGCCGCTGGACGATTCTGGCTGCCATGGAGCACGACGTGCCCGCGCCGGTGATCACGCTTTCGCTGCTCACGCGCTTTCGTTCACGCCAGCGGGACTCCTTCACCGCTAAAGTGCTGGCGGCCCTGCGGGCGCAGTTCGGCGGCCATGCGGTGAAGACCGTGGGGAAGAGCTAGGAGCCTGCTGATGCCGCCGCCTGTTGCCGACCTCACCGCAGCGTTGCCTTCCAGTCCCGGTCAGGTCTCGCTGACTGCTGATCCCTGCGCCATCGTCATTTTCGGCGCCTCGGGAGACCTGGTGCGCCGCAAGCTGATCCCCGCGCTCTACCATCTGGCCGGGCACCATTCTCTCGCCCAGCAGTACGCCATCGTGGGTTTTGCGCGCACGCCGATGACCGACGACGCCTTCCGGGACGCCACCGGCGAGGCCGCGCGCAAGATCTCTGAGGTCGGCCCGGTGGACGATACCACGTGGCGCGCCTTCGCGCAGAGCCTGTTCTACTTGGCGGGGGACTACAGCGACGCCGAAGCTTTTCGCCGGCTCGCCGCGCGGCTCGCCGAACTCGAACGCCAGCGCGGCTTGCAGGGCAATCGCCTCTTCTATCTTTCCACGCCCCCGGAGGTTTACCCGCTGGTGATCGAGCAGCTTGGCCAGGCCGGCTTGGCCCGGCCCGCCAATGGCAGGTCCTGGGTGCGCATCATCATCGAAAAGCCCTACGGCCGCGACCTGCCCTCGGCGCGCAAGCTCAACCAGCAAGTCTTGCGCATTTTCGACGAATCGCAGGTTTACCGGATTGACCACTACCTTGGCAAGGACACGGTGCAGAACCTGCTGGTCTTCCGCTTCAGCAACGGCATCTTCGAGCCGTTGTGGAACCGCCGCTACGTGGATCACGTGCAGATCACCGCGGCAGAAAACCTCGGGGTGGAGCGCCGCGCCGCCTTCTATGAAACAGCAGGCGCGATCCGGGACATGATCCAGAACCACGCCCTGCAACTGGTCTCCATGGTGGCCCTGGAACCCCCCGCGTCGTTTGACGCCACCGCCGTGCGCAATGAGAAGCTGAAAGTGCTGCAATCGGTCCGGCCGTTCACCGCCGAGTCGGTGGCCAGGAACATCGTGCGCGGCCAGTACGGCCCGGGCAGCATCAACGGCGCTGCGGCGCCGGGCTACCGGCAGGAGCCCGGCGTGCAGCCGGATTCGCACACGGAAACCTTTGTGGCCGCCGAACTCGCCATCGACAACTGGCGCTGGGCCGGCGTGCCGTTCTACCTCCGCACGGGCAAGCGCTTGCCTAAGCGTGTCACCGAAATCGCCATTCAGTTCCATCGCGCGCCCCATCTGGTCTTCCGCGGCGGTGATGTCGAACCCAACTGGCTGGTCTTGAACCTTCAGCCGGACGAGGGGATTTCGATGTCCTTCGGCGCCAAACTGCCCGGCCCGGAGATGAAGATCAAGTCGGTGAGCATGGACTTTTGCTACCGGACCGCGTTCGGCACGGGCTCGCGCAGCGCCTACGCCACACTGCTACACGACTGCATGCGTGGCGATGCCACGCTGTTTGATCGCGCCGACAGCGTCGAGGCTGCCTGGGGCCTAGTAGACCCCATCGTCGATGCGTGGCAGAATTCTGCTCCGGCCTTCCCGAACTACGCGGCGGGAAGCTGGGGGCCGCGCGAAGCCGACGAACTCATGGAGCGCAACGGACGTGCCTGGAGGAAACCCTAGTCCCCTTCCCCGCGAGATCCAGCCAGGCGTGCTGGTCTGCTCGGACGAAATCGGGGTGGCGCGAGCCGCGGCCCGGCAGTTCGTGGAATGGGCCTGGCAGCGCATCGCGCGCGACGCCATGTTCAACGTCGCGCTGGCCGGTGGGAATACGCCCCAGGAATTCTATCGGGTTCTCGCCACCAGCGAATTCCGGACGCAGGTGGACTGGGGCAAGGTGCAGCTTTTCTGGGGCGACGAGCGGGCTGTGCCCCCGGTGCATCCGGACAGCAACTATGGAATGGCCCGGCGCGAATTGCTCGTGCGCATTCCCATCCCACCTGGGAATGTGCATCGCATGGAGGCAGAACAGCCCGTCATCGGCCGCGCCGCAGAAGACTACGAAGAGGTGATTCGCCGGCTCCTGCCGCTCAACTTGAGCGGCTTTCCGCGGTTTCATTTGATGCTGCTGGGCATCGGCAAGGACGGCCACACGGCGTCGCTGTTTCCCGGCGCGCGCCGATTGCGCCACACCTCGCGCTGGGTAAGCACGCCGCAGGCGCCCCAGCTCGGCACGCGCCGAATGACTCTGACCCTGCCCGTGCTGAATGCGGCCTACCAAGTGCTGTTTCTGGTCACCGGCGCGGATAAGGCGGAGGCGCTCCAGGCAGTGCTCGAGGGGAAGAACGATCCCCCCCTGCCCGCTCAACTGGTGACCGTGCCCGACGGCCGGCGGATGTTCCTGGTGGATGAAGCTGCTGCCCGCCTGCTGGCGCGCGAGGTGGCCACTCGGGCGTTCCGGTCGGCGCCGACCGGAGGTGCGCCGCAGGGGCCGGGGAGCGGGCAATCCAGGGAGGGCCAATGATCCTGGCCGGCGACGTCGGAGGCACCAAGTGCAACCTCGCCCTGTTTGAGACCGGGCAGGGGACGCTGCGTCGCGTCGTGCACCGCCGCTTTGTCAGCAAGGATTACACTCATTTCGAAGAGATCGTCGGGGAGTTTCTCGAACAGGTCCTGGAGAGTGGCTTAGGAGGCGACCGGGGAAAGATCACCTCCGCCGGGTTCGGCGTGGCCGGACCCGTGGTCAATTACCAGGTGCGCGCGACAAACCTCCCCTGGCTGGTGGACGGCGCGTCGCTCGCGCGCTTCCTCGGGATGGAGCGGGTCGTCCTGCTCAACGACCTCGCCGCCACCGCCTACAGCCTGGAACTGCTGCACACGTCGGAGTTATTCACCCTGAACGCGGGGACGCCCGACCCTCACGCCACCAAGGCCCTGATCGCCGCAGGCACTGGGCTGGGCGAGGCCATCCTGTTCTGGGATGGCAGCCGCCACATCGTCGCCGCCACCGAAGGCGGCCACGCCGATTTTGCTCCGCGCACCGATCAGGAGATCGAGCTGCTGCGGTTCCTGAAGAAACGCTACGCCCACGTGAGCTTTGAGCTGATTCTCTCCGGCCGCGGCTTCCGCACCGTGCATGATTTTCTGGATCCTGCTGTGAAACATGCCGGCTTCGACGATCCCGCCGCCGACCCGGCCCCCGAAATCACGCGCCTGGCCCTGGAGAGGGCTTGTCCGGTCTGCGTCCAGACGCTCGACCTGTGGACCGCGCTGTATGGCGCCGAGGCGGGCAATCTGGCGCTCAAGACGCTGGCCCGCGGCGGCGTGTACGTGGCCGGCGGCATTGCCCTGAAGATCCTTCCCAAGCTGAAGGATGGCACCTTTCTCCGCGGTTTCACCGAGAAGGGAAGATTCGGAATCCTCATGGAGCAGATCCCCATCCAGGTGGTCCTGAACGAAGATGCCCCGCTGCTCGGCGCAGCAGCCCAGGCCCTGGGGGGAGCGGGAACGTAAGAGATCCCCCAGGGGTTTCCAGATGGGAATTCAAGAGTAGAGCGTTCTATTCTGACTTGCGGTCGCCAGCCGGGCATCCTACCCAGGCATCGGCACGGCTAGTAAATAACAAGGAACGACGCCAGAATTACCCAGCAGGCTGAACTTCATCCCCCTGCTAGAATTTCGCCGTGGAGATTCTCTGGGAGCGGCCGGAGGAGGACTGGCACGCCATTTCTCGCGCGGCGCTGGCGGCCTGGCTGGCTTTCTACGTGGTGTTTCTGGTGCACGCGGCCATCAACCAGAACGGCTTCCTGCTGCTCGACCACGTCAACCTGGTCTTCCACGAGGGCGGCCATTTCCTCTTCGGTTGGTTCGGCCACACCATGAACATTCTCGGCGGGACGCTGGGGGAGTTGATTGTGCCGCTGGCCATTGCGGTGTATTTCTTCTGGCACCGGGAAACTGCCGGCGTGGCCTTTGCGGCCTTTTGGTTTTTCGAGAATTTTCTCTATGTTGGCACGTACATGGCCGATGCGCGTACCCTGGCGCTGCCGCTGGTCGGTTCGGGAGACCATGACTGGGAGATTCTCTTCGGCCAGTGGGACCTGCTGGTGCGCGCCGAGGCCATTGGCGGCACCCTTCGCGGCCTGGGCTGGCTGGGGATGCTAGCCTCGGTCGCCTGGCTCGTGTGGAGGTTCTGGCGAGCTGAGGCTCCGATGCGCAACCAGTAGTCCCTGCCACCGCGGCCGCAGAGGGTACTAGGACGACTTGGCTATTTATTTATCCCCCTGCGGTTATGGCAGAATAGGATCACTGAACGGGTCCGGCGGGGCAAGAGTCGGACTAATCCCTCTCCAGGGCGTCCCCCCTAGATGGTGCAGGTAAACTATGGCGAACGCAAGAGAACCCCTGTCCCCAGGCGGGATCGGTCCGGCCAGTGAACTGCTTCTCTCCTGTGCCCGGAAGACCATCGACGCGCGAGGAAGCAAGCGCATCCGGGCGTTGCTCCAGCAGCCCCTCGATTGGTCACAGGTCTTATCGCTGGCGCTGGAGCATCGGGTGGCGCCGCTGCTGTACTGGCACGTCCGCGCGGCCTGCCCCGAGTTGCTGCCTAAGCAGGCGGCCGAGTTCTTGCAGGCCTACTTTCAGCGCAATGAGCAGCGCAACAACTTCCTGACCGGGGAACTCTGCCGGCTGATCGATCTGCTTCGGGCGAACGGAATTCCCGCCATTCCCTTTCGCGGGCCGGTGTTCGCCGCCGCTCTCTATGGCCATCTGGGGCTTCGCTACTTCGATGACCTCGACATTATGGTTCCTCACCAAGACGTCTTGAAAGCGCTGGATTGTCTGGCGTGCGAAGGATTTCAGCCACATTTTGCATATTCCAGGGCGCAGGCAGCCGCCTTTGCGCGAGCGGGTAATGAATTTCAGCTTCTTCGCGGCCGCGATCGCGTCAATCTGGGTCTGCACTGGCGAATCGCTCCCCGCTCCTTCTCGGTCTCCCACGATCCGCAGCTTCTCTGGGAGCGCCTGCAGGCCGTGCGCCTGGACGGCCGGGAATGGCAGACCCTAGCTCCGGAGAATCTGCTCTTGATCTCCTGCATCGAAGGGACCCGGAACCTCTGGCGACGCCTGGGAAGCATCGGCGACCTGGCCGAGTTGATCGAGACGAACAAGGGCCTCGACTGGGACGCTCTGCTGGCCACCGCCGGCCGAGTCGGCTGTCGGCGCTTGCTTTTCGTGGGTCTTGTGCTGGCTAAGGACTTGCTCGCAGCAGCGGTGCCGCGGGAGGTCCTGGCAAAAGCGAAACAGGACCCGGTCGTCGAGGCCCTTGCGACGAAGGCTAAGTCATGGCTCTTCGCGGACTCCGCAAGCTCCGCGGGCGAGCTGGCCATCCTTCAGTTTCAGCTCGAGGCCCGAGAGCACTGGAGGGACCGGGTTCTCTCTGCCACCCGGCGGGCGCTCACGCCCAGTCTGGGGGACTGGCGCTTCGCGTCCCTGCCGAATTCGCTGGCGTTCTTCTATTACCCGCTCCGACCGCTTCGCGTCGGGCTGCGCGTGGTGCGTCACGTGCTGACTCGCACCCGGCTGGACCTGGCTCCCTATGTGTCCACGCCGATGGAAGTGGTCGAACGCATGCTGGCCATGGCCGAGCTAAGCCCGAGGGACGTTCTCTACGACATCGGTTGCGGAGACGGGCGCATCGTGATTCTCGCGGCGGAAAAGTACGGAGCCCGGGGTTTAGGTGTAGATATCGATCCCCAGCGGGTCGCTGAGGCGAAAAAAAGTGCGCGTGACGCGGGGGTGGAGCATCTCGTTTCCTTCATCCAGCAGGACGCGAAGACTCTGGATTTATCCGGGGCCACCGTGGCAACCATGTACCTGCTCCCCACTTCCAACTTGAAGTTTCGTCTGAAGCTCGAACAGGAGCTGCCGCCCGGAGCGCGCATCCTGGCGCACCGCTTCGACATGGCCGAATGGACGCCGGCCAAGACCGACGTGGTCACCTTGCCGAACGGCGAATCCCATACACTCTACCTGTGGCGGATCGAGAAGCCGGAACGACGCATGTCGGCTGCCATTTGAGCATCTCCCCGGCGCGCGACCTCCCTGGGTCTTTCCCTGGCCGGTATAGAAGAGTAAGATGAGCGAGTTCTATTTGGCGCCCGGCCATGAAAATTTCCGAGCATTGCAGCGCAGCGGATTGCCAGCGGCCCGCCGCCGCCACGCTGGCGATGCGCGCCCTCTGCCGGGAGCACTTCGTTGTCGCTTGCTACAAAGAACTCGAGGGAGCCACCCGGCGGCTGCACGAGACCTCCTTCAGCGAACCCTCCGCCGAAGCCCTGCGCCATTTCCTCGAGGAATGCACACGGCAGGTCACGGACATCGCCCAGAGCGCCGATGACTTGGACAACCTGGGGCGAGCGCGTCTGCTCGACATCGTCATGTGGGCTTCCGAACTGGGCAGCCGGCTGCGGCGCGGTCCCCGGCGGCAAGCCCGCCTCCAGATCCTCCTGCGTTCCGAGAAGCCGGGTCGCCCCTGGGAGGAGGAGGCAAAGACGCAGTGGATCAGTCGCCACGGTGCCCTGGTGGAATGCGAACATACGGTCGAGACTGGGGAAATCCTTCAGGTCATCCAAGTGGACACGGGCCGGCAAGCGGAAGCTCGCGTGGTGTGGCAACGGCGCAGAGGGACCGGCGGGCACGAGATCGGCATCGAGTTCACCAGTGCGATCAATTTCTGGGAGATGGATTGGAGCACCACGGCTCCGGACCAAAATCCTTGATCCGAAACCGTTGCCGGAAAAGATGCGTTCCGTTCCCGGCAGAGTGCAAGCTGTGCGCCCCGGGCGATATCCTTACCGGTGGGGCGCGGTTACTCAGGCCGCCGTTCGCCAGGCAACTCGCGGAGTATGAACTCTCCGGGGTCCACGACTACGTGTTTGATCCGCGCGCGTTTCCAGGTGTAGGTGATGTGCACCAGCCCGTCTGTCGTCTGGATGACGGCGGGGTAGGAATACTCGCCGGGGCCATCCTCCAGCACCAGAGCGGCTTTCCAGGTTCTGCCGTCCGCGGATACCGCCACGGCGAGAGTGCTGCGGTCCCTGTCCGTGTGGTTGTAAACCAACAGGGCCCGCCCGTCCTTCAACATGACCGCGTCAATGCCACTGTTGGGATTCGGCAAAGAAGTTGCCTCCATCGCGCTCCAGGTCTTGCCGTTGTCCTCCGACCAACTCTCCGTGATTTTCCCCTGGCGGCTCCGGCAAAGGATTTGTAGCCTGTCGGAAGGATACGCGAGAATCGTCGGCTGGATGGCGGCAAATCGCTTGCCATCGTTGAGCGGGCCGGTGCGCTGCCACGTCTTGCCGAGGTCGGCGGTGCGCTCCACGTGCACGCTCCACACGGGATATTCGGAGCTGGATGGGCAGAGAATGGATCCATCTCGGAGTTGGGTGGGCTTGTTCTTCGTCGGGCCCAGGATGTTATCAGGCAGCCGGCGCGGCTTCGACCAGGTTCTGCCTTCGTCGGAAGAGGTGATCACCATCCCCCACCAGGCTCGTGGGTTCGGCCCGACTTTGTAGAAGAGCAGAAGCGGTCCCTCTTTGGGCTTGAAGAGCACTGGATTCCAGACCGGATAGCGTTCCCCGTTTTCCATCGTGCCGTTGGCGACCTGCATCACGGGCGACCAGCCATGGGCATCGCGCCGCGAGGCCCAGATGCCGACATCGGAGCTCTTCTCGTGTTTTCCTCCAAACCAGGCGGCGACCAGACCGCTTTTCGTCTCAGCGATGGTCGAGGCATGGCAGGAGGCGAAGGGGGCCTTCTCGTAGATGAACTCGGCTTCTCGAATGCCTGCTTTCATGGCCGCATCGAGACCTCCCAGCGGCTCGGAGCGAAGGTCGGCGGCGAGAGTCCTGCCCAGCAGCGCCAACACCACCACAGCGGCTAGGTGAGCGACGCGCATCGACAGCTGTTCCACCCGTGGGTTCGATCTCCTTGTGAGCGCGAAATCTCTCGTGATCTGTGCCCTCATCGAGTGGCCTTGACTCGGGGCATTCCACTGTGCTGAGTAGCAACCGGTGGGCAGAGTTTATTCCTCCGGAAGAGGGGAGACAAGGCCAGGTTTTGAGCCCGACACGCCTCGGCAAAGAGTTCGCGGGAAACTCCTTCGCGCTGTACTCTCATGCCCGCACCTCGCTTGCAACTCTCCTCCCCTGATTTGATAGACTGCTGGTCAAACCGGCTCGAATCGAAGAGATGCCCGGAGAGCAGGTTTGCTTTCCCTGCATCCTCCCGGAGAGGGGGAGTCCATGGCAGAGAAATCCAGGAAGACCGACGCCGAATGGCGCGCCAGCCTGACTCCTGAGCAATACTACGTCACTCGACAGAAGGGAACCGAGCCGCCGTTCACGGGAGAGTACGCCGACACCGAGACGCCGGGCATCTACGCTTGCGTCTGCTGCGGCGAGCTCTTGTTCAGCTCCGAGACGAAATTCCACTCCGGCTCGGGCTGGCCGAGCTTCTGGGCGCCGCTCAGCGAGAACAACATCACCTCGGAGGCGGATTCAAATCACGACATGATTCGCACCGAAGTTCTCTGCAGCCGGTGCGACGCCCACCTGGGCCACGTGTTTGAAGATGGTCCTGCCCCTACCGGTCTCCGTTACTGTATCAATTCCGTAGCCCTGAAACTGATCGAGAAGGACAAAAGCGCCCCTTAGCAGCTCCGGCTTGCTCCTCGATGAGATCGCGACGCTGTGTCAGCTCAGTGCGAAGAAGTTCGAAGAGCGCGGACCCCTCTACGATCGCGTCCAGCAATTCGTTGCAGAAAACCAGCCAATGATTTTCCTGGCGAGCCCCACCTGCTCGTGGGTGCCAAGAACGGCTTGGGCAATTTCGGTCCTGCCATCCTCGGCCATTCCACGCTCTGGAATGCCGAGAAGCTCTTCTGGCGCGATGGATAGCCGCATTGAAAGCCAGGAAACACTGCCCTCGCAGCCCATTGTGGCCCTGCAGGGGTCGTGCGATTCTGCCGTTCAAGATGTCCAATCCAATCCCAACCGAGCCGCAGGAAGAGCTGCTCGGGCGACTCGCCGGTCTCGAAGAGGAGGCCGCGCGCCAGGCGTTTCTCCGGCAGCATCCGCAGCTCCAGCACCAGGCCGTGGTCCTGCGTCTGACCGATGAGGTGGCCAAGGCGGCCCGGGAAAACATCGAACGCGCCGAGCGTCTGGCGCAGGTGGCGAACTGGCTCACGGAAATCTTGCAGGACGACTTCTGCCGCGCCCGCTGCGCTCGCGCCATGGGCCACCTGCTGGTTCTGAAGGGGAAATACCCGGAGGCCCTGGCAAGCTACCAGAAAGCGCTGGATCTCTTTTCTCGATTGGAGCAGGAAACCGAGACAGGCATCACGCTGAGCAGCTCGCTCCAGCCGCTGATCTACCTTGGTCGCTACCCGGAGGCGTTTGAGCGGGCGCAAAAGGCGCGCGAGGTGTTCAAGCGCCAGGGCGACCGGCTGCGCCTGGCGCGCCTGGATGCCAACCTGGCCAACATCCTGCACCGCCAGGACCGCTTCGAGGATGCCCTGGTGCTCTACCAGCGCGCCCAGCAGGCCCTGGAGAGCTTCGGCGAACACCGCGACGTGGCCATCGTGCTCAGCAACATGGCCGTCTGCTGCATCAGCCTCTACGACTTCGCCAGCGCGCTCGATGCCTACCAGAAGGCCCGCGCCTACTGCGAGCGCCACAACATGCCCCTGCTCGTGGCGCAAGCCGACTACAACATCGCCTATCTCTACTATCTTCGCGGCGAATACGTGCGTGCCATCGAGCTTTACCGCGCCACGCGCACCTTCTGCGACCGCGTCGGCGACGCCTACCACCGCGCTCTGTGTGACCTCGATCAGGCGGAGATCTACCTGGAGCTGAACTTGGCCGAAGAAGGCGGGCAGCTTGCCCAGCAGGCCTTCGCCAGCTTCGAGTCCCTGGGCATGGGCTACGAGGCCGCCAAGGCTCTGGCCTTCCTGGGCATCGCCGCCCACCAGGAGCGCAAGCCCTTTCGCGCGTTGGAGTTTTTCGCCAAGGCGCGTGAGCGCTTCGCCCGCGAACAGAACTGGGTCTGGCCGGCCTTGCTCGACCTCTACCAGGCACTGGTGCTGTACCACGAAGGCCGCGCGTACGAGGCTCGGCGAAGTGGCGATGCCGCGCGGGACTTCTTCTCCCATTCCTCGCTCGCAGGAAAAGCCACGCTTGCTGAGCTGCTGCGTTCCGCCCTGCACCTGGCCGCGGGCGAGCTGACCATGGCGCGGTACCGGTGCGACGCGGCGCTGGCCAGGATTGAACGCAGCAATACGCCGGCGCTGGGGTACCTCGCGCACTTCGTCCTCGGACAGGTGCAAGAGGCCCAAGAGGATGTGCCAGCCGCGTACGAGTCTTACCGCCGGTCGGTTCAGATTCTGGACGGCCTACCCAGCCAACGTCCCGCCGAAGATCTGAAAATACCCTTCCTCAAGAACAAGCTTTCCATCTATGAGGCCCTCGTGGCCACCAGCCTGAGACTCCCGCTGGACCAGTGGAGCCCGGAGGACCTGTTCGCAGCCATCGAGAAGGCCAAGTCGCGTCAACTGGCTGACCTGATCGCGTTTCGCGCGCACGCCCTGCCGGCCCCATCGGGGACGCGGAGCGGCCTGGTCGAACAGGTGAAGAGTCTGCGCGAGGAGCTGAACTGGTACTACCGGCAAATCGATCTCGAGGAGCTGCGCCAAGCCGAGAGCTCGACCGAAAATGTGGAGCGCTTGCGCCAACGCACCCGCGAGCACGAGGCCCACCTGCTCAAGTCGCTGGGCGAATTGCGGGCCACCGACGAAGAGTTTCTCTCCTTGCAGAATGCGGGCACTATTCCGCTGGAAACCGTCCGCCAAGTGCTGCCGCCGGACACGGTGATGGTCGAGTATTTTCAGGCGCGCGAAACCATCTACGCCTGCGTGCTGGACGCCTCGCGCCTGTACCTGACTCCGCTCACCCCCGCCTCGCGGGTCGGTAACCTGCTTCGCCTGTTGCAGAGCCAGTTTTCCAAGTTCCGTCTGGGGGCGGAGTATGCACGCGCGTTCGCTGGGCCCATGCGTGAGGCTGCCCTGCAGCACCTCCACGAGCTTTACCAGGAACTGATCGCGCCGGTGCGCGAGCAGCTTGCCGCGCGTCACCTGATCCTTGTGCCGCATGGCGTCCTGCACTACCTCCCCTTCCACGCTTTTTTCGATGGCGCGCGGTTCCTGGTCGAGGACTTCGCGATCTCGTATTCCTCGAGCGCCAGCCTGTTCTACCTATGCGTCGTCAAGAAAAGCGCGGCCGAAGACCGCGCCCTGGTGCTGGGGATTCCCGATCGCGCCTCGCCACAGGCCGCTGAAGAAGCCCGCGCCGTGGCTGCGGTCCTCCCGAAGGCCAGGCTCGTTCTTGGCGCAGAAGCGAACGAGGAAGCACTACGGGCGCACGGCCCTGGTAGCCGTCATGTGCATCTGGCCACTCAGGGAACTTTTCGTCAGGACAACCCGCTTTTTTCCTCCCTGCGTCTGGGGAACTCCCAGATGAGCTTGTTCGACCTGTACCACTTGCGCCTGCCCTGCGAACTGGTCACACTCAGCGGCTGCGGGCCGGGCCTCACCTCCGCCGGGAATGGGGAGGAGCTGTCAGGTCTCGTGCGCGGCCTCCTCTATGCCGGTGCGGAGTCTGTCCTGAACAGTCTATGGAATGTGCCGGAGGCGAGCACGGTCGAGTTCCTGGGCATTTTCTATAGGTACCTGAAGGGCGAGCCCAACAAGGCCGTGGCCCACCAACAGGCCATGCTCGAGCTCCGGCAAACCTACCCCAACCCCTACCACTGGGCTCCGTTTGTGCTGAACGGCAAGGTCTGTTCAACCTGAGTCCGGCTGGCCGACCTGGCACGCTCGGTTGCTAGGACTCTCAGTACTTGCTCGGTCCGCTGCCGGCCGGTCTGGCCTCCGCCCGCGAGTACCCTCTAGAGGTCAGCTGGAAGTCATCAACACGTTTCAGCACCTGCCCCCGCCGAACTTTGGCACCTTGCCACAGCTGCAGAATCTGAGGTCTCGGGCGTACTCTGTTATTCGTTTGAAGCTAAAGGTCTTAGCGTGACTCCGGCCCGGGAACCAGCCCCGCCGCTTCCATGTCGGCCTGAGGGAAGCAAGACCAAGATGCCAAGAACAGGCGCCAGCGGAGCCACTAAGGTCCTAGTACTCCCGTAAGGAGGGGACTAGTAAGGCTAGCCCATTGTTCAGTTTCAGGGTGGAACGCTACTCTGTTCGCGTGACGGAGAACCAGAGAGAGCGCAGGGAGTCCCCGAGGCATCGAAACTTCGTCGCAAGGAAGACTACGATGAGAAAACAGCTTTTGATTTCGCTGGGCATTCTGGTCCTGCTGGGAGTCGTCCTCCCGTTGCAGGCCGCGGCCGGCGCCAATAACTACATCCTGCGGAGCCCCTCTCTCGCCCAAGCGCAAGCCGTTTGCCAGCGTTACGGGCTTCAGATTGTTCGGAATCTGGGCGGGTCCGATGTCTATCTCGTCCAGGGTTCGGATGCGGTGCCGCCCGACATGGTGAAGCAATGGGTGAAGGGCGATCCAGACGTGAAGAACCTCGAGTTGGACGTAGATAGCCATGTTTCCGAGCACTCTCTGGTGAGCTATCCGTCGCCCGTCGCCCCGCCAGTCTCGACACCCATCACCGACCCGAAGCTGGTCAAACTGTACGGCGCGGGCACCTGGGTTGGCTACGTGCGGCAACCGGCGATGGACGTCATCAATGCTACGACGGTGCAGCAGGTCAACATCACGGGCGCTGGCATAGTAGCCATCATCGATACCGGCGTGGACCCGCGCCATCCTGTGCTGAGCCCGGTGCTTCTCCCCGGCTATGACTTCACCCGGGATGTGGTGGGCTCCGCTTCGGAGATGGCCGACCTGAACCAGTCCACGGCGGCTATTCTCGAGCAGTCCACCGCGGCCATCCTGGAGCAGACCAGAGTCGTTCAGCTCAACCAATCTACGGCGGCCATTCTCGAGCAGTCCACCGCCGCGATTCTCGAGGGCCAGCAACTTCCCGCGTATTTTGGCCACGGCACGATGGTTGCCGGCCTGGTCCACTTGGTGGCTCCCACGGCGCAGATTATGCCGCTGAAGGCTTTCCGGGCCGATGGCAGCGCCAAGATCTCCGATATCGTCCGCGCCATCTACTATGCGACGGACCACGGAGCCAAAGTAATCAACATGAGCTTCAGTCTGCCGCAGTTTTCCGATGAATTGATGCGCGCCATCAATTACGCGAACCGCAACGGCGTCATCTGCATCGCTGCGGTGGGAAATGAGAGCAAGCCCGACCTGGTGTATCCCGCGGCCCTTGGCAATGTGGCCGGCATCGCGTCCACGAGCTTGACCGACCAGCGATCCGCCTTCTCCAACTATGGGGCTGACCTGGTCACTGTAGGAGCTCCGGGCGAGGCCTTGGTCACCACCTACCCTGGCAGGCACTACGCTCAGGTGTGGGGCACGTCGTTCAGCTCGGCGTTGGTCTCCGGCGGCGCAGCCCTGCTGGTGGGTGCGGTCAGCGAAAACACCAGCATCAATTTGGAACAAGCTGACGTTCGCCGAGCGGTATCTCAGGCCGCGTCCTGCGGTACCTGCGACCTCGGCAACGGGCGGCTGGACCTGAGTGCAGCCGTGCAGTATATCCGGAAGGTCAAACTGCCTCAAACCACGGCGTCGGCAGCTAAGTAACGGGTCGCATCGTCGCTGAAATCCGGGATTGCTCCGGCGATGTTGCGCGAATCGCCGGTGGACGAAAGGGGCGAGGTGAGTGCAGTAGCTGCATTACTGAGGGGAAGCAGAGACGCGATCCGCGCTCCATCCCCGGAGCCGCTGCGGGTCAAGGAACTCGACGAGCAGCTCCGCCAGATGCGCGCTGCGACGGTCTGCGCCCTCAACCAGATGCTCGACTTGAAAGACCTGAACACCGGCGTCCACAGCACGCGCCTGGCGGAGTGGGCCATGCGCGTCGCCGAGCAACTCGGGGTCGCTGAGCACGACCTACGCGACATCGAGGTGGCGGCCATCCTCCACGACATCGGCAAAGTCGGCGTCCCTGACTCCATCTTGAACAAGCCGGGCAAACTCACCCCCGAAGAACGCGCGGTGATCGAAAAGCATTCCGAGTACGGCTGGGCCATCCTGCGCCTGATCCCAGGCTTTGAGCGCGCCAGCTTGCTCGTCCTGCATCACCACGAACGCACGGATGGGAAAGGTTATCCCGCGCGTCTGAAGGGGGAGGAGATCCCCCTGGGCGCGCGCATCGTCAGCGTGGTGGATGCCTTTGACGCCATGGTCTCCAACCGCAGCTACCGGCAAGGCCTGCCCGCCGAGGAAGCCATGCGGCGCTTGCGAGCCGACAGCGGTACGCAGTTCGATGCCACCATCGTCGAGCGTTTCGTGCAGCTCGCGGTCCAGGAACTCCCTGAAATCTCCCAGATTGTCGCCCCCGCAGGCCTTGCCGCCCCTCTCTCGCCTGAGCAGACCTAGAAGTCTCCGCGACCCTCTTCCACCCTGTCACGGAAAGATTGAAAATGTTCCCAGAAGAAGTAGAATTGCCCGCAACGGCCCCGCAGCACTACCCGGGCCGCCGGAGCCACAGGCGCCTCGACGCCCGTGCTCAGGGAGGCTCACGATGAAGTTCCAGTTCTTCCTGTTTTCTTTCGCCTGCATTCTGCTGGGCGCGTTTGCTTCCGCGCAAACTCCAAAGATTTCCGCGACGGGCCAGCAGTGCCTGGCCTGTCATGCGACGAGCACGCCGGGTGTGGTCGCGCAGTGGCGCGCGAGTGCCCACGCGAAGAAGGGAGTGGACTGCCACTCCTGCCACCAAGCCGATGCCAAGGACCCTGCTGCGTTTGATCACTACGGCCAGCGCATCGCGGTGATTGTCACCCCGAATTACTGCGCCCGTTGCCACGCCAGGGAATTCCGGGAGTTCGAGAAGAGCCATCATGCCAAGGCCGCGCAATTCATCGGCTCGCTCGATAACATGCTGGGGGAGATCGTCGAGGGCGGCCCGGCTGCGGTGAGCGGTTGCCGGCAGTGCCACGGCAGCGAGGTGAAATACATCGGCGGCGGCAAGTTTGACGCTGACACCTGGCCCAACAGCGGCATCGGCCGGGTCAACCCTGACGGCAGCAAAGGTACCTGCGCCGCCTGTCACGGCCGGCACGCCTTCAGCTCGGCCCAGGCGCGCCAGCCGGAAAACTGCGGCAAGTGCCACATGGGGCCTGATCACCCGCAGATCGAGATCTACAACGAGTCGAAGCACGGCATCCAGTTCCGCGCCAACATCGCGAAGATGAACCTGGAATCGAAATCCTGGGTGGTGGGGAAAGATTACTTCTCTGCGCCCACGTGCGCCACCTGCCACATGAGCGCCACCGCCAGCCAGCCCATCACGCACGATGTCGGCGACCGCATCAGCTTCACCCTGCGGCCCGTGGTGAGCTTCAAGCTGGAAAATTGGGAGAAACGCCGCGCGGCCATGAAGGAGGTTTGCTTCAACTGCCACGCCACCGGCTGGGTGGAGAACTTCTACAAGCAATATGAGGGCACCGTCGAACTCTACAACGAGAAATTCGCCAAGCCCGCAAAAGCCATCATGGAGAAGTTGTCTGCTGCCGGCAAGCTGACCAAGACCCCCTTCGACGAAAAGATCGAGTGGGTCTACTACGAGCTGTGGCACCACGAAGGACGCCGCGCGCGCATGGGCACCGCCATGATGGGCCCCGACTACACGCAGTGGCACGGCTTCTACGAAGTGGCCAAGCACTTCTACACCGAGTTCATTCCGGAGGCCGAGCACCTGCTGCCGGGCGTCACCGCCGAGGTGATGAAGAGCGACTACCACAAGTGGACGTCCGGAATGACGAAGGAACAGATCCAGCAGCAGATTGAGTTCTACAAGAAGCGCTATCAACAGTAGCCGAAACGCTGCGGCCCGGCTCGGAAAACCTTCGACCTTCGAGGTGCCATGCCATCCAGAGCGCTCGAAACTCAGTAGGGTGAGCCCGCTTGCCTGCACCGCCTCCAAGCGGCTCATCCTACAGGGTGTGACTTATGTCTTGGGATAGCGCACACGGTTCTGGACCCGCTCAGCCTATGATGTTCGCGTGACTCGAAGGAATTCCGATCTGGGCCGGACCTGATCACACCGGCAAGGCGCAAGACAGGAAGAGACATGACTTCAGACCAGCCCGTCCTGCTCCTGACCGCGGCCAGCGTGGGTTTCCTGCACACCTTGCTGGGACCTGATCACTACCTGCCCTTCGCGGTGATGGCTCGCGCGGGGCGGTGGTCGCGGGCCAAGACGACTGCTCTAACCCTTGCCTGCGGCCTGGGTCACGTGCTGAGCTCCGTGGTGCTGGGAGCAGCAGGCATTGCCTTTGGCGTGGTGCTCACCCGAATGGTGGGTTTGGAAACTTTTCGCGACCGGATTGCGAGCTGGTTTCTGATCGCCTTTGGCCTGGTCTATTTCGCTTGGGGAGTGCAGCGGGCGCTGCGCCGCAGGCCCCACACGCACCTGCACGCGCATGCGCACGGCACCGTTCACGCTCACACTCACATACATGAGAACGAGCATGTGCACTTGCACAGCGCAGAACCGGACTCTCACGCGTCGTCGGAGGCGCGTCTCACTCCGTGGATCCTGTTCACCGTGTTTGTGACCGGGCCTTGCAAGCCGCTGATCCCGCTCCTCATGTACCCGGCCGCACAGCAGAGCTTCTTCGGCGTGGTGTGGGTGACGGTCGTGTTTGGCCTGGCCACCTTGGCAACTATGCTTCTCGCCGTGCTGGCCTGCGCGGCGGGTTTAGAGCGCCTGCCGTTTAAGCACTTCGAGCACTATAGCCATGCGCTGGCTGGCGCGGCCGTCGCGCTCTGCGGCCTGGCCATCCGCTATCTCGGCCTCTAAGGAATTCCCCGCCGCCGTGCTGGACAAGTGCGCGAGGACGGGGCACCCGCGCCTCCGATGGGCATCCCATACCGGCGTAGCTTTGGTAGTGGGCGAGCGCGTCGCGTAAAGGGCGGCTTCAGTGGCGTGGCATCGGGCCGGGTGGTGGTTTGCGTGCCTCCAGGACGGCCCACAGACCGATGAGAGTAGCCGACACCACATATCCAATCAGCCACCAGAGCCAACCGAAGCCCGCTGGGCTGGGGAACTCGGAGTACGGCGGATACGGGACCTGATAAACCGGCACTGCGGTCCTCCATCTTTGGGCAATCCTCGGCGCCCGCCGGAATCGCCGCGTCAGAGTAGGTGGTCGAGGTCAGGGGTGCACTGAAGTTATCCGGCGGGTGGCGCGCCGAGTCCGCCATCGAGGAGTATACGCCTGAGCAGGGTGGTGGGTGCCCGACTTTTGCAGGCTTGTCCTCCTGGCCCTTCCCACCACTGAAAGGATCGCAATCGAAAGGGTGAGGGTGGCGAGCGCGCCTTCCCGGAGGAAAGGCAAAGACCTGGAGCGGGATGGGGGACGATCTTAGAACTCGCGCAATCGGGCCGAACGAAGCTGTGCTGTTCGATGCGGTGTGAAATCTATGGCTTGCACGATTCGCGGGCGGCTCGAAACGTCGCGAAGATTTCAAGCTCTTTTGCCAGGATGCAGGCTTTTATGCGAGAAATGTATCCTTGTGAATTCGCCCCTACCACTCGCCTTCACCGAACAGTTTTTTTGGTTTTGCATGTTGTTGGGCATAGTCGTAAAGGGCGTTCTGCTCTGGCTCCTCATATCGCGCCGGCAGGCCTTTCTCGACGCCTGCAAGGCCCCACCTCCGGCCTAACGCATCTAGAAGTTAT
>JACQDH010000227.1 GCA_016201215.1 Acidobacteriota bacterium | reverse complement strand
CGGATCGATTTCCCTGTCCCAGCGCTCGATCCCGCCCGAAAGCGAGCGACCGCCGGCAACGCCCTGCGCGCTTAGTAGCCAAAATCGGCGGGCGCAGAGAACGCGTGTTCTTTCACCCCGAGCGATTCGACACGGCAGGCACCGAGCAAGTCCAGGTATTCGCGCCGGCCAGCCACGCCGGCGACCCAGCGCTCCAGCCAGCGCTCGAAATCTTCCGGCTGGCGCGACTGCTCGTGATACTGGCTGAAGAACGCGTGGTCACGCCCGTAGTATCCCTGCACGGGCGAGGGATGCGCGCCCCAGGGCTCGTGCACCACCGCGGCCACCCGAAAACCGGGGATGAGCGTACGGTTGGGGTCCGAGGCGATTACTTCCCGCGCAACGATTTCCTCGGCGACCACGATCACTTTGCGCGCGGCTCGCGCGCCGTCCACCGCTACGCCCAGGCTGCCCCACAGGTGCGTGTTACCGAACTGGTCGGCGCGCTGTGCGTGAATCATGGCGACGTCAGGCCGCAGCGCGCGCACCGCGATCAGCTTCTCTTCGTTCACCGGGGAGGGAAACTCGCGCAGGTTCCCGTTTTTCTTGAGCAGGTCGCTGCCCAGCGTCGAGTAGGTGGGCAGGAACGGCACGCCCAGCGCGCCAGCGTGCAGCGCCAGCGCCAGGGTCAAGTTCGAGTAGTCCACCATCTGCACGGGCCGCGGCAGGTTGTGCTCGACCGCCCGGCGCAGGCAGTAACCCACGCCCGCCGAAACGTTGCCCACCCAGGCCGCCATTACGCGGGACACGCAGCCCGCGCCGATCATCTGGTCGAACAGGATGTCCGAGATCGGCCCGGCCAGCGTGAGCTCCCGACGCCCTTGGCGGATGAGTTCGTGCCCGGCGGCAAAGGGGATCATCTGCTCGAGCTGCGCGCCCAGCAGCACCATCGCGCCCGAGGGCACGTGCTCGGCGATGGCTTCCTGCATGGTGACGAGTTTCGATGCCGTGCTCATACGACGCAACTCAGGCGCGACTTAGGGGCGATTTCTTCATGATTAGGATTCGCTCATTTTTGGTGGTCTTCGTGTTTCGTCGCGACCTTCGCTCGTCCGGTATTTCATCAGTTAAGATCGCATAAGTTTTGAATGAATATACCCAACCATCTCTTTCCCCTATCTGGGTCCGCCCTGCTAAGTCGCAAATTATTTCAGCCGTCTTTCGGACGCGCCCATTTCGATGAACGTCGCCCAAAATTAGTACGCAGTATCCATCAGGCCGCAGTACCCGAATCATCTCCGCAAGGCATTCTTTCATTTGGGGCAGATAAACTGTGTCGTCGGCAGTGAGAATTTTGTCCAGCTCCTTGTAGTTTTCCAGACCAAGGAACCACAAGCGAAGACGATTGTCTCGACCGTAGTCAAGGGCACCAAAGTAGGGTGGACTTGAAATGATCGCGTCTATTTCCCGAGCTCGGAGAGGGAGTGACATAGCATTTTCCTGGTACACTTGGCGGTGCGCCCGGAGGAAAGACTGCATCGCTGGCGGACGGGAAAATGCTCTTTCGACCTTAGCCAAGAGCCTGGAACGCAGATCGCGATACTCATACATCTGGGGATAGCTGTCACGGGGGTATATTTTCTTCCGCAGATAGGGTGTCAAGTGGCTTGCGGGATATGAAAGGAATCCGGGTCGAACATGATGGAGGATACCCAAAAGACAGGCCAGCAAGAAATAGTCTTTCTGCTTTCGGAGGATGCGAAACGCCGATAAAGTCTCGCGGAGTGTCCTTGGATGAAAGAACTCCCTGACCCACTTGGGAACTCCGGACAGGTCCTCGCGTTTGGCTTCAGTTTCTACTCTTTCCACAACGTCGCGAGCGCGTCTAACTGCCTCTTCTAACGAACGTGGCGGGAATAGCTTCCCCATAGTCAGGACATAGGCGTACAAGTTCAGATCATTCCCAATCGCATCCCGATTCAGCAGAGCAGCTTCCAGAGGCACCACGCCAGAGCCGCAAAAGGGGTCCAGCACAACATCGGCCTCTTTGGTGAACTCTTCTAGGAGTACTCGCACCATACCTGACTTGAGTTTCCCCACATAAGGAGCCAGTTGGTGAAAGGAACACTCACGAGCGTTGAACGAGCCATCCCATCGGGCAGGGTTTAGGCGCTCCCCAAGCTTTTCCTGCACCTTAAAGAACTGGTCGTAGAGTGAAAGCTGATGTCCCATATTCGTTCTCGTCGCCTATAGCCTAGCTCTCCTCTGTGCTACGATTTGACCCAATTGAGCCACTGTGATTTCTCGTCTGTTCTGCCCCCTTCTATCCTGAAACAGGCGAAAAGACACGTCCCAGATGTGTCGGTCCTGTTCCGCAGGAATGGCCAAGCCAAACTCCTCCAAGATAAGAAAAGGCAATCTCAATGACTGCCGGTCATGGAGCGGCGGGGCAGGTTCGTCTTCGACGTTGGGAGGTCGCCTCGGAAGAAGGAATACGTCGGGGGCTACCTCCTCATTTCTTCGCATAGCTTCCTGGTATTTCGGACAGGGTCGTGTCGCACTTCCACAGAGAGCATCTTTGAACAGGATAGCGTCGAGCCGTTTCTACCGTCTCGTAAGCTACGATGAAACGCGACTGAAAATAACGGAGGCAGCTCCTTCATAAGGCTGGTTCACAACGGCACCGTCGAGGTGGCACCAAAGTAGAAACTCATCGGCCCATAATGGGCGCTGGGAGATCGTTATGCTATTTCCTTCGCCACCTTTTACCTCCAAGGCAGCCTGCCACCTGGGTTGTTGGGATACGGTCACGGCAAAATCGCAACGTCTCGCTCCACCAGTATATTGAAAGTCGACAATCCGGCCACTCGCGCGGAGGCGAGCTAGAACAGCAGAAACATGTTGCTGGCGTGGAGTCATCGCGCGGGCAATATAGCTACCGCGAATCTGTTCGATTGCCGAGCGAAAAACCATCGCACCATGATAATCAGGAGGGTTAATGCCGTACCGGCGGAGCACCTCAGGGTGCAAACGATCCATTCCTTCAAGCAATTCTCGGGTCGGCCGAACCTGCTCGACAATGCCAGGCGTGTGACGACAGGGTAAGATCGGTAGATTCGGGCGAGCAGGTTGATGCATTACCGACCTCGCCAGGTGGGCACGCGTTTCTCGAGAAATGCCCGGATGCCTTCCTGCGCGTCTTCCGTCTTCATCAACTGGTGCAAGTAAATCTCCTCGACTTCGCGGAGGCTGCGGTCGAAATCCAGTCCCATGCGGCGCCACAGTGCCCGGCGGGTCATGCCCAGCACCGCCGGGCTGCGCTGGCGCAGCTCCGCGAGCAGCGCGTCCACGTCCTGGGTGAGGTGATCGTCGGCGGCGACGCGCGTCACCAGACCTAACTGCTGCGCCTCCCGCGCAGAAATCGTGCGCCCGGTGAGGATCAGATCGAGCGCCGCGCGCGGGCCCACCAGATGCGGGAGCAGCACCATAGCCACCGGCGGGAAACATCCGAGTTTGATTTCGGGTTGGCCGAACACGGCTGACTCGGTGGCAATCACGAAATCGCAAAAAGTGGCCAGCTCCATGCCGCCGCCGAGGCAGTGGCCGTGGACCGCAGCGATGGTTATGCACTCGGCCTCCCAGAGCCGGCGGAAGATTCCGTGGAAGGCTTCGAGCATCTCGGTGACGCGGTCGGGGGTGTGGTCGCGCACCTCGGCGCCGGCCGAAAAACCCTTCGGGCCAGCTCCCTGAAAAGCGATGAAGTCACACTTGGGATTGAGCCGTTCGAGCTGAAGCCCCAAAGCACTCGACAAGGCCTTCATCATGGCGATATCGAGGACGTTGAGCGGCGGGCGGTCGAGCGTGACCCAGGCGGTGCGCCCGTCGGCATGGACGTGAATCGTTTCGCTGGGGCTCATCGCTCTTTGGTCCAGAAGCGGTTGGGGTCGATCTCGCGCATTGCGGCGAGCTCGGCCTCGCTGGGCACCGGGGTCTCGAGCAGTTCGTCGCCAACGCGCAGCGTCCAGCCCGTATTGCTGAGCACGTCCTCGACGCGCACGCCGGGGTGCACCGAGGCCAGGTAAGCCTCACCGTCACCGGTGAAGCGCAGCACGCCGAGCGTGGTGATGACCGCCGACGGCCCCGAACGCGCCGGCAAGCCCTGCACCCGCCGCCAGGGGTCGCCCGAGCCGAAACCGGGCGAGGTGATGTGGCCCACACGCTCGACCAGGCGATGGCGGTTGTGCTCCAGGAGCACCACCGTGCGCTGCGCGAGGCAAGCAATGTCGCACGCCCCGCCGGAGCCCGGCAGGCGGATGGGCTGCGCGTCGCGATGTACCCACGTGGAATTGAGGTTGCCGAAGCGGTCCACTTCGGCCGCGCCGAGGAAACCCACCTGCACGCGGCCCTGCTGCAGCAGCCCCATGACGTCGAGCATCTGCCCGCACGCAGTGGCCCGGAGAAGATTGGGCGGGTCAGCCATTGTGTAGAGCAGTTCGGGCGCCGGCGTCTCGCGAATCACGCCGTTTTCGTAGAGGCCGATCGCCGACGGCGCGTGCGTGCGCTTGGCCACCAGAAAGGCAAGCAGCGGCAGGCGCATCCCCACGAAAACCAGCTCTGCGTCGCGGATCTGGCGAGCCGCGGCGGCCACCATCAGTTCGGCCGCGGAGTAGCCGCGAGCAGGGGTTTCGGTCTGAGTGCGCGAGGCCATGGGCTCCGGGGTATTTCCAGATTCTCCTGGGGCCGCTACTCCACCGACCCCTTGGGGGCAATCCATCCCGGCTCGGTCGCCTGGATTTCGTTCACCAGCTTGATGTCTTCCGGCTGCGGCAGCACCTCACGCACGTGCTTGGCGTACTCGCTCGGGGGGAGCAGCTCGCCGGTGACGCTGTAGGGCTGGTCGGCGAACTCGCCGATGTGGCGGTTAAACTTCAGGTCCGGCACGTAGAGCTGCGGCTGCCCCGCCGGAATGCCTTTATTGATCTGCTCCATCAGCTTCTGGCACTCGAGGTGATAGAGGTAGCGGCTGTGCTCGTTCATGTGTTCGAGATCCGCCTCTTGCTTGTTCTGCGGTTCGTCGTAGCGGCCCTTCAGGCCCCAGACGTAGAACCAGTGCGCCGAACTCGAGCGGTCCACACCAAACAGGTCGTAGCTCACCGGGACCCACTTGTTGATGAACTTCTGCACGAGCTGCAGCGGCACCACGCCCGCGCGGACAATTCGTTTCAGGCCGTCCTGGCCAGTGCCCAGGTGGAAGGACTCCTCCTTGAGCATGGGGATCATGGACTGAGCCAGCGGCGCAAAACCCGAGTAGCTCAGCATGGTGAGCTGGAATTTGCCGTCGCGATCCACGAAGTCCGTGTAGGTGAAAAAGTCGAGCCAGTTGTTGACGTCCTGGTTGAAGGCGCCCAGCAGGCGCTTCTGGTCAAACGCGCGCCGCTCGAGCATCTTCTGCGCCTCGACGCGGCCGCCGTAGCCGAAGTGTTGGATCAGCAGATGGCACATCTGCCAGCCGTGGCGCATCTCTTCGGTGACCACGCGGCACAGCGATTGCCGGTCATGCTCCGAGGGCGAGTTCTCGAACAGCCGCCGCTGCTGCTCGACCGAGGCGAATTCGGTGTCGCCCTGATAGACGATCAGGTTCTGCAACGCGTCGCGCATGCGCTGGTCCGGGATCTGGATGACCCGCTCCCACTTGGGCAGGCCCTTGAAGGCGCCGAACTCGATCTCGTTCGAGCGCGTGGGCCCGAACTTGGCCTCGAACTTGTAGCTCACGATCTCCGGATAGGCCACGCCGATGTCTTTCTGCCAGACGCGGAACAGGTCCACCCAGTCGTCAAAGGTTGCGATGCGCGTTGCGGGCATAACTGCGCTTCCTCCTGAGGAGCTGCGATGTCGCTCCGGAACTTCGCTGCACCAGTGGCTCGGGCCGCCCTGCGGCTAGCGGCCCTGAAACCGCGGCGCGCGTTTCTCGAAAAACGCGCGGATTCCCTCCCCGCAATCCTCGGAGAGGAAGCACTGCATTTGGGTTTTCACCTCGAACTCGAGCGCGCTCTCGAGCTCGGCGCGGTCGGCACCGAACAACACCTGCTTGATCGCGCGCACGGCCAGTGGCGGCGCTGCGGCCAGGCGCTCGGCCAGCGCGTGGGCCTGTGCGGCAAGCTCTTCGTGCGGCACCACCCGGTTCACCACGCCAATCCGCTCGGCCTCCCGCGCGTCGATCATTTCCCCCGTATAAAACATTTCCGCCGCGCGCGCCGGGCCTACCAGGCGCGGCAGCAACCAAGTGCCACCATAGTCCGGAAAAAGCCCGACGCGGGCGAAATTCTGGCCGAACACGGCCTGTTCGGAAGCGATCCGGATATCGCAGGCCAGGGCCACATTCATCCCGGCGCCCGCCGCAGCGCCGTTCACCGCGGCAAGAACCGGCTTCGGCATCGTGCGCATGTGCACGACTAGCTGTGCGCCCGCGCGTAGCAACGGTTCGAGCTCCCGGCCCGCTCCACGGTCACGCGCATCACGGATGAGCGCCAGGTCGCCGCCGGAGCAAAACGCCTTCCCGGCTCCGGTGAGCACCGCCACGCGAATCTCCGGATCTTCGGCCGCCCGGGCCAGCGCGGCCACCAGCGCCGCGCCCAACTCGACATTGAGCGCGTTCAGCCGTTCCGGCCGGTTCAGTGTAAGCGTGACGACGCCGCCTTCGCGTGTCTCCAGCACCAGCGGCGCAGCCGGCACGGCTTGTGGGACGTTCACCATCCTTCCTAGTCCTTGAGAGTCTTGAGCAGGGCGGCGAGCTGGCGGAAGTAGCGCAGCTTCACGCCGCGACTGACGGCGTTCTGCGCGCTGCTCGAAGGCAGCACAAACACCTGAGCGCCGTAGAGCGGCTCTTTTTGCAGTCCGAGCTTGCACGGCCGCTGCGCGAACTTCTCAAACACAACCTTGCCGTTGAACGCGATCACGCGCGGCGTGTACTCCTCGAGCTTCTGCGCCAGCAGGATGCGGCCTTCGGCAAACTCCTCACGCTCGATCTCCTCGATGCCGCGCGTGGGGCGCTTGACCAGGTCGGTCAGCCCAACGCCAAACTCGATCACGCGCTTATCGTCTTGGGATTCGAGCAACTCGGGCAGCACGCCCGAATCGTAGAGCAGGGGCCAGAACTGGTTGCCGCGGCCGGCATAGTAGTGCCCCACGCGCGCCGAAAGTTCGCCGGGGTTGCAGCCGACGACGACCAGCTTCATCCCGCGACGCAGATAGTCGGGTAAGGTGCGCATTTAAGCCAGGTTCACCCAGACGCTCTTGACCTGGGTGTAGTGCTCGAGCGCGTGCATGCCGAGCTCGCGCCCATAGCCGCTCATTTTATAGCCGCCGAACGCAGCGGCCGGGTCGAAATTGTTATAGGTGTTGATCCACACCGTCCCCGCCTGAAGTTTCTGGGCCACGCGGTGCGCCTTGGCGATGTCGCGCGTCCAGACGGCGGCAGCGAGCGCGCGCCGCCGGCCACCAGCTTGGCGCCCTCCGCGCTTCCCTTCTTGATGTAGCCCAGCACCTTCTGCATCTGCTGCTCGCTCACCAGCGCGCCAAAGCGCGTTTTGGGGTCAAGCGGGTCGCCCGGCTGCATCTTCTTGGTGCGGTCCACGAGCTTCTGCAGGAAGTCGTCGTGGATTTTCTTCTCCACGAACAGCCGCGAGCCTGCCGCGCAGACTTCGCCCTTGCCGTAGAAGATGCCGATGGTGGCGCCGCGCACGGCTGCGTCCAGGTCCGCGTCGGCGAAGACAATGTTGGGCGACTTACCGCCCAGTTCCAGGGTGACGTGCTTGAGCGTGTCCGCCGAAGCGCGCGCAATCTCCTGGCCCGTCTGCGTCGAGCCGGTGAAAGCGACTTTGTCCACGCCGGGGTGTCGCACCAGCGCGCGGCCCAGATCGCGCGTCGAGCCGGTCACCACGTTCAGGACGCCATCGGGCAAGCCGACCTCCTGGCAGAGCTCCGCCAAGCGCAGCGCGGTCAACGAGGTCCACGGAGCCGGCTTGAGCACCACAGTATTGCCGGCCGCCAGCGCCGGGGCCACTTTCCACGACGCCAGCAGCAACGGGAAATTCCACGGCACAATCGCGGCGACGACGCCGAGGGGTTCACGCAGCGTGTAGTTCAGGAACGGCCCGCGCACGGGCACGGTCTCGCCATGAATCTTTGTCGCCCAGCCCGCGTAGTAGCGGAAAACCTCGGCGACCATCGGCATGTCCACCTGGCGCGACTCGAAAATCGGCTTGCCGTTGTCGAGCGTCTCGAGCGTGCCGAGTTCTTCGTTGTATTTGTCGATGAGGTCGCCGATCTTCCAGAGGAGTTTCCCGCGGTCGGAGGCGCTCATTTCGGGCCATGGGCCGGACTCGAAGGCCCTGCGAGCCACCTCGACCGCGGCGGCGACGTCGCGCTCGTCGCCCTCGGCGAGTACGGTGAGGGTCTCACCGGTAGCAGGGTTGGTGGTGGGAAACGTCTTGCCCGAGGCGGCCTCCACCCACTTGCCACCGATGAAAAGCTTTCCAGGCTTCACTTGTATCTGAGGTGCCGTGGCCATTCAGTTCCTCGATGCTGATGAGTGGCTACGCTGGCCGCTCGTCATTCTGAGCGCCGCGAAGAATCTCTCCGTCAAGACCCCACGGCCGTTCGCGCAGCCTCAGGATCACTCACGATCCAAGGCGAGTCGGTCAAGGATCTACTTCCCTTTGAATTGCGGCTGGCGCTTCTCGACATAAGCGGCCAAGCCTTCCTTGGCATCCTCGCTGGTGAACAGCAACTGCTGCAACTCGCGCTCGAGGCCGAGCGCTTCGGCGAACGGAATCTCCGAACCGGTGACGACCGCGCGCTTGATCCGGCCCACCGCGCGCGAAGCCTTGTTGGGCGGGCAGAACTGCTTCGCGTAAGCCATCACGTCGTCCCAGAAGGTGTCGCGATCGTAGATGTAGTGGGTCAGCCCCCACTCGAGCGCCTCCTCGAAACTGAACGTGCGTCCGGTGGCCATCAACTCGAGCGCGCGCGCGCGGCCAATCACACGCGAGAGCCGCTGCGTGCCGCCGGTGCCGGGCAGCACGCCCAAGTTCACCTCGGGCAGGCCGATTTTGCCGGCCTCCTGGCGGGCGATGCGGATGTCGCAGGCTAGGGCGATCTCCAGGCCGCCACCGACGGTGTGGCCGTTGAGCGCGGCGATCACCAGCTTGGGCGTCTGCTCCAGGCGCATCAGCGTCTCGTTGGCGTGCAGGCAGAAGTAGTATTTGAACTGCGGGTCGGCCTTGGTGAGCATGGGGATGCTGGCGCCGGCGGAGAAAAACTTCTGGCCAGCCCCGCGCAACACGATCACATACACGCTCTCCTCCATGCGCGCCTGCAGGATGGCCTCATCGAGCTGCCGCATCATCTCGTAGGTGTAGGTATTGGCCGGCGGATCGTCCATCTCGATGATGGCCACACCTTCTTCCACGCGATAATGGATCAGCTCCTTCTGTTCCACCGCCTGCGTCGTCGCCATTATTTCCTCCGTCCAATTGGAGATCGAGAACCGCGTTCTAGGAAACAAAACGCGAATGCTAACCCGCCGCCCGGGCTGCTTCCTCCCCCGCGCGCCGGCCCACCGGAATGGGACGCGGGCGGCGGGCACCGTGGCCGTTGGCCACTCCTTCCAGAAAGATCGAGTACATGGTTTCCGCCAGCCGATCCGCCTGCGGGTCAACCTTGGGATTATGCCATTTGTAGATCCAGTTCATCATGCCGAACAGGCTCAACACCGCCACCCGCGGGTTCACCCGGCGCACCTGGCCAGCCTTGCGCAGGTCCTCGTAAATGCCCCGCGCGATCTCGTAATAGCGCCGTTTGATATCGGCCACTTCTCGGTGATAGGGGTTCTCGAGAGCCTCTTCTTCCCGGGAGAGGACTTTCATCTCCATGGGGTGTCGCAGAAAGTAGTCAATGTGGTTGGCGACGAGCAGGCGCAACCTCTCCTCCGGGTCTGCCACGCCGGCGAGGCGGCGCTCGAGGCGCTTCAGTATGCTCGTAAAGGCATTAATTTGAATCAGATAGAGCAGCTTCTGCTTGCTCTCAAAGTAGTAGTACAGCCCGGAGAGCGAGACTCCACACGAGCGGCTGATGTCGCGGATCGAGGCACCCTGGTAGCCCTTTTTGGAAAACACCCGGGCCGCGTGGCGCAGGATATGCTGCAGCTTCGCCTGGGAATCCCGGTGGTTGTGGGCGCTGTTCTTGGGCACGGCGCGAAAGTCGAACGTTCGTTCGGCAAAATACTGCGAGAACCGGCGGCTGTCAAGGGCCACCTGGGCGGATCGTTCCCTGCCTTGCGCCGGGAGCAGCCGGCGCGCCCGCCGCGCCCGGCAGGTAGACGCACCAGCGGTGCCGGCCCCGGACTTCTTGCATCCTGCGGGCGGCCCGGCTCGTCCAATGCTGGTGGTTAGACGGTGGTCAGCCGGACAAGTCAGCGTTATGCTAGTCTGTCGGACGTTTCGAGCGTAGGGGTGAATTCAAGCCCGGAGAAGGCACAACGTTTGAGTTCTGCCGATCCCAAAGCGATTGCGCGCCTGGTGGTCAAGGACGACGAAGGCGTCCTGGTGGCTGCGGCCCGTTCGGGTGACATGGCCGCCTTTGAAGCGCTGGTCAACCGCTACGAGCGGAAAATCTTTCGCCTGGCGCAGAACATCACCCAGAACCGCGAGGACGCTGAGGACGTCATGCAGGACGCCTTTCTGAAATCCTATGCGCACCTGGGCGACTTCCAGGGCGACTCGCGCTTTTACACCTGGCTGGTGCGCATCACCGTGAACGAAGCGCTGATGAAGCTGCGCAAACGCCGGCCCAACCAGGTGTCGCTCGACGATTCCTTTGAGACCGAAGACGACCTGATGCCGCGCGAAATCGAGGACTGGGGCCCCACACCCGAGCAGCGTTTCGCCCAGACCGAACTGCACGGCATTCTCTCGGAGGTCATCGCCGACCTGGACCCGGCTTTCCGCGTTGTCTTTCTGCTGCGCGACGTCGAAGACCTTTCCACCGAGGAGACGGCCAAGCTGCTGGGATTGTCGGTTCCTGCGGTCAAATCGCGATTGCTCCGCGCTCGCTTGAAGCTGCGCCACAAACTGAACAAGTATTTTAAACGGAGTGAACCCAATTGAACTGCCGAGGAGTCATCCGCGAAATTTCGAATTACTTGGACGGTGAGCTCGATTCGAGCGCCCGGGCGGACCTGGAACGCCATCTGGAACACTGCGAAGACTGCCGCCTGGTCGTAGACACGACCAAGAAAACTATCCAGATCTTCTGCAATTCCGAGCCGGTGGCCCTACCCAGTGATGTCCGCGCCCGCCTGCATGAAGCGCTCGAAAAGCGCTTGCGCCGCCGGGCGCCCTGAGACGCGTCCCTGCCAGCCGACCCATCACTTTCGGGGCGGATGTGCTAGACGGCGTGGCTCGCATTCCCACGCGGCCACTCAGCCGCAATGCTCCCCTAACGGAATCCGCTGGCCCATCTGCCGCTGCGCGGCCAGCTCATAGACACGGGCCGCGACGGCCACGTCCCAGATCGCAATCCCGTTCGACTTGAACAGAGTGATCTCGCGGGCACCGGTGCGCCCGACGGTCTTGCCGACGACAATTTCCGGCAATTCCCGCACGGCAGACCAGCGTGCGGCATCGTTGCCCAACGTCTGGATCAGGTCGCCGGCCTCGACCTTCGATTGCTCCAGGGAGTCAACAACCAGAGTATCCGCGCGTTGGACGGCCTCACCGTCGAGTTCACGCTTCTGGGGAAAATTTGCGCCGATAGCGTTGATGTGCGTGCCGGGAGCGAGCCACTTTCCCTGCACCACAGGAAAGGACGCGGTCGTCGCGGTCACGACGATATCCGCATCGCGCACCACCTCTTCGGCCGAACGCGCCGATAGGACGGACACGCCCAAACGCTTGCTCATCTCGGCGCAGAATTGCTCCCGGCGATCGGGGTTGCGCCCGAAGGCGCGGATACTTTCGATCCTGCGCACCGCAACGATGGCCTCGAGCTGCGTGCGTGCCTGCAGCCCGGTGCCCACGATGCCCACGGCGCGTGCATCCGGCCGCGCCAGGTATTTTGTGGCTACGCCGCTGGCCGCGCCGGTGCGCATCTGACCCAGGTAGTCGGCCTCGAGCAGAGCCAGTAGTTGGCCGTTTTTCGCGCTGTAGAGCGGCACCAGGAACCGGAGGGCCCCGCGCACGCTGGTGTAGAGCTTCATACCCATGTAGCCCCTCGCGGGGTCTCCCGCAGCCATGTAATGCAGGAAAACCTTCTCGGGCAGCTCAAGCCGCTGGCGCGAGTGCAGGGGCACTTGACCGGCGGCCTGCCGCCGGGAAGCTTCCTCGATCAGCTCGAGCGCCAGCGGCATCGCCAGCAGGGCTCGCACGTCCTCTTCCTTCAGCAACAGGGCCATCGCCGACCTCCGGGAAGCGCCTCATCGGCGGCTGCAAAAGATGCTTCCACAGCTCCACCGTGATTGCAATCGCGTGCAGCGGCGTCCTCCACGAAGTGTAGGAAAGGCCCGGAGGGATTCCTCGCGGAGTTTGTCCTGAGCGAGGTGAAGGGCTCGGAAGGACACCCTGCAGACTAGAAGTTGATGCGAAAGCGCAGCACGCGAGCACCCGCGGGATCAAGAACCAGCAGTTCTCCGCGCGGGCTCACGGCGATGTCGTAGGGCGCAGGGTCCTGCGACCGGAGGCGGTTGCCCAGGTCGTCGGTGAGTTTGTGCTGCCCATCGAGCGTCCAAACGTGGATGCGGTACGCACTGGGATCGGCGGCAAAGACGTACCTCTCCGATACCGCAATCCCGGCAAGCCCCGCGGCCGCGCCAGGAGGCGATCCCCCGAAGGCGGCGACGAAATCACCGTCGCGGGTGAACTTTTCGATGCGCTGGTTTCCTGCGTCGCACAAGTACAGAAAGCCATCTGGGCCCAAGGCAACACGCGTCGGAGACTTCCTTTCGCCCGGTTCACTGCCCGTTCTCCCCCAGGCCTTTTCCAAGCGGCCCCGTAGGTTGAATCTCTGGATGCGGTGGAAACGCGCGTCCAGAACGAACATATTGCCTTCCTCGTCCACGGTGACGGCCAGGGAATCCTTTGCGCTTCGCCGGGGGGCGCAACGAATCTCCCGAAAGCGACTGCCATCGGGATAAAAAATGATCACGCTCCCCCGCCCGGAGTCTGCCACGTAGATCGCGCCGCCAACATCCACCGCGATGCCGTCCGGGTGGCCGAGCGCTGGATCCTGGAAGGAGAGCAGCGGGTGTCCTTGCGGATCAAACTTGTGGACGAATCCGCTGCCCGGATCAGCAATGTATGCGTTTCCCGTGGTATCCACGGCCAGGCTGACGGGATGCCTGAGTTGGCCCGGCCCATCGCCCCTGGTGCCCCACTCGCCCAGGTATTCAAGCGGGGGAGGCGGGGGCTTCGGCGGCCCCTGGGGCGCACTGCGCGAGCAGCCCGCCGCCGAAATCACTCCCAGTAGCACCAGACTCGCCGTAAGCGGACGGAATCTGCCGCAACTCGATTTCACTCGGCGCAAACCCATTCCCTGAACTGGAAGCAAGGGACTCAACGACCCACAGAGAATCCTACAGGATTTCTTTCACTGCGGTCTCAAAAGCTTCTTAAAGACTTCTGCATAAATAGATTGACAGGCAGTCAAAAAGAGAGAGGGCAGCGTTGAAAGAAGGAACGGATCACCTGAGGGCGTCTTCGGAGGCGGCGCAGGGCCAGGCGGATGTTCTGTTCGAGAACCTGCAGATGGG
>JACQDH010000226.1:9177-31084 GCA_016201215.1 Acidobacteriota bacterium | reverse complement strand
GTCTGCGGATCTCAGTGCGTCTCTGTGTTCTCTGTGTGGAAAGAAGCGGGCACCTTCTTGTGCGCTGGTGAATCGCCTCTAGAGGCGGTTGATGACGCTGGCGACGCAGCCCGCGCCGAAGCCGTTGTCAATGTTCACCACGCTGACATTGGACGCGCAACTGTTCAGCATCCCCAGGAGCGCCGCGACGCCGCCAAAACTTGCGCCGTAGCCGGTGCTCGTGGGCACGGCGATCACTGGCACGCCGACCATCCCGGCGATCACGCTCGGCAGCGCGCCTTCCATGCCTGCGACGCAAACGATGACGCGCGCCGCGGCGAGTTTCTCGCGATACTCCATCAGCCGGTGCAGCCCGGCCACGCCTACGTCGTAGAGCGCTTCAGCGCGGTTGCCCATGGCCTGGGCGGCGACCAGCGCTTCTTCAGCTATGGGAATGTCGCTGGTGCCCGCGGAAACAACCAGGATCGTGCCTTTCCCGGCGATGGTCTTGTTCCGCTGGATCGTAATCGCGCCGGAGAGCGGATGGAACCTTGCCGCACGGGTGATGCGGCGCACCGCAGCGAAGATGCGCCGGTCAGCGCGTGTGATTAGCAGGTTGTGCCGCGAACCCTTCGGCCGCAGCATTCCGCGCACGATCTCGGCTACCTGCGCGGGTGTTTTCCCGCGGCCCAGGATCACTTCGGCGTAGCCCTGGCGCAGCGCGCGGTGGTGGTCAATCTTGGCGAAGCCCAAGTCTTCAAACGGCAGGTGCTTCAGGCGCTCGAGCGCCTGCGCAGTTGAAAGCCGCCCTGCTTTCACCTGTTCCAGCAATTGTCGGATGTCCCGTTCGTCCATTTTCGCTCGGCATCGCGTGCGCAGAGGCAGCGCGGACGCCCGCATTCTACCATCGCGCTCGTTGCTTGACTTTGGCGGAAGCGGCTGCCTACACTGAGCACTCCGCGCACGAGCATGACAGATCCCGAAGGCAAAGTCGTGACCGTAGGTGTCACGGGGGCCAGCGGCGCGATCCTGGCGCAGGCGGCGCTGCGTCTGCTCGAAGCCGATCCGCGCGTGGCCCACGTGCACCTGGTGGTCACCGAAACAGGTCAGCGGCTTTTCGCGCATGAGCTGGGCATTCTCGCGACGCATGCGAAACAATTGCCAGCGCTGGTGACCGGCACGCGCGCGACGAAAATTGAAGTGTTACCCAACAAGGACGTCGGCGCCTCGATCGCTTCGGGCAGCTATTCGGTGGACGCCATGGTGGTGATCCCCTGCTCGATGGGCACGCTCGCGGCCATCGCCAACGGCACGAGCGAAGACTTGCTGGCCCGCGCCGCCGACGTGGTGCTGAAAGAGGGTCGCCGGCTGGTGCTATGCATCCGCGACACGCCGTTCAACCGCATTCATCTGGAGAACATGCTCCGCGCACAGCAGGCCGGCGCGGTGATCATGCCGGCGATCCTGTCTTACTATCACCAGCCGAAAACGATTGAGGATCTGGTGGAGCAGTACGTTTATCGCGTGCTGGCGCAGCTGGGCCTGCCGCAGGAGAAGCAATACCAGTGGCGCGGCCAGGGGAAGGGCAAAGCGCAGGAGGCGTAGTAACACACGGAGTCCACGCGCCAAAGCAGTCCAAAGGGCTCAACACAAAGATCACACAGGCTTCACAGAGAGCACAGAGGGCACGGATGTTGCTCAACGGCACGGGCAACAACAGGTTTGGGAAACACACGCATTCTCAGCCGGTGTCTTCTCTCTGTGGTCTCTGTGCCTCTGCGTTTGGTCTTTCGCTCTTCAAATGAGTGCCAGCAGAATTCGCACCGTGCTCGAGATGATCAAGTTCGAGCACTCCGTATTTGCGCTGCCGTTTGCGCTGACCGGCGCGCTGCTAGCCGCGCGCTACGCCGGCGCGCGATCCGGCTGGCCGACGGCGCGGCAGATCCTGTGGATCATCGTGGCCATGGTCGGCGCGCGCTCGGCAGCGATGACCATGAACCGCATCGCCGACCTGCACTACGACCGCCTGAACCCGCGCACGGCGTCGCGGCCGCTGGTGACCGGCCAGCTCTCGTTGCAGTTTGCGTGGGTCTTCGCGCTGCTCTCTTCGGCGGTGCTGGTTCTGGCGGCGTCGCAGCTCAATCCGCTGGCGCTGAAGCTCTCGCCGGTGGCGCTGGCGGTGCTCTTCCTCTATTCCTACACCAAGCGCTTCACCACGTGGTCGCATCTGGTGCTGGGCTTCTGCCTGGGGATGTCCCCCGCGGCGGCGTGGATTGCCGTTGCGGGTGCACTCGACCTGCGGATGCTCATCCTCTGCGGCGCGGTGACGCTCTGGGTGGCGGGCTTTGACGTGCTCTATGCCTGCCAGGACATCGAGTTCGACAAGCGAGTGGGTTTGTACTCCATCCCGAAGAAGTTCGGCGTCGCTGGGGCGCTGGCCATCGCTCGCGCGATGCACGGGTTGATGGTGGCACTGCTGGGCTGGCTGGCGTGGAGTTTCCATCTGCCCTGGCCGGCCTGGGCGGGCATCGCGGTGGTCGCGCTGCTGCTGGCCTATGAGCACTCGCTGGTGAAGCCCGACGACCTGTCGAGAATCAATGCTGCGTTTTTCACCGTGAACGGCTATATTAGTTTGCTGTTCCTCCTTTTTTGGGGCGTTGCCGTAGCCGTGTCGCGTCCCTAAAGGTGTTCAAGAGCTGAGAAGACTCGGTGGCGGAACTGATCATAGACGACGCGCGGCTGAAGCCGGTGGCCGAAAAGGTTCTGGCCGGCGAGCGGCTGGGCTTCGACGACGGCATCGCGCTCTACCGCTCGCCGGACCTGCTGGCCATTGGCTGGCTTGCGAATCACGTCCGCGAGAAGCGCCACGGCAACATCTGCTACTTCAACATCAACCGGCACATCAATCCGACCAACGTTTGCGTAGCACATTGCCGGCTGTGCGCCTTCGGCCGCAGCCCGGACGCGCCCGGCGCCTACACGTTTGCGCTCGAGGAGATCTTCGCGCGCGCCGAGCAGGGCATCCGCGAAGGCGCCACCGAATTTCACCTGGTCGGCGGCCTGCACCCCGACCTGCCGTTCCAGTATTTCCTGGACCTGCTGCGCGGCCTCAAGCAGCGCTGCCCGGGCGTGCACCTGAAAGCGTTCACCATGGTCGAGGTGGGCTACTTCGCGCGCATCGCCAAACTTTCCATCCGCGATACGCTGCTGGCGCTCAAGGAAGCCGGCGTGGACTCGCTGCCCGGCGGTGGCGCGGAGATTTTCAACCCGCGCGTGCGCAAGGTGATCTGCGACCACAAGGTGAGCGGGCAGCAGTGGCTGAATATCGCGCGCACCGCGCACCAGATTGGCCTGCGCTCGAACGCCACCATGCTCTACGGCCACATCGAAACCGAAGAAGAGCGGGTCGAGCACCTGCTGCTGCTGCGCGAGCTGCAGGACGAAACCCGCGGTTTCGTCGCGTTCATCCCACTCGCATTCCACCCGGAAAACACCGCGCTGTCCCATCTGCCCAAGACGACTGGCTTCGCCGATCTGAAAAATATCGCTATCTCGCGACTGCTGCTCGATAACTTCGACCACATCAAAGCCTACTGGGTCATGCTCACGCCGAAGATCGCGCAGATCGCATTGCGCTTTGGCGCCGATGACATGGACGGCACCGTAGTCGAAGAAAAGATCTACCATGACGCCGGCGCGACTACCGCGCAGTTCACCCCGCGCGCTGAGCTCGAGCGGCTGATCCGCGAGGCCGGCCGCGTGCCGGTCGAACGCGACACTCTCTACGGCCCCATTGACCGCTCGAAGATGCCGCCGCCCGCGGGCCCCCGCCCCGACGTGTCCCTGACCCTGAACGTTTAGCTCAGCAACTGCGTCAGCGCAGAAAAATCAGTTGACCCTGAAGCCAGGGAGAGTAAACTCGCGGCCATCCTCCAATTCATGGATGCAGGTATTGCATTGCTGATTCTCGACCGCAGTGTCGTGAGTCGACGGCTTCTTGCGGGAAGGTGTCCCGCCAACACTCAGACGGGAAGTGCCTACTGGAGGTGGGCAGCGATGAAGAAAACTCTCTTTTTGACGTGCGCACTGTGTCTGTTTCTATCCGGCGCGGTGCAGGCCCTGGCGCAGACGCCGGCTCCCGGCGCCCCGCCCAAGGTCCTGACCATCTTCCGCGAGGAGGTGAAAGTCGGGAAAGGTGCTGTGCATGAGAAATTCGAGACGAATTTCGTGAAGGCCTCGGCAAAGGCCAAGTGGCCAACACACTACTTGGCCATAACCTCGATGTCCGGCTCGAGCGAAGCGTGGTACATCACACCCTTCGATTCGTTTGCAGCCTGGGAGAAGGACCAGAAGGCGACCGAGAAAAACGCCGCGTTCACGGCCGAACTCGAAAAGCTCGCCGAGCAGGACGCCGCGTTTATCAACAATGGGCGGAGCATTGTGGCCATCTATCGTGAGGACCTGAGCTATCACGCCGACACCATGGGTGTATCCAAGGCGCGTTACCTCGAAGTCGAAACGGTGCGCGTGCGCCTGGGCCGGAGCGCGGAGTTTGTGGAGATGGAGAAGATCAGCATCGCCGCGCACGACAAGGCCAACATCGGCGAGCACTGGGCATGCTACCAGGTGGTGGAGGGCGCGCCCGCCGGCACCTACCTCTTCTTCTCGGCCATGAAGTCGCTGGCGGAAGCCGATGTGGATCACGGCAAGGCGGTCAACGAAGCGATGGGCGAGGAGAACGTGAAAAAGCGCCGGAAGTTCGCCGCTGAAGGCATCCAATTTGTCGAGTCCAACCTGTTCGCCTTGAGCCCGAAGATGAGCTACGTCTCGAAAGAATGGGCTGCCGCCGATCCGGACTTCTGGACGCCGAAGGCCAAAGCGGCGGGGAAAGCCCCGGCCGCGGAGAAGAAGGAAGGCGCTGCAAAGGAAGCTGCCAAGCCGGCGCCGCCCGCGAAGAAGGCGGGGGGCCAGGCTCCCGCAAAGAAGCAGTAACCCGCCAGCCTGGCCACAAACTCTGCAGGCAAAGGGGCGCGGCCCCGGAATTTCCGAGCCGCGCCCTTGCCGTCAGAGTTCCTCGTCCGGCGGCCGATGTGGTGGTGCACCCGGTGGGGGCGGACCCAACGGCGCGCGTGGAGCGCCCCGGGGAAAACGCTGGTGGTGCTTTTCCTGCAAGCTCTGCAGTTTCTTCCACTGCTCGACGCTCAGCACCCGCCGGATGGCCAGCATCATCATGGCGTTGGCCTTTTCCAGGCGCCCGCGCGCGGCCAGCACCTGGTCAATTTGCGCGCTCACCTTGGCCTCGTCGGGCTGGTCGGCCTCGATCAGCGGCTGCAGCCGCGTCTCCTGTCTCTCGAGCTCGGCGCGGAGGTCGATCAGCTTCAGCCGCTGCTCGAAAAACACCTGTTCGATCTGGTTGGTTTGCGCTTCGCTGAGCCCGAGTTCGCGCACGATCTCTGAATTCTTCCACCATTTACCCAGACCTGCTCCCGGCGGAGGCGGCGCCGGCGACGCTTGTGCGGCCGCCAGGACCGGCACCAGCAACACCGCCAGCCCCAATAGAACTCTCCGAAGATGATTCATCGCGGTTCTCCTTTTCCCTTTTGCTTTCCCTCTGCTTCTGACTCTGTGGCCCTGGCCATCTCTGCGGTCAGCAGGGCCACCGGCTCGAGCGCCCGAGGCATCTCGCGCCGCACCGAGAGATCCACGTCCACCAGCAGGGCGTGGTCCGGGTCTGTTTGGGTCACCGCTTGTGCCGCAGGCGGTGCGGCGGGTGGCTTAGTTTCGATCAGCAGCACTGCTGCGAGCACGGCCGTCGCCGTCGCTGCAGCCCAGGCCAGCCGCGGCGCAAGACGCCCGGGCAACCGCGCCGTGATAGAGGCTTGCTGCCAACGCCAAAACCCGGTGGGGCGCTCGGCCATCGAGCGTGTCTGCTGCTGGTAGTGCGCCAGCAGGCGGTGCAGGGATTCCTCTTCGTCGCGACACACCTCGCAGGCGGCCAGATGCTGGTGCACCCCGGCCAGGCCGCCCGCCTCCGGGTTGGTCAGGCGCTCGGTCAGTTGTTCATCGGTCAGATGATGTTGCATTGCCTCTGCTCTCCTTAAGTCGCCTGCGCACCGCGCCCACCGCGCGGGCCAGGTGCGCCTTCACTGTGCCCACTTCGAGCGCCATCGCCGCCGCCACTTCCTCGAGCGTCATCTCCTCGGCGAAGCGCAGCATAAAGGCGGTGCGCTGCTGTGGCGAAAGCGCACCCACCACTGACCACACAGCTTCGAGTTCCTCGCGCGCCGCAAGGGCGCGCTCGGGCGAAGCGCGCGCATCGGCCATCTGATCTGCCGCGGCTGCGGCTTCCTCCGGTTTGGCTTGGCCAAACAGGCGCCGCCAGAAGGCGATCTTCCGGCTGCGGCCGTAGTCGCGCGCCAGGTTCACGGCGATCCGCACCAGCCACGTTCCGACGCTGGCTTCCCGGCGGAAGCTCTTGCGCTTCTTAAAGGCGCGGAGGAAACACTCCTGCGTGAGCGTGTCGGCTGCGTCAGGGTCGCGCACCAGCCCGAGCAGCACGCGGTAGATTCGCCGCTGGTGCGCGCGCACGACGCCGTCGAACTCCTCCCGCGTAATTCCCGCGGGCGCGGTGACAGTGCTGGCCAGCACCTTCGGCCGTGTCAGCGTGGTCTCCAAGTTCGGCGGCCACTTCTCCCTATATATGGACGATTATCCACCGCGAAGGATTACACGGACAGTCCGAATTCTCCTCCGCCGATCTTCTTCGTCGCCTGGCCGGTCGCGGGCGGCCTGGTGGGTGATGCCGGGCGGCCTGAACCGGGTTACGCAGGGCGCAGCTTAGTTCGCCGCGCGCAGCAAGTACCTGAGGACTTTGACAGCCACGGCGTCGGGCCCGTGATCGGCAGGCGTGATGTAGTGGTGGTGGATACCGGGGCCCGGGTTCACTTCCAGGAGCGCGCCGCTGCTTTCTTTCAGAGAAACGCCGGGATTGTTGGTGACGATGTCCACGCCGGCGATCTCGCACTCCATCACGGCGAGCAGCGGCCGGATTTCCTCGATCATGGCCGGGGAGATCAGGTGGGTGATGGTTTCGTTGTACACCGTGCGCAACTCGTGGCGGGTGCTTTCGCCCGCGGGCAGCGAGCGCACCACAACCTCCTGGCCGGCCTCGGGCACTGTGTCGCGCGTCAGGCCTTGCCCCTTGAGCGTCATCTCAGCGGTCAGGTCAAAGGAGACGTGACCCAGGCCTTGCTGAGCCAGGAGCTGCGTGATGGTTGAGCGGCCGTCTCCGGCCACCCGGACGCCGCGCCGCCGCACGGCGTGAATCAACTCTCCGCCCAGCCAAAGCAGGCGGCACGTCTCCCCGAAGATCATGCGTTCAACCAGGAGTTCGTCCGCAAACAGGGAAGCGGTGACGGCGGCATTCTCCAGTTGCTGGGGTGTGCGAATGTGCGTACTGATTCCCACCCCAGAGCTCGTGCCGCTGGTCGGCTTGACCACGTACACGCCCGGATTCACCCTCAGGAATTCCTTCGCCTTGGGCAATTCTTCAAGCCGGAAGACCAGGTGCTGCGGCACCGGCACGCCCAAGCGGGTCGCCCACTGGTAGCAGAGAACCTTGTCATCAGCGATCCGATTCACCACCGGGTCGCCGAGCTGCACCATCCAGAGTTTGATCCGGGTGTGGCGGCCGTTGAGGCGGATCTCCCAGAGCGAATCGGTGAGCGAAACAAACTCCGCTCCCAGGGTCCGCGCGCCTATTTCCCAGTAGCCGCGGTACTCCTCGACCCTCTCTTCGGCGTAAACGGTTTTGTTCCGCCCCAGGAATCGCCGCACGGAGCGAAGGTTGTGGAACAGGAAGCGCTTGAGCTTCAGGCGCGTTTCCAGCCGTTCTGCCATCTCGCGAGTCTCCTGAGTCCTTTCGGGGGTCTACTCATTCTCCACGGAGTGAACCCGGCCAGGAATAGGCAGACTGGCTCCCGGTGCGAAACAAACAATTCCCCGTTGCTTTTCCCGCGGGACATCTCCGAAGCCAGAGCCTTGGCGCGCTCCCTCGCGCAGTTTACCCCGACGAAGTCGGGGCTCGGGACAAGTTCCGCCCATCGCTACACAGCCTTCCCGTTGCGGCGTGACCCCTCATGCTGCCTCCGCGCGAACAGCAGTCCGCTCCCGCCACGCCTGCCAGAGCAGCAGCGCATAGAACGGCCCGTAGGTGAGCCATTGCAGGAGCGGGTCGAAGTGCCATCGGCCGTTCACCTGGTATTCGATCAGCACGTTGTAGGAGAGAAACTGCAGCACGGTCAGCAGCAGCCACGCCGGATTGGGGAAGAAGCACAGCAGCGGCACGATCCAGGTGAAATACCACGAGTAGCCGTTGGGCGCGAGCATCAGGATGGCGCCGAACAGAAGGTACGCCGCGCGCATCGGGTCCGTCCGCCGCGCCGCCATCCACACCGCCATCCCCGCCACGATGCCCACGCCCAGGCCCGTCGCCAGTTCCCGCGAGCCGGTGAACCACGCAATCACGGAGTAGAGGCTGGCGTGGTAGTTCTGCCAGCGCGACTGGTAATAGGTGAACGTCTCGCGCACATAAGGCCACGCCGAGCGGTAGGGCCAGGCGCACGCCACCGCCAGTGCCGCTGCCCACAACGCGTTGCGCCAGCTGGTGCGCCGCAGCCACAGCGGAAAAAGCACCGCGGGAAACGCCTTGGCCAGCGCCGCGGCGGTGAGCAGCAGCGTTGACATGGCTTTGTACCGCCGTATAATCAGCAGGGCGGCGACGACGAGAGCCAGAGCGAGCACGTCATTGTGCGCGCTCCCGGCAAACTCGACCACCACCAGCGGGTTCCACGCATAAATGGCCAGATGGAACGCTGTCCCGCCGCTGGAGCGGATCCATCCGGCCAGCAGGGCGACCACCAGCAGGTCGGCCAGCACAAACGGCAGCTTGAAGCCCACCGGCCCAGGCAGCACGCGCCACGTCAGGCGAAAGATCAGTTCGGAGACCGGCGGGTAAATAGTCGGAATCTCTCGGGCGGGCATCGCTACCCAGCGGCCGGGGCCCAGGGAGCGGCGCCGCGGCTCGAGGCGCGGGTCGGCAGGCGTCACGGCGTACGGATTCCACCCGGCCTGCTGGACGGCGCCTTCCCAGCGGTAGCGCTGGATGTCGTCGGAGAGCGTCGGTTCGAGCGGCGCGAGTGTCAGGCGAAAGAGCAGCGCGCCGGCCAGGACCAGCCAGAATGCGGCGCGGCTCGCGCGCGAATGCTCGAGCGCGTAAAGCACGACGAAATAGACGATTCCAGCGGCGAGGCCCAGCGCGATGGTTTCGATGACGTGGACCTTTAGGTTGCCCAGCCGGCGCAGGGCCATGAATACGGCTTCGAGCGCGGCGAGCCCGGCCAGCGCCGCAACCGTTTGAGGCCGCGCGAGCGAACGTAAACGAGCTAGCATAGCGGTTGTGGTGGATTCAGCATGCAGGGAGAAGATCGGTTTGTGGATCACACATAGCTTTGCGGTGATGCTCTGGGTCGCTCAGAACCCGCTCTCGAAGTATTGGAACCGGGTGACTGACAAGACCTTCAAAGGGCTCTACCACGCCAATGCCTTCGACGTCGCGGTGATGATCCCTTATTTCCTCGTGCTCGTCGTGCTTGCTGCCTACGGCCTGCACCGCTACTGGCTGGTCTATTCCTACTTCAAGCATCGGCAAAACGTTCCCGGCCCGCCGCCTGAGCTGGCAAGCTGGCCCAAGGTTACCATACAGCTTCCCATCTATAACGAGCGCTACGTCATCGAACGGCTCGTGGAAGCCGTGGCGCACTTCGACTATCCCCGCGAGCTGCTGGACATCCAGGTACTCGACGATTCCACCGACGAGACGTGCGAGGTCGCGCGCGCGTGTGTCGAGCGCTACCAGGCGCTCGGATTGCCCATCCACTATCTCCACCGCGCCAATCGCGAGGGCTTCAAAGCCGGCGCGCTTGGCGAAGGTCTGAAAACCGCCACCGGCGAGTTCATCGCCATCTTCGACGCCGACTTCATTCCGAGCCCGGACTTCCTCCGCCGCACGCTGCCGTACTTCACCGATCCCGGCGTAGGCATGGTGCAGGCGCGTTGGACCTACCTGAACCGCGACTACTCGCTGCTCACCGAAGTCGAGACCATCCTGCTCGACGGCCACTTCATCATCGAGCATGGCGCACGCTCGCGCAGCAACAGCTTCTTCAACTTCAACGGCACCGCCGGCGTCTGGCGCCGCGCGGCCATCCAGGACGCTGGCGGCTGGGAGCACGACACGCTCACCGAAGACACCGACCTCTCCTACCGCGCGCAGCTCCGCGGCTGGCGCTTCCTTTATCTGCCTGACATCGAATGCCCCTCGGAGCTGCCCGTCGAGATGAACGCGTTCAAAGCGCAGCAGGCGCGCTGGGCCAAGGGCCTGATGCAAACGGCCAAGAAAATCCTGCCGCGCGTCCTACGGGCGAAGCAGCCCGCGCACGTCAAAGCCGAGGCCTTCTTTCATCTCACCGCCAACATCAGTTACCCGCTGATGGTGCTGCTCTCCACCATGTTGCTGCCGGCCATGATCGTGCGCTTCTACCAGGGCTGGTTCCAGATGCTGGTGATTGACCTGCCGCTGTTCCTGGCTTCGACGTGCTCGATCTCGAGCTTCTATCTGTCCGCGCAGCGCGTCATCCATCCGAAGACCTGGACGCGCACGTTCCTCTACCTGCCGTTTGTGATGGCCGTGGGAATCGGAATCTCCGTGCGCAACGCCAAGGGCGTGCTCGAAGCCATCTTCGGTGTGAAGTCGGAGTTCGCGCGCACGGCGAAGTACCGCATCGAGGGCAGCCGCGATACCTGGATCAAGAAGAGCTACCGCAACCGTGCCGGTTGGATGCCCGTCGCCGAAGTTGGGCTCGGCTTCTATTTCGCCGCCACCGTGGTGTACGCCATCCAGAACGAAAACTACGCCACCGTGCCTTTCCTGCTCCTGTTTGTCTGGGGCTATCTCTACACCGGCCTGATGTCGCTCGGGCAAACCTACCTCGAACGGCTGCGCTTCGGCATCCGCGCCCCCGAAGAGCGCACTGCTGCCGCCGGCGCCCCCAGCTTCTGATCCCCGATGGCGCCGGAGCAAAAAGCAGTGCCACCCGGAATGCCCGTCGCCGAGGCGTTTGCCCTGGCGGCCTTCGTCGAGTATCAGCCCGGCTCCGTGGTCAGCCGCACGCTGGTGAAGAAGCCCACCGGCACGGTCACGCTGTTCGCCTTTGATGAAGGCCAGGGACTGAGCGAGCACACCGCGCCATTTGATGCCCTGGTGCAGATGCTCGACGGCGAGGCGGACATCACCATCTCCGGAAAAAACCTCCGCGCAAAGCAAGGCGAAATGGTCCTCATGCCCGCCAACCAGCCCCACGCTCTCCACGCCGTCCGCCGCTTCAAGATGCTCCTCACCATGCTCCGCTCCTGAACGGTTCCGCCCCGCTCACTCTCGAAGACCACAATGCCGCTGGCGCTCTTGGTTTCTGATCGCCCGTAACGCCAACGTCTCGCCGGCGGTTTTGTTGCACGGCTCCACGGCAACCTGCCGCAAGCAGGGCCGCACGTCTTACCAGGCGTTCTTGGATCAAATCGAAGCGTCGCAAAAACCGAAGATTCCGGCCTGGTCGGAGCGCCGGTGAATCCCGAGGTCGAAGACCCATACTCTGTCGGGGCGGCTCTAGTTAGAATGGGGGTGCCACCGCAGGCCCCGGTGTCCGCTCATCTCCAGCTAAATACACTCCGGAAACGGGCACAACTTAGGCGCTTCCCAGCGGCTTGGGAGTAAGCGCCTAAATTGAACTTCGACCTGCGATATGCGACCATCTGCGAAGGAGAATTATGAACGCGCGTCAACTCGATCGAGCAACCCAACTGGTTACCAATCCGCCTCCCGGAAGCAAGCTCGCTGCCGCCAAGGAGTTCGGCTTCGATCTCACACTGCTGCTCGAAAATCTGGTGCTGACCCCGACCGAACGTCTCCAAAAACTCTGCGCGGCTGGCGCTTTCTACGAAGAGATCCGCCGGGCGGGCGAACGACGCCGAATGCGATGATGAACCTTCAGAAGGCTCTCGACCCCCTGAGGGACGCAGAAGTTGCATAACCGCTGAAGGATCCCAGGAGATATTCCGGCGGTTCGCCCTTTGCTGTTGCCAGCCTGTTTGCAAACCGCTCACACCAGGCTCGGGCACTTGCACTGCGCGGTATAATAGACTGCAAGCTCCTGCCAAGAGCTTCGCTGCTTGTCAGATTTCTGCTTTCGGATGCCAGATCTGATGGAAGCGTGTATAAAGCAGGAGAGATTCGCTGCTACGCGAATTGCGCGCGCAAGCCCTGTGGATTCCTCGAGCGCGAAGAGAGTGTCTGTAAGTGCCATGGAATCAGCACTTAGCCAATTTTTGGGTACTAAGTATTTTAGGATCAGCAGTTAGCTAAAAAATATAGGGGGGGCCTGGGGGGTGGAACGCGGCCGTTTTCTTATGCTATTGCGCGGCTCGGGCTTCGGCTAAGATGTTCATTCCACAGCTCTTGTGGTGGGCGGCGGCGCAATTTTCGGGGCAACCTCATAAAGTCTGCCCAGACCAAAGCATCGGCCTCCCTACGCCGATGAGTTTCCGGAGGAGTGATGAGACCGCGTCTTGGGGTGATTTTTTTCTCAAAACGGTCGTGGCCGCTGGCCGCTGGGCTGCTTTCGCTGCTCGCCCTGTGCGGGCCGGCGGCGCGGGCGCGCGAGCGCGAGCGAAACAGCGTCTATGCCGAGCGTCGCGCCCGGCTGCGCGCACAAGTAGATGGCCCGGTGATACTGTTCGGCTACACGGGGAAAGAGGACTCCTCGCCTTCCTACGTTTTCAAACAGGAGTACAACTTCTACTACCTCACCGGCCACAACGAGCCCGGCGCGGCGCTGATCTTGCTGCCCGACGCGCGCAACGACAACACAAACGGCAGCGGCAAGGCCAACGGCAAAGCCAATAGCAAGGAGTGGGACGGCCCGCGCGAAATCCTCTTCCTGCCGCCGCGCGAAGCAGTCCGCGAGCGCTGGGAAGGACCACGTCTTGGTCCGAGCGATCCCGGCGTGCTCGAGAAAATCGGATTCGGCGCGGTCGAAGCTTTCCCCAAGCTCCGTGGCGAAGTAGAGAAGCTGGCAAAGATCTACGCAAACCTTTACACCCTGCTGCCCGGTGCCGACGACGCCGGCTACCCGCACGCGCGCAACTGGTCCAACTGGTTCTACCAGGTGGTGCCACAGGCGCACCTCAGCAACGTCGCTGCGCAAATCGCGGCCATGCGGCAGGTGAAGTCACCCGGCGAAATCGAGCTACTCACGCGCGCGATCGAACTATCCGTGGACGCCCAGCTCGAAGCCATGAAAACGATTCGCCCGGGGCTGTACGAATACCAGGTCGCGGCGCGGATGGAATTCGTCCACAAATACGGCGGGTGCGAGCGCGAAGCCTACGCCCCGATCGTCGGCACCGGCTTCAACGCCACCGTGCTGCACTATTCCAGCCTGCGCGAGATGATTCGCGACGGCGAGGTCGTCGTACTCGACGTCGCCGGGCAATACTCGGGCTATTCGGCCGACATCACCCGCACGGTTCCGGCCAACGGGCGATTCACCGCACGGCAGCGCGAAATCTACGAGATTGTCCTGGGCGCGCAGAACGCCGTGCTGGCCGCGCTCAAGCCCGGGATGAGCTTCGCGCGCACCGGCCCCAACAGCCTCTATCTAATTGCCCACCAGTACATCAATTCTCACGGGAAGGACAAGAACGGCCAGCCGCTCGGCCGCTACTTCATTCACGGCCTGGGCCACCACATCGGCCTGGACGTGCACGACGCAGGCGCTTCCGACCGACCGCTCGAGCCCGGCATGGTGGTGACCATTGAGCCCGGCATCTACATTCCGGAAGAACACCTCGGTGTGCGCATCGAGGACGACGTCCTGATCACCGCGACGGGCTACAAACTGCTGACCGCGCGCCTGCCGCGCGAGATCGCGGAGATTGAAAAGATTATGGCCGAGGCGAGGAAGAAGTAGCTGGCGGAGGCGGGCCGCCTGGAGGAGAGGCCGGCGCAGCAGGAGCGGACAGGTCGAGACGGTAGGTGACCAGGGTCGCCTCGCGCAGCAGGCGAAGCGGCGGCCGCAGGTCGTAGCTTTCTTCGAGCGCGATCAATTCGCCGCGCGCGGTCGGCCAGACATCGGCGCCCTCGGCGGGTCGCGGACCGAGTTCGCAGAGCGCCTTACCGGTGTCCATCCGCCAGATCACCAGGCGGGTGTCCCGGCGATCGCCGAGGGCGAGGGTGCGCAGGAATGGGTTGTAACGGGCAAACTGTCCTACGGCGAGGTTGGCCGGTTCGCTGGCCCGCAGCGTCTGCAGCTCGCTGAAGCGGATATTCTTCTGCGCTTCGCGCTTCGTGTGGCCGGTTTCGGCGTCGAGCCAGCTCAGGCGGCCGCCGAGCACGAGCAACTCGCTGCCGTTCGCGGACCAGGCGAGAGCTTCGGCGCCGATTTTCCGCTCCCAGAGCCGCTTGGCGTCCTCTGTCGCGAACAGCAGGAGCCGCGATTTGCCCGGCCAGCGCGTGGGGCGCAGCAGTACAGCGAGTCGCGATGCGTCCGGGGAGAGTGCCAGCTCGGTCCACTGGTTCGAGGAATCGAGCGCCAGCGCCAGGGTGCGCAGCGCCTTTCCCGTGGCGGCGTCGTAAATTCGCACCGCAACGGGTTTGCTGGCTTGGGCGTCTGCCAGATAAGATTCGACCGGCCAAAAGACGACCGCGAGGCGATCACCCGCCAGAGAGAGCTTGCCCGGATAGGTTTGCTTTTCGGCGTCGGCGGCGAGCAGGTAGCGCACCGCGGAGGTTACGGCGTCCAGCATCCAGGTCGCGCCGACGCTGCGGACGGCCAGCAGGTTTCCCGATGTCGAAAAGGCGATTTCGTTCACCTGCCAGGTCACGCCGGGCGGGAGCGCGGGCGGCTCGAGCTGCACGCGGTGCTCTTCGCCGGTGTCGCGTTCGCGAAGCCTAATCTCCGCGCCGCGCGTGGTGTGTACGTACTGCACCAGGCGCCGGCCGTCTGGAGACACGGCGATGGCCGTGCCGGCCAGCACCTCTTCCCGGGCGGCCACTTTCAGCGCTGGACAGAGGGACAACGCTGTCTGCGGCACGCGGTTGTCCTGCTGGGCCTGCGCTGCCGGTTGGACCAGCAGACCGGCAGAGACTACGCCGACAGCCAGCCAGGCGAAGCTGAAGCGAATTCGGGCCACCATACCCAGTGGCACCAGTTTGACCGATTCTCGCACGGGCGACTATAATTATTAATTGTTCTGCGCGCAAAGTGCGCGCCTGTAGAGCTGCACAAAGGTGCTGAAGCAGCCGGAACCCGCCCCGGCGGGCCTGCCGCCAGACCCCTTTCAGGAGCGAGTGATGGTGAAAGCGACGCAATTGCGCCCCGGCATGATTATCCGGCACGGAGGCGATCTCTATACTGTGTTCAGCGTGGAGCACCGCACGCCGGGGAACAAGCGCGGTTCCATGCAGACTAAGATGCGCAACCTGCGCAGCGGCGCGATCATCGACTATCGCTTCCGGGCGGAAGATTTCGTCGAGCGCGCCGTGCTCGACGAGATCGAATTTGAGTATCTTTACGCCGACAGCGAAGGCTTCCACTTCATGAACACGGAGACCTTCGAGCAGATCCAGCTCACTCCGGACATCCTTGGCGAGGCGGTGTACTACCTGATCGGAAACCTGCAGCTCAAGGTGGAGTTCTACGAGGGCAAGCCGCTCGGCGTGGTGCTGCCCGACACGGTGGACCTGACCGTGGTCGCAACCGAACCGACCGTGCAGAAAGCCACCGCCAGCGCGGTGATGAAACCTGCCAAGCTCGAAACCGGTTTGACCATCCACGTGCCGCCGTTCATCAACAATGGCGACAAAGTCAAAGTGGATACCTCCGAAGCGCGCTACGTCCAGCGCGCGCAGTAACACCCGCCTCCGGCCGGCACAGGCGCCGCTTTGCGGCCGGCGAATCATTCCCAGCAAACGAGGGAGCGAAGATTCCTCAGGAAGCCATCTTCGCCGTAGGAATCGGCACCGCGGCGTGAATCATGGCTTCCAGCTCATTCAGCAGGGCGGCGTTCCACCAGCCGCGTTTGACTTCCTCGCGCAAGATGGCGAAAGCCTCTCGCGACGAAAGAGCCCTACGGTACGGCCGGTCCGTGGTGAGCGCATCGTAAACATCCACCGTCTGCAGGATGCATGCGGTCAGGGGGATGCGATCGCGGTTGAGCCCGTCGGGATACCCGGTGCCGTTCTGCTTCTCATGGTGGTGGCGGATGATGGGCAGTACCAGCCGGAATGATTTCAGCGGCGCGCAGATATGTTCGCCAACCACGGGGTGGGCTTGCATGATCCGGCGCTCTTCGGCGTCCAAAGGCCCGGGCTTGAGCAGGATGTGTTCGGGGACCGCCACCTTGCCGATATCGTGGACAATGCCGGCGCGCCGCAGCGCCACGCGCTGTTCCTCGGTCAGCCCCAGCCGCTCGGCCAGCGCGACCGAGTAGCGCGACAGCCGGTCGCAGTGCCCTTCGGTGTATGGATCTTTCGCCTCGATGCTGAGCTCCAGGCTCAGGAGCACTGCCTCGGCGTTCTCCAGCTCGTCGGTGAAGCGCTTCAAGCGCACCAGGGAGCGCACTCGCGCCAGCAGCTCTTCCTTCCGGACGGGTTTGTTCAGGAAATCGTCCGCGCCGCACTCGATCCCCTGGATGCGGTCCTCGGCCCGGGAGAGCCCCGTTACGAGCACGACCGGAATCAGGCGCGTCTCTGCGCGGGCCTTCACCGCGCGGCACACGGCAAAGCCCGTGTGATGCGGCATCATCACGTCCAGCAAGGCGAGATCAATGGGATGATCGGTGAATGCGTCCAGCGCTTCGGCTCCGTCCGCCGCGCAAATCACGCCGTAGTCCTCCGCGATCAGCAGACGGGCGAGCAACTCGCGGGAGTCCTTGTCGTCGTCGGCAATGAGGACAGTGGCCAACGGCTTTCCCTCTTCTGACATGGATTCCTCCGATCAGGCCTGGGTCAGGGCGGGAAGGGGGGAAGGGATGCCCGTCGCTTGTATCAGAAAGCAAGTTCTTGGGCTGAGAGCTAAATTCTCCCAGCCCGCCTGAGCGAAGTCAAGACGATGGAGCTTTCTTGCGTGGCGAAGAGGAGCCGAAGACGCGCGCAAAGATGGCGTCCACCGAGCGCAGTTGCCGCTGCAGGTTGAAGGTGTGCGCGAGCGCGGCTTTGTTGAGGAATTTCGAGATGCGCGGGTCGGCTTCGACGCGCTCGCGGAAGCTGGTCTCCGCTTCCCAGGCGGCCATGGCGTGTTCCTGCACCCACTGGTAGGCGTCCTCGCGGGGTGCGCCCTTTTCCACCAGGTCCTGCAGGAGCTGGCCGGAGAAGATCAAGCCGCGGGTGGCTTCGAGGTTGCGGTGCATGCGCTCGGGGAAGACGCGCAGGCCGGCGATAATTTCCGTCATGCGCGCGAGCATGTAGTCCACCAGGATGGTCGAATCCGGCAGGATGATGCGCTCGACGGAGCTGTGCGAGATGTCGCGCTCGTGCCAGAGGGCCACGTTTTCGAGCGCGGCCAGGGAGATTGCGCGCACCACCCGTGCCAGCCCGCACACCTGCTCGCAGCTCACCGGGTTGCGCTTGTGCGGCATTGCCGAGCTGCCGCGTTGCTCGCCGCCGAAGGGTTCTTCGGCCTCGCGCACCTCGGTGCGCTGCAGATGGCGGATTTCGAGCGCAATCTTCTCGAGCGTGGCGGCCACGATCGCCAGAGCGCCCAAGTACTGCGCGTGGCGGTCGCGCTGGATCACCTGCGAAGAGATCGGAGCCGCTGCGAGGCCCAGACGCCGGCAGATTTTCTCCTCCACCTCGGGCCCCAGATGCGCGCAGTTGCCCACCGCGCCGGAGATTTTTCCCACGGCCATCTGCGCTGCCGCCTGGCTAAAGCGCATCAGGTTGCGGCGATTCTCAGCGAACCAGTTGGCGATCTTCAAGCCGAAGGTGATGGGTTCGGCGTGAACGCCGTGCGTGCGGCCGATCTGCGGCGTGTCCTTGAACTCGCGCGCGCGCCGCTCGAGCACCTCGCCGAAACATACCAGGCCGTGCTCGATGAGCCGCGAGGCTTCGCGCACCTGCAGCGCCTGCGCCGTGTCCACCACGTCGTTCGAGGTCAGGCCGTAGTGCAGCCAGCGCGCCGCGGCCGGGTCGCAGATCGATTCGCCCACGGCCATGGTGAAGGCAATGACGTCGTGGCGCACGCGCGCTTCGTGTTCGTGGATGCGCGCGACATTCACCTTGGCGCGCTGGCGGATAATCCCCGCGACCTCGCGCGGCACCACTCCTGTCTCGGCCAGCGTTTCCGTGGCTGCGAGCTCGACTTCGAGCCATTTCTGGAACTTGCTCGGATCGCTCCAGACGCGGCCCATCTCTTCGCGCGTGTAACGTGGAATCAACCTCAGCTCCCTTCGGCCTCGCGCGCGTTCCCTCGCCGCAAAACGCGTTGCGGCGCAGCGGGTCAAACGCAGGCCAAGCTGGCTTGCTCCAAAATGGTGGGGAAACTCCCTACCGAATGATACCCGAATTCCGGCGCAGTGGGGGAGGAAACAAGCGCGCTACGAGTCCGCCAGCGTGGCGCCTAAGCCCTTGTATTTCAGCAGGTCGCCGGAAATGCACCCGAGACGACTGCGCCGAGAGCAGCACCAGGAAGAGGTCAGGCAACCGGCCTCTTCTGTTTTTCCTCTGGCCTTCCGGGAATCGTGCCGTTCTGCCGGAGCGTTTGATTGCCCGGTCGGGGCATGCAGCGGTGAGAGGACATCGTGCCGCCTGGCTGTGTTATTCTAAACTGTCACGCGCCCGCATCTGTGCCACGGAGACCGCCATGCATAATCCCCTGAACAGAACGATTTCCCAAGTTCTCTCCGCTGTGGCCATTTTGGCGATGGCTTTCTTCGGGGCTGCCCCTGTTCTGGCGCAGCAACCGGCGGCCGAGCGCCGCTATCTGATTGAGCAGGTTGGCCCATACGCGGTAGTGCAGTATTACGTTGACGGTTTCGAGAAGCTGACGCCGGAGCAGCGCGTGGTTGCTTACTACCTTGCGGAAGCCGGGATCGCCGGCGATCCCATCTATTACGATCAGATTTCACGCTACGGTCTCGAACTCAAGCAGCTCTTGGAAGGAATCTGGACGCACCCGCAGGGCATTGACGCGGCGGCGCTCGAGAAGATCCACCGCTACACGAAACTCTTCTGGGTGAATCATGGCAACTACCACCTGGACAGCTCGCGCAAGTTCGTCCCGGAGTTTACGCCGGCGGAGCTGCGCACGGCGGCGCAGCGGGCGCTCAAGAATGGTGCGAACTTCGGCGCGAAGGACTCGAAAGCGCTCGAGGCGAAACTCAAGCGGCTCGATCAGCCCATTTTTGATCCGAACTATCGCCCGGCGCTCACGGTGAAGATTCCCCCGGCGGGGCAAGACATCGTGACCGCGAGCGGCAACAACCTCTACGAGAACGTGACCCTGGCCGAAGTCGAGAAAGTCCAGGGCACGCACGGGCTCAACTCGCGCGTGGCCAAGCGCGGCGGAAAGGTGATCGAAGAAGTCTGGCGCGCGGGCACGCCGGACCGGAAGGTGGCGCCGGGGCGCTACGCCGCCACCATCCGCCGGATCGTCGCGAATCTGGAAAAGGCCACCGAAGTGGCCGAGCCCGAGCAGGCCGATGCGCTGCGGAAACTGATCCGCTTCTACCAGACCGGTGAGAAGTCCGACTGGTACACGTACAACATCGCCTGGGTCAAGGCGGCCTCCACCGTGGACGCCATTAACGGCTTCATCGAGCAGTACCTGGACCCGCGCAGCGAAAAGGGCGCCTACGAGTCGGTGGTGAGCTTCGTGGATTTCGAGCAGACCAAGCTGATGCGCGACTTCGCCGCCCACGCGCAGTATTTTGAAAGCCGTGCGCCCTGGCGCGAGGAGTTCAAAAAGCAGAACGTGCAGCCGCCGGTGGCCAACGTGGTCACCGTTGTTTCCGAGGCGGGCGAAACCGGGCCCCTCAGCCCCGCGGGCATCAACCTGCCCAACGAGCAGGACATTCGCCAGAAGTACGGCACCAAGAGCGTGCTGCTGTTCAACGTCTCCGCCGCGTTTGCCGGAGCCACCGGCGAGAAGGCCGCCGAGGAGTTTTCCGCCGGTGAAGAGGAAAAAGCGCGGGCCCGGAAATATCGCCCGCGCGCGCGCAACCTCCTGGTCGCCATGCACGAGGTGCTCGGGCACGGCTCGGGGAAGGTGAGCGAGAAGCTCAGCGGCGATCCGCGGGCGTACCTGAAGGAATACTACTCGACGCTCGAGGAAGCGCGCGCCGACCTGGTGGCGCTGTGGAACTTCACCGATCCGAGACTTGCCGCGCTGGGCGTCGCCGACCAGGAAGAACTGATGCGGGCAGCCTACGACGCGGAGGCGCGGCAGGCGCTGGTCATCCTGAACCGCTATCGCCAGGGCGACCAGGTGATGGAGGACCACGACCGGGGCACGCAGATGATCGTGCACTACCTGATGGACCGCTTCGGCTGCATCGAGGCGATCACGCGCGAAGCCAATGTGTACCTGCGGGTCACTGACTACGCGAAGATGCACCAGGGCGTCGGCGAGCTGCTGGCCGAGCTGATGCGCATCAAGGCCGAGGGCGACTACAACGGCATCAAGAAGCTGATTGACACCTACGGCGTGAAGCTCAACCCGGCGTGGCGCGACCAGGTGGTGGAGCGCGCCACGCGCATCGGGCTGCCCACGCGCGCTGCGTTTGTCTCTCCGCTGGTCGAGCCAGTGCGCGACGCCGACGGGAAGATCGTGGATGCGCGCGTGGTGCACACGCAGGATTTTGCCGCGGTGATGCTCACTTACTCGCGCAAGAGCCTGGGCTATCTGCCGGCCAGGTGAAGAAGGACGATCCGTTACTGAAGCCGCGCAAGGAGCAAGGTTTTCCGCTCTGGGCGGGCGGCCCACGCCGGCCATAAGGGTGAGGCCCGCAGCGGCTAAGCGACAGAAATCTTAGAGGACGAGTGGACCGAGTGGGTCGCGCTGCGAGGCGATCATCAGTTCGCCGCGGAACGCCGCGGCGGACGCCCGGCGCCCCAGGGCTTCTTCCGCGCAGATGCGCGCCACATCCGGGTGGTTGTTGTTCTCCGAAAGGTGTGCCAGAACCAGGAAGCGCGCCAAGCCGTCGAAATCCTCCGCGTCGGCGAGGAATTCGCTGACCGTGTGGTTGCTGAGGTGCCCGGTGCGGCTCATCACGCGCTGCTTGACGTGCCATGGGTACGGCCCCACCTTCAGCATCTCGAGGTCGTGATTGGATTCCAGGACCAGGCAGTCGGAGTCGCGCAGGTGGTGCTTGACCAGCTCGGGCAGGTAGCCCAGGTCGGTCACCAGCGCCAACTTGGTGCCGTTGGCGCGGAAGGTGAAGCCCAGCGGGTCGACGGCGTCGTGCGGGATGGAAAACGCCGACACCTCAATATCGCCGATCGTGAAGCGTTGGCCGGCGCGGATGTAGTCGACGCGGTCCAGGCGTTTCCGCAAGACCTCGGGCAGCAGGCGCTCCATTTCGTCGTGCGTGGGCTCGGTCAGATAGACTGTCGCGCGCCACTGGCTCAGGATTTGCGGCAACCCGCCGATGTGGTCGGTGTGCTCGTGGGAGATGAGGACGCCGTCGAGGCGATCCGGAGCCAGGTCTAGCGCAGCCAGACGTCGCAGGGTTTCTCTCTTCCCCAGGCCGGCGTCGATCAGGAGGCGCGTCCGGCAGGTTTCGAGCAAGGTGATGTTGCCCGAGCTGCCCGACGCGA
>JACQDH010000226.1:0-9163 GCA_016201215.1 Acidobacteriota bacterium | reverse complement strand
GTGATGCGCGCCCCCCAGATTCCCCTACCTGCCGGCGGCAGGTTCTCAGGATGATGGCAAAGCGCGGCGGCGGCGTCAATGGGGTAACAACGGCTTCTAGCAGGCGAGGTGGTCGCGGGTGAGGTTGAGGCCGACAACGTTGCCCAGCACGGTGACGCCGATCCGTTTTGGGGCGAAGAACTCCTGTGCGATCTGCTGGATATCCTCGTGGGTCACATGTTCGATCGAAGCGAGCATCTCGTCCAGGCTGAAAAAGCGGCCAAAGTACATCTCCTGCCGGGCGAGGTGAGACATCCGGGAGCTGGTGGATTCGAGCGAAAGCATCAGCGAGCCCTTTAGGTGGTCCTTGGCGCGGCGCAGCTCCTCTTCGCTGACCGGCTTCTCCTTGAGGTTCTGGAATTCTCGGCTCACCAGGCGCACGACCTGCTCGGCGGTTTCGAGCCCGGTGCCCGCATAAATCGAAAGCATCCCGGCGTCACGGTACGGACTCACCTCGCTGAAGACAGCGTAGGCCAAGCCCTGCTTCTCGCGGATGTTCTGGAACAGGCGCGAAGACATTCCGCCGCCGAGGATGTTGTTGAGCACCGCCCCTGCGTAGCGCCGCTCGTGGGCCATGGGGTAGGAGGGCACGCCCAGGCAGATGTGCACCTGCTCGAGCTCGCGCTTGGTGCGGGTGGTGATGCGCGCGTGCGGCCGCGGCGCAGTGTCCGCGTGGCCGTTCGGCACCGGCGCAAGATCGGCAAACTCGCGCGCAGCGAGCTCCACCAGCCGCACATGCTCCAGGTGGCCTGCTGCGGTGATCACGATGTTGTTGGGCGCAAACCACGGCCGGTAGCAGGCGAACAGGGACTCGCGGGTGAACCCCTTCACTGTCTCACGTGTGCCCAGGATGGGTTTGCCCAGGGGGTGACCCTGCCAGAGATTCTGCGTGAAGATCTCGTGGACCAGATAGTCCGGGTTGTCCTGGTCCATCTTGATCTCCTCGAGCACGACCTGCTTTTCCCTGGCGATGTCTTCTTCGGCAAAGCGCGGGCGCAGGACCAGGTCGGAAAGCACGTCGAGAGCGATGGGTAGGTGCTCGTCGAGCACCTTGGCGCTGAAGCAGATCATCTCCTTGGCGGTGAAGGCGTCGAGCATGCCGCCGACCGAGTCCATCGAGCGGGCGATTTCCTCCGCGGTGCGCCGCTGGGTGCCCTTGAAGACCATGTGCTCGATGAAGTGCGAGATGCCGTTCAGCTCTGCGGGCTCGCGGCGCGACCCGGTGCGGATCCAGATGCCCACCGAGACCGAGCGGACGTGCGGCATCGACTCGGTGATCACCACCAGGCCGTTGGGCAGGACGTGTTTCTGGATGTCGCGCTGCTCGTTGTGCATCGAGCCCTCTCCGTGACCCTCCAGTGTGGCATACGGCAGGAAGAAATTCCATCCGCCCCCGGTGACCGATTCGACGCCAACGGGCACACGGCTACGGCGGCATCGGCGCGGGGGCGTGCCGTCCTAATCTATTTGTTTTGTACTGGATGCGATAGGCCCAGGGCCCCCGTGGGCCGGCCGGCGCCTGCGCTGGAACTAAAGCAATTTTTCCTCGGGGTTGAGCTGGCCGTACTCGCTGGTGTAGTGCAGCGGGACGTCGGAGTAGGTGCCCTTCTCCCGCGAATAGACCTCACAGCTCTCAAACGGCCGTGAATAAACGTGAATGCTGACTGCGCGCTCGCCAAACTCGGTTGGATTGAGCACCTGGTGGACTGGCGCGAAGGGATTGACCGCCGAGGGATGCTCGGCGTCCATCTCGAAGACGTCGGTGGGCACCAGCTGGCAGGTGCCCTCCGATGGGTCACGGTCTTCTACGCGGAAGTTCTGGACACGCAGGCGGCCGATGGGCGTGGCCATCCAGCAGTTCTGGTCGCGGTGGTTGTGAATGCGGCTGGCCTGGCCGATATCCCAGCAGATGGTCATGACCTCGAACAGGTCGTTCTTGAAAATCAGGTTCCGCGTGTAATGGCCCTTGGAGAAGAACAGGTAGCGCTCCAGCGTTGCGGGGCGCACGGCGTGAGCCGCCATGAAGGTCTGCACGCGCTCGAGGGTGAAGTCGCGCGCAGGAATGGCCACCAGCTTCTCAATCCAATCGTCAATGCTCAGCAACCGGGCCATGCGTTCCTCTCAAAGCGTTTGCTGTCCGGCTTGGAGGGCGAAGCTCGGATTATAGCCTTTCACCAGCCCTCGGGCGTGGGAATGGCGCAAACAGGCATCGTGCTATGATGGATTAGAGTCCCACAGGTCCAGGACATGCCCGTCGAATTGCTGGGAAAATCCGCCGCTGAGCTGCGCGCGCTTGCCGCATCTCTGGGCGAGCCTGCCTATCGTGGCGCACAAATCTACCACGCGCTCTACGCCGAGCGCAGGTTCGAGTTGGCGGCGATGAGCAACTTGCCCGTGGCGTTCCGCGCGCGCCTGGCTGCAGAAGCGAGTGTCGCGCTGCCGCGCATCGCGAAGCGTTTCCACTCGACCGACGGGTCGATCCGCTACCTTCTGGCGCTCGAGTGCATCGCTCCGGCTGCCGGCGAGCGACCCACTGACATCGAAGCTGTTTACATGCCCGAGGAGGGCCGCCAGACAATCTGCATCTCGACGCAAGCGGGCTGCCCGGTCAATTGCCATTTCTGCCTGACGGCGCAGCTCGGGCTGGTCCGTAATCTCACGGCGGGGGAAATCGTGGGGCAGGTGCTGGTGGCGCTCGAAGACAACCGCGCGAAGCTGGCGCCGCAGACCAACGTCGTCCTGATGGGCCAGGGCGAGCCGCTACTGAATTACGAACCGGTGATGGAGACGGTGCGGCTGCTGCTCGACCCGGGCGGAGTTGGGCTTTCGGCGAAGCACGTTACGCTCTCGACCAGCGGGGTCGTGCCGGGCATGGACCGGCTGGCGCAGGAGAAGGTGCGGCCGAAGCTGGCTGTATCGCTCAACGCGTCTTCGGATGAGCAGCGTAACGCCATCATGCCCATCAACCGCAAGTACCCGCTCGGCGCGCTGCTCGAGGCTTGCCGGCGGTATCCGCTGCGGCCGTGGGAGCGGCTGACGTTTGAATACGTCCTGCTCGCCGGCTTCAACGATCAGCCGGAGGACGCGCGGCGTGTGGCGAAACTTGTGGCCAACCTGCGCGCGAAGGTGAACCTGATCCCTTGGAACCCGTGCGAGTTGCCCTACCAGGCGCCGGCGCCCGAGCGAATCGAAGAGTTTCGCCGCATCCTCACCGAGAAGGGCGTTCCGGCGTTTGTTCGCTACTCGCGCGGGCAGGACATCATGGCTGCCTGCGGCCAATTGGCGCTGCTCGAAACTCCCACGCCCGCGCGGGTCGCACAACCTTCCTGACGCGTTCGCCTGTGTACTGGCGTGCTTCAGCGCGCCACTGGTGACTACATCTCGCGCACGCCGATCACTGCCATCAACCGGCCGGTGCGACTGCCTTCGCGGCGGTAGCTGAAGAGCAGGTCGGTGCGGCACGCCGTACAGAGGTCACTTGCAATGATGTTCGACGCGGCAACCCCGGCATCGCACAACTGCCAGCGGTTAGCTGTGACCAGATCGAGACGTGCTCGCGCCAGCGGCGGGTGGTGTCCCGGCGGCATCATCGAGAGCCACTGGAGCGGATTGGGTTCCTCGCCCGTGGCGAAGGGATCGAACCACTCCGGCGCCTGGGCAAACTGGCTGGCGTACGCCTGGACAACCTCCGGGCCCACTTCGTAGCAGCATCGCCTGATGGCCGGGCCCAGCACGGCGACAACGTTTGCCGGATGCGTACCGAAAGCCATGCGCATCCGGCCGAGCGTCTTTGCAACCATCCGCCGGAGCGTCCCGCGCCACCCGGCATGCACGGCGGCTATGGCGCGGCGCCGCGTATCCACGAGAAGAATGGGGACGCAATCGGCCGTCTGTACCGCAAGCAGGATTCCCGGAGCGCGCGTGATGGCCGCGTCGCCGCGCAGGGCTTTGGCGGGAGACGAGTCGAGCGCGAAGATGACATCGGAGTGGAACTGACGCAGCGTCACCAGGGTCATGTGTTTCGCGCGCAACGCGAAGAGCAGCCTCGCGCGGTTGGCGACAACGTTTTCCCGCGCGTCCCAGCTTGTGAAACCCAGATTGAACGAACGCCGGCCGTCGAGAGTGCTTTCCCCGCCGCGCCGCGTGGAGAAGCCATGGACCAGCCAGGGAAGTTTGTCGAGCGCGCGAACCTGAAGGATCTGCACTTCACCGGAGCGCAGCGTGCTCCATGAGGCGTCGTGGGGCTCCGCGCGGCTCGAGGGCACGCGGCCCGCTCTCTGTCTTTGTGTCAGGGCTTTCATGCCATCGGAAGGGAAGATTTTACAGGTATAATCTGGTTGCGGCGCTCTGATTTCTGGCCCTGGGGCCAGGCGCGCGGCCCAGCAAACCGCAGTTAAGCCCGCCTGGTTCGTGGTCTTCTGTGGGCGCTGCTGGAGCGCCGAGGGGGCGAGTGATCGTCGGACTAGGTTTGGACATCGCCGAGATTGACCGCATCCGGGCGGCGATCGAGCGCCACGGCCAGGCGTTCCTGCGGCGCGTGTTCACGCCGGCGGAGATCGCCTACTGCGAGCGCCACCGGGACCGCTACGAGCGCTACGCGGGGCGCTTTGCCGCCAAGGAAGCAGCCATGAAGGCGCTGGGGACGGGCTGGCGGCGCGGCGTGCGGTGGATCGACATTGAAGTCATGCGCTTGCCCAGCGGAAAGCCCACCTTGCAACTTCGTGGCATCGCCAAGGAATTTGCCGATCGCCTCGAAGTCAAACACATCAACGTCACCATCACCCACAGCGGGAACACGGCCCTTGCCCAGGTCATCCTCGAGGCCTGAAATCCACAGGACGAACACAGAGGACACAGAGGGCGCAGAGAACACAGAGGACCCGGAAAGCAGCGAGGCAGCAACAGAACCTGAACAGACTCTGTGAAACTCGGCGTTCTGTGTGTCCTCTGTGTTTCGTCGTTGCTTTTCTAAGCTTCGAGTCGGTGGGCCAGAAGGTGTGAGCCGTTGAGTGCGGTGATGCAGACGTCGAGCATCTGGTTCGCGGGCCAGGACCCTGCCACGCGCACGTCGAGATAGTTGCTGGCGAGTGCGCGGGTCCAAACGCCGCTATCGCTTTCGCTGCTGCCATCGCGGGCCGAAGTCAGCAGCCACCGCAGGTCACTTGGAGGCCCAGTTTCCGAACCATTCAGCGTGAGCACACGCAGGCTGCGCCCAATGTGCGCTGCGCGGAACGCGGCGGCTTTCTCTGCCGCCAGCGCGCGCAGCTCACGAGCGCGCCGCTGGATGACCGCCGCCGACACCTCGCCCGCCATCGCGGCCGCTTTCGTGCCGGGGCGCTTGGAGAAGGAGAAAACATGCAGGTAGGTGAAAGGCAACTGCCGGACCAGCGCCAGCGTTGCGCGGTGGTCGTCGTCGGTTTCGCCCGGGAAGCCGGCGATGATGTCGGCGCCAATGCCGGCGCCGGGCAGCCGCTCGCGAATCCATTCTAAGCGGCGGGCATAATGCGCGGTGCGGTACCAGCGGTGCATTGCCGCCAGGATGCGGTCCGAGCCCGATTGCAATGGAATGTGAAAATGGTGCGCGAGGCGCTCGGTCGAGGCGAACAGCGCGATCCAATCCTGGGTCACGTCCATCGGCTCAATCGAGCTGAGGCGCAGGCGCTCGAGCGGCGTTTCGTCCAAGATGCGCTGGAGAAGGTTGCCGAGTTCGACGCGCGGCACAAGGTCGCGCCCGTAGCTGCCGAGGTTGATGCCGCTCAGGACGACCTCGCGGTAGCCTGCGGCCGCCAGCCGGCGAATCTCCTGGGTCACTTGCATGGGCGCGAGGCTGCGGCTGCGCCCGCGCACAAACGGGATCACACAATAGGCGCAGCGGTTGTTGCAGCCGTCCTGGATCTTCAGCACGGGCCGCGTGTGGCCACCCTCGCCGCCCAGGACCGGCGCCACGAGGACCGTGGTCTGCTCGAAGATGTCGCCGGTGAGGACTTTTGCCGCCCCACGCGCAAGCGACATGGGGTCGGTGTCAATCTGTCCGATGAGAACAGACGAAGGCGATGCACCGCCCGCGGCAATGGCGCGCTCCTGTACCGGCTCGACCAGAGTGTCCAGCAGGCGCGAAATTTCCGGCTTGTGGGAATTGCCCACCACCCACGCGACGCCTTCGAGCCCGGCCAGCTCTTCCGGCGCGCGCTGGGCGTAGCAACCGGTGACGATGATGCGCGCGGAAGGGTTATGCGTATGAATCGCACGGATGGCCTGGCTCGCCTGCGCGTCCGCCGAAGCGGTGACCGTGCAGGTGTTGACCACCACCACGTCGGCGGCCGCAGAGCCTGGCGCGGCGGTGTAGCCCCGCTCGACGAGCTGCCGCTCGATCGCAGCCGCGTCCGCCTGTGTGGCGCGGCAGCCGAAATGTTCGATGTGAAAAGAAGCCATCAGCTCTCAGCGCTCAGGTGTCAGCAACACAGAACTGACAAACACACATTATACCAAGTGGTCTGAGCGGTGCGGCGGCCACAGAAAAGCGATTGACCGGAGAGAGAAAAAGCGGCAGTAATGACGGGCTGACCAAGAGGCAGGGAAGCACAGATGCAGGGACACAGGGAGGCAGACATGGTTCGTTATCAGGGCAGCAATGGAATCACAGCCGCAATTCTGGCCGCGGCACTGCTGTGGCCGGCCGCCGGCTCGGCCGGGGAACAGCCCAAGCCGGCGGTAACGAAGCCGCTGCCGTCGCAGCGCGAGCAGGCCGCGATCCGCCAGGAGTGGCTGAAGCTGCGCCTGGAGCGCGTGCTGCCGTCGCTGATGCGCAAACACGGGGTGGCGATGTGGCTGGTGATCTGCCGCGAGTATAACGAAGACCCGGTGTTTTATTCGCTGGTCTCCCCGACCGTGTTCGCGGCACGCCGGCGAACGATCTACATCTTCTTTGACCGAGGCGAGGAGAAGGGCGTCGAACGTCTGGCCCTGGGCGGCGGCGCCAACGGCGGGCTCTACGCGGTGTATCGCGACCCGGAGATGGAGAAGCGCGAACTCTGGGGCCAGGCGCAGTGGGTGATGCTGCGCAAGCTCATCGAAGAGCGCAACCCGGCTACTATCGCCGTGGACATTTCGCGGACGCACGCGTTTTCCGACGGGCTTTCGGCCGGCGAGCGCGAGGCGCTCGAAGATGCGCTGGGGCCGATGTGGATGTCACGCCTGGTGCGCGCGGAGAACCTGCCGCTCGAATACGTTGCCACCCGCCTGCCGGAAATGCTGCCCACCTATCGCCAGTTGATGGAAATCGCACACCGCCTGATCGAGCGCGCGTTTTCGAGCGAGGTGATCAAGCCCGGCGTCACCACCAACACCGACGTGGTGTGGTGGTTGTGGCAGCAGTTGAGCGACCAGGGGCTGGGCACGTGGTTCCATCCCACCGTGGACGTGCAGCGCCCCGGGATGCCGCACGACTCAGTGCTCTCCGAGCAGGAAAACGTGGTGATCCACCGCGGCGACGTGCTGCACGTGGACTTCGGCATCAAGGCCATGGGTCTGGCCACCGATACGCAGCACATGGGTTACGTACTGCGTGAAAGTGAGCGCGAACCGCCCCCGGGCGTCCAGAAGGCGCTCGCCAACGCCAACCGTCTGCAGGACCTGTTGATGGAACGCATGCGTCCGGGCCACTTGGGCAACGAAATTCTCGCCGAGACGCTCGCGGCCATGAAGGCTGCGGGGATCAAGGGCTCGGTCTATTCGCACCCCATCGGCGACCACGGGCACGGTGCGGGGCCGCTGATCGGTCTCTGGGACCGGCAACAGGGTGTTCCCGGGCGCGGCGACGTCCTGGTGCTGCCGAACATGTGGTTTTCCATCGAACTCTCCGCCAGCACGCCTGTGCCAGAATGGAACAGCCAGGAGCTGTGGGTGGGTCAGGAAGAGGACGCCGCGCTTGATGGCGACAAGGTCGGCTGGGTGCTGACGCGGCAGACGAAGTACCACCTGATTCGATAGCGAAGTGTTCCGGCCCCTGGCAGAACCGGGTTGTGAGGTGAATCTCCCACGCTCCCAAGAGTATCAAATGAAGGTGAACGCAAGACTGATCAAACGCATCGTTCGCGGCGCGGTGGCTGTCTTCGCACTTGGATTCGTTGCGCACGAATTCGCGCTGGCGGGCTTCACGGCCACAACCGTGTTTGCCGGCGGCGTGGGCATCCTTTACGGTTGGATGGCCGCCTCTGGTAAGGGTTGATAGCACTTGCCCGGCTTCCGCGTCGCGGAAGCTTTACAGATCTGGCTGGCCCGCGGCGCGCATCTTCCGCGGCTCGAAGACGGCCCGAATCGAAAGTGCATTCGACCGGCTGGGGCGAGCGGCCTTTGCGGTGGCCTTGCAGTGGAACACCACTTTTTCCGCGTCGGGGTTGAGCGTCACCCTTCCCTCGATCTGGCGGGGAAAGTGGAATGCGACGAAGTCTTCGCCCGCCATTTGACCGTCGACGAAACGAATCTCGGCAAGATCCAGCGGCATCCCGTTAGGGAGCTCCAGGAAAACGGTCTCGCGCAAATTTTCCACGGCGTCGCGGAGAATGCGCAGCGGCTCGACGCCTTCGACCACGATAACGAAATCGTTTAACTCATCGGCGCGCAACGGCTCTCCGGCTGCCGAGGCGTAGCGCAATTGGCGCAGGCGCTGTTGTGCCAGGCGCACCGTCTTCGCCGACCACCAGAGCACTGAGACGACCGGCAATTGCGTTCTGCGGCCAATGTCAGTGCTTACCTTCAGATCGCCCCCTTGGGGGTATATGGGCAGATCGGTCTTCTGCTTTGTCAGGGGGTCCACGCGGCGCGGGACCCAGCCAACATCAATCTGCGTCTTTGAAGGGGCCCACGGTGAATCGGTCAGGATCTGATAGGTCTCGGCCAGCTTCCACTGCTGAGGCGGCTTGTCCCACGGTGTGTCGGCAAAGCCGCTGACCGGCAGCGCCAAGAACGCCACGAGGATAAGCTGGATCTTCATGTCCTACCCTGCACGGATGCTTTCCGCGCGACACGAGGTTGTCCGCTCCTCACCCTTTCCGCAGAGTGCAATTCAGCAGAGGACGATTTTGTGGCGGTGGCGGGTGAGGCGGCGGGTGGCGTTGCGGGTATC
>JACQDH010000211.1 GCA_016201215.1 Acidobacteriota bacterium | reverse complement strand
TGCAGCTTCTGCGGGCCAAGACTCCGCAAGATGCCAATGGCCACGGCGCCATAGAGGGCGGCCGCGCTGCCCTTTCCGCTGACGTCGCCCAGGGCGATGCCCAACTGCTGCGGGCCGTAGCGCAGGAAGTCGTAGAGGTCGCCGCAGACTTCGCGAGCGGAGACGTAACGCGCGGCGATGTCGAGGCCGTAATCATCGGCAGGCACGGCCCGGAGCAGGGCACCCTGCATGCGCTGGGCCGCCTGCAGTTCGCGCTCCAGGCGGGACTCACCCCGCGCCACCTGCTCGTAGAGCCGCGCATTTTCCAGCGACACAGCCAGGTGCGCCGCGAGGATCGAAAGCATCTGGACGTGCTCTTCGGTGAAATAGTTCAACTGCGGGCTTTCCAGGTCCAGCACCCCGATCACGCGGTTTTTGTGGATCATGGGGATGGCCAGCTCGGACCGCGTTTCCGGGTTCACCATCAGATAGCGCGGGTCGGCGGTGACGTCGGGTACCAACACCGGCAGGTGCGAAACGGCCGCGGCGCCCACAATGCCCTCGGTGGCGGCGCAGCGCAACTTCCCCTGCGAGCTCTCGCCATACTTCACGTCCAGGCGGTGGCGGAACATGTTCTGCCGGTCGTCGTAGAGCAGGATGCTCAGAATCTGATAGTCGATGACGCGTTTCACCAGTTCGGCGGCGCGGCGGAGCAGCTCCGCGACATCGAGGATAGAGTTGGCCTCGCGGCCCACCTCGTTGAGCAGCAGCAGCGTGTCGGCCTGCCGGCGCACGCGCTCGAACAGGCGCGCATTTTCAACGGCCACGGCCAGCCGGCTGGCCAGCAGGGTGAGGATGTTCTGCTGGTCAGGGGTAAAATAGTCGAGCTGGCGGCTCTGGATGTCGAGCACGCCAATGCATTTGCCCTTGACCATCAGGGGCACAGCAAGCTCCGAACGCACACTGTCGATCGCGTTGATGTAGCGCGGATCCTTGGTGACGTCGCTGACGCGGACCGCGTGGCCCGTGGCCGCGGCCGTTCCGGTGATGCCCTGTCCCACTGGGATGCGCCAGTTTTCGACAATCTCGCGGCTGTAGCCGATGGCGAAGCAGTGGTAGAGGCGCTGGCTGGTTTCGTCGAGCAGCATCACGCTGAAGATTTCATAGTCAATCAGGCGCTGCACGAGCGCCGCGATCCGGGACAACACGTCGTCGAGATCGAGCGAGGCGTTGATTTCCTCGCCGGCCTCGGCCAGCGTGGCCAGGATCTCGGTGGAATACGGTCTGGCCGCGCCGCCCGCATCGGCCGGCGCCATGCCCGCATTGGTTTCGACAGGGTCCATCAAATACAAGTCTGCTTACGCGCTCCAAAAGATGTCGGATCATTATAACAGGCGACGCCGCCGGCTCGATGAAGAGCGGCTCGCAAAAGGAAAATGAGGACGGGCCTAGTAGGACGGCGCGGGCGATCCTGCCGCCGTGGCGGAGGCGTAGGGCATCTGCCGTTCGAGTCGCCCGGCCTCGGGCAGGGGTACGCGGGCTTCTTCGAGGATGCGCACGCTGGCGCTGGCCCCGATGCGCGTGGCGCCGGCACTGACCATCTTCTTCAAATCTTCCAGGGTGCGGATGCCTCCGGCGGCCTTGACGCCGATCTGGGCGCCCACCACGGCGCGCATCAGGGCGACATCCTCGGCAGTAGCGCCCGCGGGGCCGAACCCGGTTGAGGTCTTCACAAAATCCGCTCCGGCTTTCTTGCAAGCGACGCAGGCGCGGACCTTTTCTTCAATCGTGAGCAGCGCAGTTTCCAGGATTACTTTGCAGATGGCGCCGCCGCGGTGGCAGGCTTCGACCACGCCGCGGACGTCGAGTTCCACTACGTCGTCCTGGCCGGACTTGAGCGCGCCGACGTTAATGACCATGTCCACTTCCTGGGCGCCCAGCTTGATGGCTTCTTCGGCCTCGTAAATCTTCACCTGCGGAAGGGTGGCGCCCAGCGGGAACCCGGCTACGGTGCAGACCTTCACCTTCGAGCGGCGGAGCCGCTCGGCGGCCAGCGGCACATACCAAGGATTGATGCACACCGAAGCAAAACCGAAGCGCATCGCTTCCTGGCACAGCTTGCGGATGTCGTCGCGCGAGGCTTCTGGCTTGAGCAGCGTGTGGTCAATCAGCCCGGCAACGGCACCGTCCACCTGGCCCACGGCGGGGCCGGCGGAGATGCGGTCGGCGCCGGCGTCGATGACCAGGCGGGTCTTGCGGGAACACTTCTCGACGCAGTTATGTTCGCAGCCGAGGCAGATTTCCCCCTCCGATTCGAGTCCGGCCTGCGCCGAGCCCTTCGCTGTTCCTAGGTAGCGCAGAATCTCCTCGGTCACGGCATGGACGAGTTGTTCGAGTTGCCGCTGGTCCAAATTCGCTTCCTTCCGCGGCCCCCTGCGAGGGTTCTAGCAGCGCGTTTGGGCGCGCCACAACCTGCTTTGGGGTGCCGCGTCGCGCCGGCATCTTGCCGACGATTTCCCGCTCCGTGCTACCGGGCAGACCCGCCAGCTGGAAGCCAGCGTTACGTCTTCGTGTGGCGCACCTCAATGGCGCGGATCTTGTCCACGCGCCGCTGGTGGCGTCCCCCCGCAAACGGCATCTCCAGCCAGATGGCCAGAATCTCGCGCGCGGCTTCGGCCGGAATCATGCGCGCGCCGAGCGAGAGCAGATTCGCGTCGTTGTGCTCGCGGCTGTTGCGCGCGGTGGCCCTATCATAGCACAGCGCCGCGCGCACTCCCGGCACCTTGTTGGCGGCGATCGAGCTGCCGATGCCCGCGCTGTCGATCACCACGCCGCGCCAGGCCTCGCCGCGCGCAATCGCGTTGGCCACGGCCTCGGCGAAATCCGGATAATCCACTGCGGCGGTGCTCTCGGTGCCCAGGTCCAGCACCGGATAGCCCCAGTCACGCAGATGACCCTTGAGCTGTTCCTTCAGTTCGTAGCCGCCGTGGTCGGCGCCGATAGCCACAACGCGCCGCCCCGCGTGCGTCCCGCCCGACTGGCTTCCCTCGGGTGCTGGTTCGGCGACGCGGAGGGTAATCCGGCGGCGCTCCGCCTCCTCGCGCGCCAGCGGGGTAACCAGCGTGCCCGGCGTGATGGTCACCTCGCCGCCCGCGGCGACGCCTTCTAGGTCCGCGTTGGTGAGAACAGGCCTCATCACAATTTCAGGGGGACGCTATTCCGGCGGCAGCGAAAGGATGCAAACGTCTCTCAGATTCCGGTAGCGCTCGGCATAATCCAGGCCGTAGCCGACCACGAACTCATTGGGGATCTGGAAGCCTACATAGTCGGCTTTGACTTCCTTGATGCGTCGCTCCGGCTTATCGAGCAGCGCGGCGATGCGCAGCGTCTTGGGCTTGCGTTGCTGCAGAACGCGCACCAGGTAGTTCAACGTCAGCCCGGTGTCCAGGATGTCTTCTACGAGGATGACGTTCAGGCCTTCGATGCTCGTATCCAAATCCTTGGTCAACCGCACCTGGCCGGAGGACTGGCTTCCCTTCCCGTAGCTCGAGACGGCCATGAAGTCGAGCGAGACTTCTACGCGCATATGCCGGATCAGGTCGGAAAGAAAAATCGAGGCGCCCTTGAGCACGCCGATCAGGTGCACGCGCTGGCCGTGGAAATCGCGCGAGATCTGTCGGGCCATCTCGCGCACGCGCCGCTGAATAGCGCCGCGACGCAACAGAATCTTCAAGTGCTCTTGGCCGCTGGCTGGCGCCTTCAACAGACCACCCTCTGCGGAATTCGTCTGCGTCCCGAGACCTCGGCGCAGCGAGAAAGGCCGTTACTCTAGCGCAGACACCGCCAAACCTCAAGCCGGGGCGTCCGGCCACAACCCGCACCGGCGGAATTCCGCGAGCGGCGCCGCTGCTCGCACTGATTAGAGACGCGGAGGTCGTATGAACACCCCCCTCGCCGAGCGTTCCTCGGGCCAGAATCCACAGCAGCATCGAATTGCGGCATCGTACTGCTTGACAAAGGGGGGGCCGTATCACTAGATTGCCAAGCAACAGGGGTGGAGGTGTTGTTGGTTTCGACGTACGAGCTAAACCTCCGGATTCTCGCCGCCGAGGGCGTGTGCATGTGTTTGTCTATCCGCGCCCGGCAAGTCCCGAACCTAATCTTAGGAGGCCGTCATGGCGACAATGCGACTGCTTCGACATTCTTGTCCGTTGTGGATTTCCTTTTTCTTGCTATGCCTCGTCCTGAGCTTGGCCACGAGCGCCAGCGCACAATCGGCCGGCAGTGGCTCGATCCAAGGCCGCGTCACGGATGAGAAGGGCGGCGTGGTGCCGTCGGTAAAGGTGACCGTGCGAAACGTTGAGACCAATGTCAGCCGCGAACTGGAAACCGATGCGCAGGGAGACTATCGCGCCGTGCTCCTGCAGCCCGGCCTCTACGAAGTGACGGTTTCGGCCCCGGGCTTCGCTACGCTCAAGCGGACGGGAATCCGCGTCGAGGTCGGCTCGACTGCGACCGCAAACCTCGAAATGAGGATTGCCGCGGTCACCGAGGTCATCACCGTGACGGGCGAGGCGCCCATCACCGAGCCGGAAAAAGTGGAGGTCACCAGCACGGTTGGCCAGAGACAGATCGATCAGTTGCCTCTCACTGGCCGACGCTGGGACAACTTCGTGCTGCTGACCCCGGGAGTCAGCCCAGACGGCACCTTTGGCCTGATCAGCAGCCGCGGCATCTCCGGCCTGCTGAACAACAATACAGTGGACGGCGCCGATAACAACCAGGCGTTCTTCTCCGAACCGCGCGGGCGCACCCGCACCGCCTACATCTACAGCCAGGACGCGGTGAAGGAGTTCCAAGTTGGCCTCAGCACTTTCTCCGCCGAGTCTGGCCGCGCCGCGGGCGGCACGCTGAACGCGGTGACCAAGTCCGGGAGCAATGAGATGCACGGCGACGTTTTCTACTACATCCGCGACGACGCCATCCAAGCCCGCGAGCCCACGCTGTTTGTCACCGCCGGTACCACGACCAGTCCAGTGAAGAACAAAGACCGCCGGCAACAGTATGGACTCTCGCTCGGAATGCCCTTCGTCAAGGACAAACTCTTCTTCTTCGGCAACTTCGACCAGCAACACCGGACCGAGACTTACCTGTCGGCTCCCAGCGGCACGCTTTTCTTCTCCACCTTTTCGACTTCCTGCGCCAGCGGCACGCCCCTTCCTCCGGCCGCGAACTGTACCGCACTGCTGAATTACTTTCAGTCGCTGAACACGCAGAACCCGCGGAAGCGCATCAACAATGTCGCGCTGGGCAAACTGGATTGGGTGATCAATCCCAGGCACAACGTTACGGGCTCTTATAACTGGCATCGGTGGAAGTCCCCGAGCGGCATCCAAACCCAGCAGATCTTGAACCGCTCCGCAGAGGATAACGGCTTGGACGGCGTCAAGACTGACATTTTGCTCTTTCGGCTGAACTCGGTCCTCAACCCGCGCATGGTCAACCAGGCGCAGTTTCAATACGGGCGAGACTTCGAGTTCCAGACGCCGAATTCGCTCGACCCGCGGACGACCATTTCCAACGGGATCAGCTTCGGGATGTCCGAATTCCTGCCCCGACCGGCCTGGCCGGACGAAAAGCGGTTCCAATGGACCGATACCTTCTCCTGGATGGTCGGACGCCACACTTGGAAGTTCGGTTTGGACATCAACTACGTTCGTGACAAGACCACTAACATCCGGAATGGTGGCGGGCAATTCGACTACACCAGCGTGTCGGCTCTTGCCCTGGATTGCCCGAGAGGCGTCACGAGCTGCGCGCCGGTGGCGGATGGAACCCGGACGGGCAAACACTGGTCCACCTACACGCAGGCCTTTGACACGCGCGGCCAGGCGGGTTCGTTGTTCTTCACCACCACGGACTACAATTTTTTTGTCCAAGATACGTTTAAGTGGCGGCCGACCGTCACGGTCAATGTCGGTCTGCGCTATGAATTCCAGAAGATGCCGGAGGTCAGCCCTATCAATTTTGCCGGCCAGCAAATCCTGGGTTACCCGCAGTTCCCCGAAACGCAGTTCATCAACCAGGATAAGAACAATCTGGGACCACGGCTGGCCATCGCGTGGGACATCGGCGGCAAGCAGAAGAGTGTGCTGCGGGCGGGCGGCGGCATCTATTACGGCCGGACGCCGAACGCCATCATCCGCTCACACCTGCTGGAGAACGGCGTGGCGCTCCCGACCTTCAGGCTGAGTTCCACAGACACAGCACAGTTAGCCGCCGGGCCGCAGTATCCGGGTCCGATTCTTTCTTCTCCGCCAGCCTCTACTGGCGCCCGTGGCGTCAACTTCATGGCTGGAGATTACGTCCGGCCTTTCATCATGATGGTGGATGCCGCGTATGAACAGGAAATCGCGCGCAACATCAGCCTCTCGGCGACCTATCTGTTCACCCGCGGAAATCACCTGACCCACTCTGCCGACATCAATTTGAACCCATCCACGAGTACGATAGACATCCTTTTCAGTCCCAGCGGGAGCACCACCATCACCACCGACCGGTTCTTGCTCGGGACCACCGCCTTCTATGCAGGGCTTCGGCCGCTGTTCGACACGCTGCCTGGCGTTGCCCCTGGGACGCGGTTGGGGCCGGTCCTGCGGCAGCAGAGCGATCTCAATTCCCTATATCATGGATTGATCTTCCAGTTTACGCAGCGCGCGCGCTTTGGGCTGACCCAGGTGGCTCACTTCACCGTCTCCAGAGCCAGAGACGAAGGCCAGGCGATGGGGGCCAGTCCTTTTGCGGGCGGGTTCGAGACGTTCTTTGACACGGCCGACCGCAAGCGGGAGTACGCTCTTTCCGATTTCGACGTTCAGAAACGCCTGGTCTGGTATTTCATCTGGGAGCCAAGCCAGGTGTGGAGGCCCAGCTCTTCGTGGGCAAGTCATGTGTTGGGGGATTGGTCATTGAACGGGGTCGTCACCGCGCAGGACGGCCAGCCCTTCCAACCGAACGTCTCGGGCCGAATCAGCAGCGGCACGGGCGCGACGGACACCGGGTCCATCAACGGCTCCAATGGTTCGCTCCGTGCCGGATGGCTGCCGCGAAATCCCCTGACGACCACCGGGTTCGTGACCGTGGACTTCCGCGTCCAGAAAGACGTGCGCCTTAACGAAAGGATGAGAGTCCGGTTTCTCTGGGAAGCATTTAACCTGCTCAACCGGGCCAACCACGCGAATCGGTTCAACTTCAGCTCGACTGCATACCGGGTGCTGACCTCGACCGGGACACCAACCCGCCAGGTCGTCCTGCGGCAGGACACGAACTTTGTGGGCGTGATGAACGGGGTTAGCGGCAAGGCTGACCTTGCCCTGTGCACTACCGCCAACTGCCTGGGGTCGGCCAGCGGCGTGCTCTTCGGGGCGCGAGATATGCAGTTTGGTCTGAAGTTCATCTTCTAGGGCCTTCGGCAAACACAACGGGCGCCTCGACCCGCGTCGGGACGCCCGTTTTTCTGTGGGGAAGATCCGGTAGGCGCGGCGGGAATCTGTCGCGCGGGATCCGCTTCCAGTTTTAGGGCTTACCCAGCCCAGAGTGCGGGCGTTCCAGTCCCTGCGGAACGCCCGCTTGCTTTTGGAGAAGACTGCACGCCGAACCACAGGGCCAGATGGGAACCTCGTCCCGACCGCGCTCGGAAAAACCGCCGGCAGGATGCCGGCGCTACAGAACCTATCTGAGGCGGGCTCCCTCGACTGCGCTCGGGACAAGTTCGGCCCGCCGCTACGGCTTTGCGATGTTGGCAAAACTCATGTGGCGGCACGCTTTCACGCGTTTTGTGTTCAACGCCTCTTGTCGGGGAGCGTGCCATCACTTGCCTGTCATTCCGAGCGAAGCGAGGAATCCCTCAGAGAGACCCCTCGCCCGCAGAGCGGGCTAGGGACTGCATCAAGCATGTCATGGATCAGGTCGGCAAGCTGGTAGGGGCGGTGGGGATCGAACCCACGACCTTCGGCTTAAAAGGCCGCTGCTCTACCACTGAGCTACGCCCCTGTGTGGCAAACAATTCATTCTAGCCTGTGCACGGCGCAGCCGCAACCGCAGGCGCCACGCGCTGCCGCAATGCGTTCCGCGACATTTCTGAGCCGAGCCCGACAATAAGCTTCGATGCCGGAGCGCAGCGAAGAATCTCAACGTGGGGATGCCTCGCGGCGCTCAGCAGGACCGGGGACCTACCGGGGGCTCGGTCGCTTTATGCTACAACCGCCACGCGCGGGCGTTTGCGCTTCCACTGATAGTCTCTGCGCAGCTTGGACTGGTGCTTCTTGAACTGCCCTTCGATCTCGGCGAAGGCTTCCTTGACGCTCCGCCGCACCCCAGCGGCGACGCCGGTGGAATGAAGCGTGCCGGTAAATAGCTCTTCAGCAGCTTGCTCAGCTTGGCCACGCACCGCGCGGCTTCCGTTTCGACCGGTTGGCGCAATTCCAGATTCTTGTAGCTGATGGAGGTTTTCATTCACGCACCTTTGCACCGGAGGTGAGGAAGGAGGAGCGTCTCGAAGATAGGTACAGAGACGCATGGGACGCCCTCAGGATAGCAAGTCCGCCCGGCCGATGCAATCCGCGATCTGCTAGGCTGCATGTCGCTGGTCTTCTTTGTCATACCGCCGTAACGCCGGCGTCTCACCGGCTGTTTTTCCATCTGCTGCTGTGCACTGGCCTTCCCACTCCCGCGGGACGGCGGGCGCCGGCGAAAGTGCGGTCGGCGCAAGCGCCCCCCAGCCGCCTCGCGTTGACACCGCGCGCGGCGGCATCATACGCTGGTTTGGAGAGGGATCGGAGGCCTGGCACAGCCTCCCTCGCACAGCCCATGGCGAAGACGGCAGCGACGAAAACCACCCCGGGCTTGGTTCGGATGGGCCCGGCGGGATGGTCCTATGCGGACTGGGCCGGAATTGTCTATCCCGCCCGCCGGCCGCGCGCATTCCACGAGGCCGCCTACCTGGCCGAATACTTCGACACCATCGAGATCAACACCTCGTTTTATCAACCGCTGCGGCCCAGCCTCTGCGTGCAGTGGATCGAGCGCGTGGCGGCCAACCCCAGGTTCCTCTTCACTGCCAAGCTTTGGCAAAAGTTCACGCACGAAGCCGGGGTAGGGGCCGAGGACGAGCGCGCGGTCCGGGCCGGATTTGATCTGCTGCAAAGTGCCGGGAAACTCGGCGCGGTGCTGCTCCAGTTCCCCTTTTCGTTTCACCACACGCCGGAAAACGTCGCTTACCTCAAAGACCTGCTGGAGCGATTCGCCGATTATCCCCTGGTGGTGGAAGTGCGGCACGCCACGTGGAACCAGGCGGGCTTCTACGAGATGCTGCACGAGCGCGGTGTGGGCTTCTGCAACATCGATCAGCCCGTCATCGGGAAATCGCTCAAGCCCTCAGGCCGCACCACCGCCCAGATTGGCTACGTGCGGTTGCACGGCCGGCGCTACGACACCTGGTTCAGCGATGACCCCGCCACACCGCCCTCGGAACGCTATAACTATCTCTACCGCGAGGAAGAACTCGAACCCTGGGCGGCCCGGATCCGCAAACTCGCCGGGCACGCGCAGAACACCTTCGTCATCACCAACAACCATTTTCAGGGCAAGAGCGTGGTAAACGCCCTGCAATTGGCCAGCCTGCTCACTGACGCGAAAGTTAAAATCCCTGAGCCGCTGCGGCACCACTATCCCGAACTGGAACGCATCTCCAGCGAGCCGCCGCAGGAACCCACTCTGTTCCCCAATCCGCCACGATAGTGTCGCAACGGGTCTGGAGGGATGTCCCGGCTGGGGGGTACGTCGCTACTTCTTAAACAGGTCGTCGAAGGCTTTGCGGGCGTCATTGGGACGCACGCTGCTGTTCGCCGGAGCCGCCGCGGAAGGCGCGCCCACGGCGGGCGCCGAGGGTGCGGTGTCTTTCTCCACCGTGGTGCGGAATTCGTAGAAGGTGCATTCGTTGCGCGCATCCTTCTTGCTGATGCGCTCGGGGATCGGCTGCGTGCATTCGAAGCGCGCACCGGTATCGAAGTGGACGCACTGCTTGCAGCAATGGAGCTCAAACGCGCAGCGGGGGCACTGGCCGTTGGGATCAAACCCCGGCAACAGTACGCCGCCGCAGTTCGAGCAGCGCGCACGCGTGACCGTGCCCACCATGCGCGGCGTGCGCGGACCGATCTGTTCCTGGCGGGGGCGACTCTCCGGTGGCCGTTCCTTCTTTTTCTCCGGCTTGTCGGTTTCCTGGTAGCCCCGCTGCCTATACTTCCGCTCCACGGGCTCCTCCGGGGGATGCACACATCATACTCCCATTCGCGCCGCGCAACATCAAAAACCGCTCCGGGTGTGCAAAACGGAAGCCGCGCCACAAAGCTGATACACTGGCGCGTGGCAGCCTGGGCGGGCCATTTCCGGATTTCGAGGGGAGTGGAGCCAATGCAAGAGCACGGGGCCTGGTACCTGATCCTCTGGGAATTCTACGCCAAAGACGGTCTGGAAAAACGGTTCGAGCAAGTCTATGGCCCGCGGGGCAAGTGGGCAAGATTCTTTGCGCAAGACAAAGGTTACCGCGGCACCGAGCTGCACCGCGACGTGCAGAAAAATGGCCGCTACGTCAGCCCGGATTATTGGGCCTCGCAGGGCGCTTACGAAACCTTCCGCCAGCAGCATCTCGCCGAATACCAAGAGATCGACCGGCAATGCGAATCGCCGACCGATAGAGAAATCCTGCTCGGCTCGTTTTTGAGTGTCGGCCCACCACGCCCGATCCGCCGAGGCCTGTAAGTCAGACGACCGCAGTCTCCACCGAGAGAATGGGCGGGAGGAAATCGGCCAGCAAATGCCACTGGTGGCCCTCATCTCGAGAACAGAACAACTGTCCGGTTTCCGTGCCGAAGTAGACCCCAGCGGGATCACAGGCGTCGGTGGACATGGCCTCGCGCAGGATCGTCAGGTGCGCGTTGCGCCTGGGCAGGCCGCGAACCTGCTTCTGCCAGGTGCGACCGCCTGTAGTCGAACGATATACGGCGAGACACCCTCTCGGCGTGGCCCGCATCTCCGCGCTCACCAGCGGCAGCACCCAGATGGTCTTTGGCTCGCGCGGATGAACCGCGATGGGGAAACCAAAGCGCGACGGCAACCCACGGGAGATGTCCGTCCACGACTCGCCGGCGGAATCACTGCGGTAAACGCCGCAGTGATTCTGCTGGTAGAAGAGGTCCGGCATCCCCGGGGCCTGTGCCAGCTTATGAACACACTGCCCGAGCTCGGGTAACTTGTCGGGGAGGAAATCAGCGCGAGTGCCTTTGTTGCGCGGGTGCCAGGTCTGCCCGCCGTCGTCACTGCGGAAAACGCCCGCGGCGGAAATGGCCACAAACATCCTCTGGGGATTGGCCGGGTCGAGAAGGATGGTGTGTACGATCAAGCCGCCGGCGCCGGGGGTCCAGCGCTCGCGCGTCGCATGACGGTTGAGGCCGCGGGTAGCGGACGCCACCCTTGGTCCGCAGCCAGGTGCGGCCCCACTTGGTGCTGCGCTGGATGTCGGCGCCCCACCAATCCGAGTTTGTGGCCGCATAGAGAGTCTCCGGCGCGCGTGGGTCGAGAATGAAATGGTGCACACTCAGTCCGGCAAAGTGCGGGCCTTCGACCGACCAGGTCTTGCGCCGCGCGTCGCTGCGGAAGACAAACCCTCCTTTGCGCGTGCCTACCAGAACGACAACAGAACCTTTTTTCAGTTTCGACATGTTCCCACCCCTCTGGAGGACAATGCCAAAATCGGGCAGTTTTCGCGAGAAACAGTTTCTTTCGAGCGCGAGCTCAGGCGCCGACCAGCCAACGGCTCCCCCGCTCGACCGGAAGATCGGGCTGGAGCAGCTTTCGCGGGTCACCGGCAACGGCCAAAATGGCTTCCGCAGCCAGATAGCCGCTGCGCACGGCGCCCTCCATCGTGGCCGGCCAGCCGGTGGCCGTCCAATCGCCCCCCAGGAACAGATTTCCGAGGGGACTTCTCTGCGCGGGGCGCCAGCGGTCGCAGCCCGGCTCGGGCGAAAACGTCGCCGCGGTTTCCTTGATCACGGTGGCCTTCAGCAATTGAGCTTCCCGCACCGCCGGCAGGATTTCCAGTAGCTCGCGGCGGCACAGTTCAATGATTTCTTGCCGTGAGCGCGGCACCAGGTCGTAGGATGCGCTGATGACCAGTTGCAAGTACTGGCCGCTCGAGGATGGCTCGCCGTTCTGCCCTGTCTGCTCGGCTGGCATCGCGTAGAGCTGGGACTTATTGAAAATCCATTGCGTCGTTTGGCCGAGCACGGTCAAGTAGGGTTCGGACATGACCAGGCGATCAAACCAGAAATGCACGCCGGTGATGGGCGCCGTGCGCAGGTGACGCAGGTTGGCAAACACCGGCTCGCGCTCGGCCACCGCCGGCGGCAACAACGCGGGTAGGACATCGTGCGGCACCGCGGCGAGATAGAAGTCGGCGGTCAGCTCCTTGCCATTTTCCAGGCGGATGCACGCGACATAATCCTCGGCAACGTGGATTTCGCGCACGCCGGCGCGCAGGTCCACTTCCCCGCGGCGGCGTTCGATGGCGGCGCGGCAGCCGTCGTAGAGCTCCCCAAGCGGCACCGAGGGAATCCCCAGCCGGAACCCGTTGCGGTTGGCCAGAAACCCTTTCCAGAAGACATCCACCCCATAGCGCGCATCCGCACGGCCGAGTTGCTCGTCGAGCGCGCTGACCAGAACGACGCTCCAGAATAACTCGATGCTCCCCGGGGTCTGCCCGTGGCGGCGGAGCCAGTCGAGCATGGTCATCCCGCCCTCGGAGTCGAGGTCGCGAGGGCGCCCGCCGCTGCGCGCGATGATCAGCATGGCCCTTGCAATCGCTCGCTTGTCCGCCCAGGTCAGCGACGGAAACATCGCAAACGAGGGTGCCAGATGAAATGGCGGGGCGAGCGGCGAGGCTTCGATCACCCCGCGGTGCCCGGCAGCGTCGGCAAACAGCAAGCGGTCGTACGTGCGGATCTTGTGCGCGGCTCCGACGCGGCGATAGAAGTCGTCGAGGTTGGTGCAGCAACCCAGCGTGACGTGCTGGCAGTTATCCACATGCTCGCCGTTGGGCAGCCAATATGAGGTGGCGCGGCCGCCCAGGTGCGGCCGCTTTTCGAGCAGGTGGACGCGAAGTCCGGCTTCAGCCAGCGCGACGCCCGACGAAAGCCCCGCCAGCCCGCCGCCGATCACGATCACGCTCTTCGAGGACATGGGTCTCCGACCACCCGCCGAGCCGCGCCCGCAGGAGAATCTTCGCCTTCTCCGTGGCCGTGAGGCGCACGCGGGAGGAGAAGACGTCGTAGCCGCGCGCTTCGATCCGGCGCAGCAGGTCGCTGTAGATGCGCACCAGCGCCCAGAGTGCCCCGCGGCTGTCCCGCTCGATCAACGACACCAGGGCCGCGCCTTCCTCGTAGAACCGCCAGGCCCGCCCGGCCTCAAACTCGAGCAGCTGCGCGAGCCCCGGGGTCAGGGCTTTCCCGGCAAGGTCTCCCGCGCGGCAGCCGAAGCGCTCCAGATCCTCCTGCGGCAGATAGACGCGACTCATCTCGAAATCGCGCGGGAGGTCACGCAGGATGTTGGTCAACTGAAACGCGATGCCGAGCTTTTCCGCCAAATCCGGGGCGCGCGGATCGCAAAAGCCGAAGACGTAGAGACACGTCAGGCCGACCGTGCCCGCCACGCGGTAGCAGTACTCACTCAGGCGGTCGAAGGTGGCGTAAGAGGCCACGGTCAGATCCATTTCCGCGCCGGAGATCAGGTCGTGGAAGTAGCGCGGCGGAATCCCATAGCGCGCAATGGTGCCGGCGAAGGCCGGAAGAATCGTGTGGCCGTCTGCGTTTCCCGCCACCGCCGCGTCCAGATGCGCGCGCCACGTTGCCAGCGTGCGCTGCTTTGCGGCCGCGTCCCCTGCGGTGTCCGAGACATCATCCACCAACCGCATAAAGGCGTAGAGGGCGCACAGGGCATCGCGCTTGGCGCGCGGTAACAGGAAGAACGCGTAGTAGAAATTGCTCCCCGCGGTGCGCGCAATGCGATGGCACTCGGCGTAGGAAGCGGCAAGCTGCCCGCTGTCGGCCCCGGAGACGCGCGCGGTGGTTTCCAGGTGTGCGCGGGGCGGCGCCGGTGCTCTTGCAGAGGAATCCTGTGCGAAGCGTGCGGGAGGGGATTCCCTTTCTCCAGAGGACCCTCCGAACGCAAACAGCCGGGTGAGCAGCGCGCGGCCCAGCAGGCGCGCATGCATTCGGCGGCTGAGCGCGGGGCGGTGCGCCAGCGGGTTGTAGCCGATCGCTTCGATGGCGTCCAGCACAGCCAGACCACCGCGGCTGAACATCTCCAGATCCACGCGCAAGGCCGGGGCGACGCAACGCGCCAGGGGCAGGCCCGCGGCGAACAGCTCGCGCGTCCGCGCGATCAGGTCTTTCTTCAACGCGACGTAGCGCGCGTCAAACCGCCGCGCGACGATATCGGCCTCGCCCAGGCCGTGCTTGGCCAGCGCGTCGAGCGGAATGTAGATGCGGCCCCTGTCCAGGTCCCGCGCGACGTCCTGCCAGAAATTGGCCAGTTGCAGAGCCGTGCAGGTGAAGTCGGAGAGCTGTTGACGCTCGGCGTCGCGATAGCCACAGAGGTAGAGCACCAGGCGGCCGACCGGGTTGGCGGAGTACCGGCAGTAGCCAAGCAGGTCTTCCCAGGTCGCGTAGCGATGCACGGTCTGGTCCTGTCGAAAGGCGACCAGCAAATCCGCGAACGGTTCGATGGGGATATTCTGTTCGCGCACGGTCGGCGCTAGCGCGACGAACACCGGGTGCGACGCCCGCCCCACATAGCACAGTTGAAGCTCTTCCTCCCACCAGGCCAGCAGCTCGAGCGCGCGCGCCGCGTCGGCCACCTCGTCGCCCAGATCGTCGGCCCAGCGACAGTAGGCATAGACATTGTAGAAATGCTGGTGGAGGCGGCGCGGCAGCAGCCAGGAAACGACGCGGAAGTTTTCGTAGTGGTGGGTGGCGAGCCAGCGCGTGTAGCGCTGGGCTTCGGCCGGAGTACAGCCCGCCGGCGGCAGCTCGCGCGCGATTTCAAGCTCGTGAGGTGGCTGCATGACTCTGGCGCGGCCGCGCGGCGCAATCACGCCGTCAACATTGGACCGTGAAAGCGCCCCGGCGGTGGCGTCCCGGCAGCTCTTCTAGGGGATGACGGCCGTCTTCAATTCACCGTTGCGATACTTCATGTGCTCGAACATCTGCGGCAGCTCACCCAGGGAGATCTCTCCGGTCACGAAGTCAGTGGCGCGAATCTCGCCGCGGGCAATGGCGTCGAGCGCCTGGCGGATGAAGCGCGGCGTGTGGTGAAAAGTGGACTTGATGGTGATCTCCGAATAGTGCAGCGCGGTGGGATCGAAGTGCACCTCGCTGCCGCGCGGGCAGCCGCCAAACAGGTTCACCGTGCCGCCCCGGCGAACCATCTGCATGGCCCATTGCCAGGTGGCGGGCGAGCCCACCGCTTCGATCACCGCATCGGCGCCACGGCCGCTCTCGGTCAGTTCGCGCACCGCGCGCACCGGATCGCCCAGTTGGGTGACGTCGAACGCCGCGCGCGCCCCGAGGCGCTCCGCGGCGCGCACCTGGCTGGCGCGCTTGCCCAGTGCCACCACCCTCGCGCCGCGGCCGGCCAGAATACGGATGAACTTCAGGCCGATGGGGCCGCACCCGACGAGCACGACCGTGTCGCCCGGGTTGATGCCCGTCTCATCGATGCCGCGCAGCACGCAGGCCAGCGGCTCAACCATCGCTGCGTCCAGGAACGAAACATGCTCCGGAATCTCCAGCATGTTCTGCCGGACGATGCGCCCGGGGATGCGGATGTACTCGGCGTAGGCGCCGTTGTTGAATAGCAGGTCCTCGCAGAGGTTCTCGCGGTCTTTGCGGCAGAACAGGCAGACGTTGCACGGGGCGGAGTTGGCTGGAACGACGCGCGTGCCGACCCGCAAGCCGCCGTTGACCTCGCCGCCCAGCATCTCCACCACCCCAGACAGCTCGTGACCGAAGATGGCCGGCGGCGTGATCATCCGCGCGTGGAATCCCTGCTTCCAGACCTTCAGGTCGGTGCCATCGGTCAGCGCCACTTTCACGCGCACCAGAACTTCGTCGGAGGCAACCGAGGGGATATCGACGCGCTCAATTTTCAAGTTTTCGCTGCCATACAGCACGGCAGCGGTCATATGGCCGTTGCGTTCACTTTTCATGGCACTTTTCATCAGGGCGTAATCACCACTTTCAAAGAATCGCCCGCCGGGCGGGCGGCCAGAGTCAGAGCCTCATCAATCTTGGCCAGCGGAAACCGGTGCGACACCAGTTCGCGCACGGGCAGGCGCCGCGAAAAGACCAGCTCGGCGCTCTCCGCCTGCAAGTCCACTGACGCGCTGTAGCTGCCGAGGATCTCTTTCTCCTCCACCCCAACAGTTGCGGCGGGAAACTCGATCTTCATCTGCGGGTCGTTCTGCGCGAACAGCAGCACGCGTCCGCCGGGCCGAGCCAGCGCCAAGGCCTCGGGCACCACGGCCGCAAGCGGAACAGCGACCAGCACCGCGTCCGCGCCGCGCCCGCTCGTGCCGCGGCGAATCTCTTCGACCCAATTCCCCCACGACGGATCGAAGGCAGCCAGTGCTCCCAGGCTCAGGCTCTTCTCGCGCCGCTCGGCCAGGGGGTCGCTGGCGAACACGGTAGCGCCCGCCAGCTTGCTGAGCATCATCAGGATCAGGCCGATGGGTCCCTGGCCGATCACCACCACCGTCTCACCGGGCGCGACTCGCGCCTTCTGGATCGCCTTCACACAAGTGTTGACCGGCTCGATGAAGGTGGCCTCCTCGAAGCTCACTTCGGGCGGGATCGCCAGCATGCCCCGCTCGACAATCCAGGGCATGGCCCGGACGTATTCGGCGAAGCCGCCGCCATTGGGGTCAAAGCCGGCCGTCAGGCCCACCTTTTTGTACCCGGGGCATTGCGAGAAAAGTTTCTGCTCACAGTAGAAACAGTCACCGCAGGGAATGTGATGAAAACTGACCACGCGGTCGCCGGGCTTCCACCGGCTCACGCCGCGGCCCACCGCGACCACTGTGCCGGCCACCTCATGCCCGAAGATCTGCGGCGGCGGCACAAATCCATGCTGAATTTTCTTGATGTCGGTTCCGCAGATACCGCAGGCGGCCACGCGAATGAGCACTTCGCCGTCGGCAATCTCCGGGACGGGAACCTGCTCGACGACCACGCGACCCGCGCCGCGGTACACACCAGCGCGCATTTGCTTGGCCGGGGCGGGAGCCAGGGCCGGCGCTTCGAGCTGTGCGACGCTGCGGCCCCTGTCGCGGCCACCGGGAATTCCAACTCGCACGGGCTCGGTTGCAAAGCAAGCGAGCCGACGTAGGCATCGAGGAACACCGCCAGCGACTCCGCCGCGCGGCGGGCGTCGCGGGCCACACGCAGCAACGCCGGCAAGCGCTGGGGCTGCCGAGCAACTTGCGCGAGCACACCCGCCAGACGGATCCGCCCGCGCGCGTCCACCGCCCGGCTGAAATCATAGGGCAGGTCGGTCTCGCAGGTATCACTGACCGCCCGGATGGCCACGGCCGGCACGCCGTGGCGCGCCGCTTCTGCCAACACGGGGTAGCTTTCCATTTCCACCGCATCGGCCATCTGGCCCAGCCGGAGCTTCTCTTGCGATTCCACCAGAACGCGTTCCGAAGTCAGGAAGAGCTCCGCCACATGGGCGCCGCAGGCGGCCGCCGCGCGCAGCAACTCCGCAGAGCTTTCCATCTCGCTCCTGCCCGATGCCTCACCGACCCAGCGGGCAGCAAGGATGTCGCACGCGCGATAAACCGGCTTCAGCCCTCCCACCAGTCCCGTGGAGATGCACACGTCCGGCAGATCTTCTTCCATGGCGGCACGAATCGCGCGCGACGCATTCTCCGCCCCCATGCCGGTGAGCACAACGCGCACCGCGGTCTCCCCCGCCGCTGCTTCATAAACGGGATGCGGGGAGAGGACGATGGGGCGGAACCCGCGCAACTGGCGCCAGGGCGCGAACTCGGTTGCCACCGCGAATGTGACCAGAGCTTTCATTGCCCCGCGACTCTGGAATCTCCCTGCACGGCTTGCGGGCGCGCCACGCGCCGCGCGTGCCGTGCCGAGAGGTAGCCGTTCTCCTCGTACCAGCGCACCGCGCGCCCCAGCGCCTGCTCGACCGAGCCGGCGACGAAACCCAGCTCGCGCTCCGCCTTCGAGACATCCACAAACATTTTGTGACGCGCCATGCGTACGCCTTCCAGCGGAATCTGCGGCTCGCGGCGCAGCACGAACGAAGCCACGCGATCCACATGACCCGCGGCCAAGGCCACCGCGTGCGGCAGGCGCAGGCGTGGCACGCGGCGCCCGCTGAGGGCCGACAGTACGTCCAGGATCTCCTTGAGCGTCATATTGCGCCCGCCCAGGATGTAGCGCTGGCCGACACGCCCGCACTCAGCGGCCAGTAGGTGGCCCGCGGCGGCATCCTCCACCGGCACGACGTTCAGACCCGTATCCACGTAGCCGCGCATCCGCCCGTTCAGGAAATCCACAATGATACGCCCGGTGGGAGTCGGCTTCCAATCGCCCGGTCCCACCGGCGTCGTCGGATTGACCACGACGACCGGCAATCCCTCGGCGGCGGCGCGGACGGCCTCCGCCTCGGCCAGGAACTTTGAGCGCTTGTAGTGGCCGATCATCTCCTCGAGCCCAGCGACGGTTTCCTCATTGGGGAGGCAGCCGTTGCGCGGGACGGCAATGGTCGCCACACTGCTGGTGTAGATGAAACGCTCCACCCCAGCACGACTCGCGGCCTGCAGCAGGTTGCGCGTCCCGGTCACGTTGGAGTCGTAAATCTCATTCGGGTGGCGCACCCCGAAGCGATAGTCGGCCGCGACGTGGTAAACGCGGCCGACACCCGCCATCGCGCGATATACCGAAGCCATGTCGCGCAGATCTCCGGCGACCTGCTCCACGGGCGAAGCCTCGATCGCGTGCAACTGGCTCGACGGGCGCACCAACACCCGCACCGCTTCGCCGCGGGCGACCAGTTGCCGCGCCACGTGGCTTCCCAGAAAGCCCGTCGCTCCCGTGACCAGCGTAATCATAGAACCCGCAGACTCCCGTCGGCCGAGACCAAGTCGGTGTGGCCCGCAATGCTGCCGTTGCCGCCGGCGTAGCTCCCGTTGGGGCCGGTGCCGTGGCCGTTCGCACCTCCGTTGCCGCTTCCATTCACGCCCTGCTTCTTCCCTCTCGCGCCGCCCATCCGGCCGTTGAGCTGCCACCTCAGCATTTTCCAGTTGTCGCCCAGTTTGCGATGCGCGCCAAGCACGGCGGAAGGCTCGTAACCCACGTGCACCATGCAGTCCTGGCAGCGCGGGTCGCGGCCACGCCCGTACTCATCCCAGGGCGTCTTCTCGAGGAACTCTTGGAAGGTAGCATGATGCGCGTCGGTCATCAGGTAGCAGGGTCCCTTCCAGCCGCGCGGGTTGTAGGTCGGGTTGCCCCAAGCTGTGCACATCAACTCGCGCTCGCCGCGCAGGTATTCCAGGTAGATGGGCGAGGTCATCAGGTTGTACTTCTCGAGCAGATGGCAGGCCTGTTGGAATTTTTCCCGCACCTCTTCGCGGGACATAAAGATGTCCTTGGTCTGCACGGCCGCATAGGAGTACGACGGCGAAATCATGTAGCCGTCCACACCGAGATCGTACAGATAGGCAAAGAGCTCGGCGATTTCGTGCAGGTCAGTTTCTTTGTAGATGGTCGTGTTCGAGCAGACCAGGAAGCCAGCGGCCTTGGCCGCCCTGATCCCCTCGATGGCCTCGCCGAAGACGCCCTCGCGTTCCACGGCCAAGTCGTGCGTGCGCTCAAGCCCATCCAGGTGCACGTTCCAGAAGAAGCTCGAGGAGGGCTTGAACTCATGCAGCCGTTTGCGGATGAACATGCCGTTGGTGCACAGGTAGATGTGGCGGCCGCGGTCCAGGACTTCGCGTACCAGACGGCCCAGCTCGGGGTAAATGGTCGGCTCGCCGCCGCAGATGGAGACCACCGGCGCGCCGCAGTCCTCCATCGCGGCAAGGCACTGCTCGACGGTCAGCATCTCGTTGATCGTGGATTTGTACTCGCGAATCCGACCGCAGCCGGTGCAGGTCAGGTTGCAGGCATGCAGCGGCTCGAGCATCATCACCAGCGGAAACCTCTTCTCGCCGTGGAAGCGCTTGCTGGCGATGTACTTCGTCAGGTTAGCGGTCAGCTTCAGCGGAAATCTCATCGACTCTCCCGGTTCCCGTTGCGGCGCTGGAACTCGGAGGGGCGCACTTCCAGGGCGCGGAATTCGCGGGCGCCCTGGATGAGGTTGCGGTAACGCGCCAGCGCGTAGAGCGGGAAGTAATTTCGATACAGATGATATTTCAGGTAAAACACGCGGGGGAATCCCGTGCCGGTAAACTCGTGCTCATCCCACGAGCCATCGGCATTCTGCTGTGCGATCAGATAATCGGTGGCGCGCGCCACCGCCTCGTCCGTGTACTCAGTGGCGGCCAGCAGGCCGATCAGGCCCCAGGCGGTCTGCGAAGGCGTGCTCGCGCCCTTTCCTTTGAGGCGCGCGTCGCGATAGGAAGCGATGGACTCGCCGAAACTCCCGTCCGGATTCTGCACCGAGCGCAGCCAGGTCACCCCGCGCTGGCAGTATTCGCGCGCGGTGAGCCCCACGGTTTCCAGCGCGCGCAGCACGCCGCCGGTGCCATAGACGTAGTTGACCCCCCAGCGGCCGTACCAGGAACCGTCCGGGCACTGGTCGCGCAGCAGAAAGGCCAGGGCACGCTTGATGACCGGATGCGAGGCGGGCCAGCCGAAGCGGCCGAGACATTCCAGCACGCGCGCAGTCACGTCGGCGGTCGAGGAATCGATCATGGCGTTGTGGTCGGCGAAGGGCACCTGCGTGAAGACCTGGCAATCATTGTCTTTGTCAAACGCGCCCCAGCCGCCATCGCGATTCTGCATGCTCAGCAGCCAGGCCAGACCGCGGCGGATGGCACGCTCCATACGCGGCTGATCGGGATAGTCCACGCGCTGCAGCGCCATCAGAACAAAGGCCGTGTCGTCCACGTCGGGATAAAAATCGTTGCGGAATTCGAACGCCCACCCTCCGGGCTCAGCGTCGCGGTTCTGGACCTGCCAGTCGCCGGGCCCCAAGAGTTGCTTTTCGAGCAGCCACTGCGCCGCCATGACCAGCGCGGGATGGTCGGGCGGCAGGCCCGCCTCTTCGAGCGCGACCAGGGCGATGGCCGTGTCCCACACCGGCGACATACACGGCTGCACTCGAATCGTGTCGTCCTCTTCGATCTCGAAGCTGGCCAGGTGACCCATCTCCCGCGCCGTCAGCGGATCGTCGGGCGCGTGGCCCAGCGCCACCAAGGCAAAGATTGCGTTCATCATCGCCGGGTAGATGGCGCCCAAGCCGTCGGAGCGCTCCAGGTGTTCGAGCAGCCACTCCCGCGCCTGGCGCAGCGCGCGCTGCCGCAGGGGCTTCCAGGGCAGCCGCTCGTACATCTTGAACCCGCGGTCGAGCGCCAGGAAGAAGTTGCGCCAGGTAAACAACTGCTCGTCCCAGTCGAAGGCCGCGGCCTTGCGCGCCGGGTCGCGGAACAGCTCGTCCACCCGGGCGTGCGCGGGCAGCGACCAGCGCGGCTTGTGCGCATAGAGAATGGCCAGGGGAATGACAATCCCGCGCGTCCACGACGACATCTCATAGATGTTCAGGTAAAACCAGTTGGGCAGCAGCATCAGCTCGGGGGGAACCGCCGGCACCATCTCCCAGCCCACCGCGCCCACCAGGGCCAGGTAGAACCTGGTGTAGGAGTTGGTCGCTTCCAGGCCGCCCAGCCGGTGTACTGCCGCCCGCGCGCGTTCCAGATGCGGCGTGTCGGGAGCGTCCCCGGCAAGCTTGAGCGCAAAATAGGCCTTGACCGTGGCATTCAGCTCCGATGGCCCGCCGGGATAGATGCTCCAACCGCCGTCAGACAGTTGCCCGCGGCGGACGTAGTTGGCCAGCTTGGCGATGCGCACCGGATCGCCCTTGCCCAGCACGTGCAGGTAGAAGATGTAGTCGGATTCGAGCGTCGTGTCAGCTTCCAGCTCGCCCAGCCAATAGCCTTCCCGGGCCTGCAGAGAGAGGAGGTGGTTTAGTCCGCGCTCGACCGCTTCCTGCAAGCGCTCGTCGAGCGCGGGGAGGGCCGAAGGGAGCGGGGAAGGCGCATTCTCACGGCGCCCCACAAACCCGACTTTTGCTCCCAATGCCATTACACCCTCGGATTCCCGCCTAACAAAAAAGGCTCTCCGTCCGCCGCGCAGGGCGATCGCTAAAACACATAAGGGCAGTCTGGAAGCGACAGGGCCTGGGTAAGACAAACTTTGGTCGCTTCCTCGGATGGAGTTCTCCATCCGCCCCCGGAGCCGGAAGATGCCAAACCCCTAAACCCAGCATTATCTCCGCCATTTAGCCGGGGGTCAACAAAGAAGATGCCTGGAGTACCGGAAGTGAACCTCGTGCAGCCGGGACTCGATTCAGGACTTGTCTGCGGCCGCCGGAATGCTCAGAACTGCCTATTGACCCGATCGGGCGCGCTCGAGCTTACGCAGCCGTTCAGCCAGCTCCGGCAGGCGTGCAAACCAAGCGTACTGCTCCTTGAACTTCTTCAGCGGCCGAGCCGGCGTTCCCCAGACGGTCTGCCCGGTGCGGATGGTCTTGCCGGTGGGAATACCCGCCTGCGCGCCGGCCACAGCGCCGTCTTCGATGTGGCAATGGTCGGCGATGCCTACCTGGCCACCGATGAGCACGTTCTTGCCCACCACGCTGGAGCCGGAAATGCCCGTCTGCGCAGCCACGACGGTCTGCTCGCCGATCTGGACGTTATGCGCCACCTGCACCAGGTTATCTATCTTCACCCCCGGCCCGATATGCGTGGCGTCCAGCGCCCCGCGGTCGATCGTCGTATTGGCACCGATCTCGACGTCGTCTCCGATCTCCACCGTCCCGAGCTGCGGGAACTTCCAGTGCTTATCCTCGCCGAACACGTAGCCGAAGCCATCCGAACCGATGACTGTGCCAGCGTGAACCACGACCCGCTGGCCTAGGCGCACTCCGGGATAGAGTGTGACCCGCGGCTCCAGCCGACAATTCACGCCAAGGCGAACGCAGCAGCCAACAAAGCAGAATGCGCCGATCTCGGTGCCTGCGCCGATTTCGGCGTTGTCTTCGATCACGGCATAGGGGCCCAAGGCGACTCCCGGCGCCAGGCGTGCCGAGGCCGCCACGAGGGCCGTGGGATGAATTCCTGGAACCAGCGGGGCTCGCGGCACCAGCCACGCCGCGGCCTTGGCAAAGGCCAGTTTAGGATTGGCCACGCGCAGGAGCGTCTTGCCGCCCAGGCGCGCCCCCTCCCCCAAGAGCAGGCAGCGCGCGGCGGAACGCGCGGCGCGGTCGAGATGCCGCGGCGAATCCACGTAGATCAGATCCTGCGGCCCGGCGCTTTCGGGGCTGGCGCATCCGGAGACCGGCAGGGTTGGGTCTCCTTCGAGCTCGGCGCCGACATAAATGGCAATTTCGCGTGCGGTGCGGGTCATAGCCGGAAACCTCTCTCAGAATGCTTCAAACTCGCCGTCGAACTGGCCCGTTTGACGGCCCTGAAAAGGGTGCTCAAAAAGGATAGATGGGTTTCTCACCCGGCGGCCGGGTCTTCCACCGCTTGTGCACCCAGAGCCACTGGTCGGGATGACGCCGGGCATAGTTTTCGATCACGCGGGTAAAGCGCGCGGTGTTCTCGTGGACGTTCGCCGCGTCGTCGCCCGTCCGCACCAACTCGATGGCGGGCTCGAAGCGCAGGCGGTATTTGCGCATCTCCGCGTCCCAATAGATGTAGCTGGGCACCACCGCGGCATCGGTATGCAGCGCCAAGCGCGCCAGGCCCGTGGTGGTGCAGGCCGGAATGCCGAAGAAGTCCACGAAGACGCCCTCCTCGAGCGAAGTGTTCTGGTCCGCCAGGATGCCCACGGTGCCGCCGTCGTGCAGGATTTTGAGCACGGCGCGGGCGGACTGGTTCTTGTCAATGGGCGCATTGCCGGAAAGGCAGCGATAGCGATTCACCAGGGCGTCCACGCGGGCATTGTCAATCGGGCGCACCAGAAAATGCAGCGGGTGGCCGTAAAGAGCGTGAGCAAACGGCGCCAGCTCCCACGCCCCCATGTGGCCGGTCAGGAAAAGCACCCCTTTGCCGCGGCGTTCGGCGGCAGCGAAATTCTCGAAGGCGTCGAGCACGACGGTGCGCTCGATGTTCTCGCGCGTGTACTTGGGGAATTGCGAGAACTCGCCCGCCATCCAGCCCATGTGCCGCACCAGGCGGCGGATCGTCCTGCGGCGCTGCGCGTCGGTCCACTCGGGAAACGCCAGGCGCAGGTTGAACAATGCCGCGCGGCGCAGCGGTGGCCGGAAAAAGTACGCCAGGGTTGCCAGGCGCGCGCCGACCGCGCGCGCCATCGGCCGTGGCAGCAGGCCCAGGAACTTCAGCGCCAACCAAGCCGCGGCGTATGCAAGCCACTCCCCCATGCCGCGCCATTATGCGGGAGGCCGGAAGGCAGAAGCTAGTGGCTTGCGGTCGCACCCCGCCCGCCTTTCACCAGCCTATGGAGCGCCGGCGTCCTGCCGACGATTCGCAAGACCGCCAGCAAGATGCTGGCGCTACCTGCATTGCCGGCCACACGCCACGTGCGCGCAGGCGGCTGACGCCGGTTGGCAGCGATGCTAGACTCAGGCCGCCTTGAGCCTGCCGGAACCAGTCCGTTCCCAAGACACCGTCGTGGCGTCCGCGGCGATGCCCGGCTGGACTGTGCTACTGATTGCCGCGGTGTTTTACATCTGCTTTTTCAGTCATCTCGATGCCTTGGGATTGGTGGGCCCGGACGAACCGCGCTACGCCTGGGTCGCGCGCGAAATGGCTGCCAGCGGCGACTGGGTAACGCCGCGACTTTACGGCCAGCCGTGGTTCGAGAAGCCCATCCTCTACTACTGGAGCGCGGCACTGGCGTTCCGCGTCTTCGGCGTGAATGAATTCGCCGCGCGGCTGCCCTCGGCGCTGGCCGCGGCGCTCGCCACGCTGGCGTTGGCATGGGCGGCGCTGCGCTTCTGCGGTTTCGACGCAGCCCGGATTGTCCTGCTTATTCTACCCACCTGCGTGGGAATGATCGGCTTTGCGCGCGCGGCAACCCCGGACATGCTCTTCACTGCGGCGCTCGCGGCGGCCATCGTGGCGGCGTCTTCAGTGATTTGGAGCCCACCAAACGGCGGTCGCGCTGGCCCCCTGGCCCTGCTTGCATTCGGCGTTTTCCTGGGCGGCGCAACGCTGGCCAAAGGGCCGGCGGCAATTGTGCTGGCGGGAGGAAGTGCCGGCTTGTGGGCGCTGGCGACGCGCCGCTGGCGAGCAACTTTCCAACTCGCGCACCCGCTCGCGATCCTCGCGTTCTGTGTCACTGCCCTGCCCTGGTACGTGCTCTGCGCCCTGCGCAATCCGCAGTTCGTTCGCATTTTCCTCGTCGAACACAATTTCCAGCGCTACCTCACACCGGTTTTTCACCATCCACAGCCGTTCTGGTTCTTTGGGCCTATCGTGCTGCTGGCTCTGCTGCCGTGGACTGTGCTCCTCATCGGTGTGGCTCGCGATGCAGTGCGCCTGTGGCAGGAGAAGCGCTGGGCCAGCTCGCCGGCGGTGTTCTTTGCCTGCTGGTCCCTCTTTCCTGTCGTCCTTTTCAGTTTTTCCAAATCGAAGCTACCGAGCTACATCCTGCCCGCTGTGCCACCACTGGCTCTGCTGCTGGCCCGCAGCACGGCGCGGCTGCTGGAGTGCAAAGGCTCGCTTGCCCGCTGGATCGGTGCAGGAATCGGGATCACCTGTGTCGCGCTGGGGGCCTCGGCAGGTCTCTTGCTGAAGCAACTGTCAGCAGAGGCGGGGCTCGCCAACTGGCAACATGCGCGGGGATGGATGGTCACCCTGGTTGTCGGCGGGTTGGTCGTAGCGTCGCTGGCGTTGCTGCGGCGACCTACAGCGGGTTTGTTGGTGGCGGTGGCGCTCATGGCGGGGCTGCTCGAAGCAGGCCATCGGCGCGCGCTGCCGCGGCTGGACGCTTCTCTTTCCTCGCGCCGGGCCGCCCGCGCCGGGCAGGCTCCGCCCGGGATGAAGGTCAGCTTGGCGGTCTATCACCTCCAGCGGGCGTGGCGCTACGGGCTGAACTTTTATCTCCGTCGAGAATTGCAGGAGTGGGTTCCCGAATCGCCGCGACCCGAATGGCTGTACACGAATCGAGCCGGCCTTGCCGAACTCCAGCGACTGGGCGTCCGGGGCACCGTCGTCGAGCCCGGCTCGCCGGAGGCCTTGCTCGTGCGCGTGGAGCCCTGAGCTTTACCGGTGCGGGCGGCCCGCAGGCGGCAGGTGGAGCAGAAAGAAGCTGGCGATGCGATTCTCGTACGAGCGCTTGTCTTCGTCGATCATCACGGCGTAATTGCCTCGCGGCAGAAGGACCTGCTCGCGCGGCTCGGGCGCGCGCACGAAAAGCTCGCGCGTGGACTGCGCCAGCTCGGGCTCATCGCTCGACAGGATGAAGAGCTTGGAGACGGCTGCAAGGCCCGACAAACGCTGGGAAAGCGGCGGCTCATGACGGTAAGGGCGGTTCATCCATTGGAAGCCGACCTCAGCCCAGCCGCCGATCAGCGGTAGCGCCGCCAGGCCGGAGCGGCTCACCTCGAGGCTGACCATCTGGGCGGGACGCTCATAGACCGAGTCCACGGCGATCACGCGCACGCGGGAATCAGCCGAGGCCGCGACGACCGCGGCATAGCCGCCCAGGTTCGCGCCCCAGAGACCGAAGCGTTCACGGTCCACGTCGTCGCGCTGGACCAGCGCCGCTAGGGCGCCGCGCAGCTCTTTGGTTTCGCGGAAGCCGAAGGTGGTGAAGCCGGGGCTCGAACCGTGGGCGGCAAAGTCAAACACCAGGACGTTGAACTGGTTTTCCTGCAGCGCAGTGACCAGCGTGAGCAGCTCGCCGCGGCTGGACCGGTAGCCGTGGCAAAGGATGATGGTCGGTGCGCCGCGCAGTCCGGGAAAGAACCAGCCCTCGCGCCGCCCGATGCCGGGCACGCTGAAGGAGAAGTCCTCGGGGTGGCCGGGAAAATCCTTGGTGATGATCTCGGGACGGCTGCGCGGCGGCGACACAATGCGGTAGAGCAAGAACCCGGAGATGGTGGCGCTGGCCAGGAGCGCAAAGAAGCTCAGTGCAAGGATGATCGCCAGCAGCTTGGCGTACCACTTTGTCGGATAACGCAGCTCGGAAATCAATCCCATGCGAAGGCAGCGGGCCACCGGCGCGCGTTGTGCGTCCCGGAAGCAGTTGCGGGACGCCGGGGCTGCGACCGTCGAGACTCGCGGGGACGCGCGCAGCGCTCGGCCGCGCGCATGTTAACACATTGCCAGCCCGAAAACGGCCCGCAAGCCGCCGCGTGTTTCCAATGCACGGGGGAGCGGCGCTGGCATTATCATAGCAAGTGCGACCCCAGAGCCGGGACCCGGACCTGCGGGCAGACACCATGCCGATCGTGGATTTGCGCCAGTTGAACTCGCGACAGCTCGAGCCGCTGCTCGAGGAGGAGGCTGCACATTGGCGCGACGAGCTGCGCTGGGACTACCGTGCCTCGCTCGAGCTGATCAAGAAGTTCCTGGACGCGCGCTCGCTGGCCGGCTGCGCGGACCTGGAGAACGGCCAGGCCGCCGGCTACGGCTTCTACGTGCTCGAGGAGCACAAAGGCCTGCTCGGCGGGCTGTTTGTCTCGCCGCGCTACCCGCAACTGGCCATCAGCCAGAGGTTGCTCGCCGAAATGGTGGCCACGCTCCGCGGCACCCCGCGCATGGAGCGCATCGAAGCGCAACTCATGCCCTTCGGCTGCTCGTTTGACCAGGCGCTGGTGGCCGAGGGCTTCCGCCTCTACACCCGTCAGTTCATGCTCCTGCCGCTCGAAGAGGAAAGGCAAACCGGCTCTCCGAGCCGGCCGGCCGCCGAGGAAGGCCTGCGCCTGGAGCGCTGGCACGACCGCTTCTTCGAGCCTTGCGCCCGGCTGATTCAACTAGCCTACGCCAACCACGTGGACGGCGAAATCAACGACCAGTATCGCAGCGAGGCCGGCGCGCTGAAGTTCTTGAAGAACGTCATCATCCTGCCGGGCTGCGGACGGTTTCAGCCGGAGGCCTCGTTGGTCTTGCACGAGCCGGGAAGCGAAGGGCTGATCGGGGTGGTGCTTACCTCGGCGGTTTCCCAGGGCGTCGGCCATACGACGCAGATCTGCGTGATGCCGGGTTATCAGGGGCACGGCCTGGGGCGAAAATTGATGGAGGCTTCCATCCGGGCGTTGCGCGCCATGCGCTTCTCCGCGCTGTCGCTCACGGTCACCTCGGTCAATGCGACCGCTGTGCAGCTCTACGAGCGGCTGGGGTTCCGCACGCGCAAAGCCTTTGCTGCCGGTGTCTGGCTGCCGTGATCTGGTCTGTGTGGCGGCGCACTTCAGCGCGCCAAGCCAGAGGCCGTCTCACGGAAGATTATTTACGGGCGCGTTCCTTCAGCAATCCCTTCAGTTCGGACATGAATTCCTTCACGTCCTTGAAGTCGAGATACACCGAGGCGAAGCGGACGTAGGCGACCTTGTCGAGTTTTTTCAGCCGCGTCATCAGCAGCTCACCAATTTCCGACGTGGTGCGTTCGCGCTCCGGGGATTCGTGCACGAAACGCTCCACCTCGTCCACCAGGGCTTCCAGCTTCGGCGTGGGCACCGGCCGCTTCTCGCACGATTTCAGCAGCCCCTGGAGAATCTTCTGGCGGTCGAACCGTTCCCGGCGGCCGTCCTTCTTGATGACCATGTAAGGGATTTCGTCGATGCGCTCATAGGTGGTGAAGCGCCGGCCGCACTTCAAGCATTCGCGGCGCCGCCGGATGAGGTCGCCGGTGCGGCCTTCGCGCGAGTCGATGACCTTGTCGTCCACATGGGCGCAGAAGGGGCACTTCAAGGCAGTCCGCCTCCAGGTTTCGCGAGCTTGCCCCGGCCAGCTCGGGGCACATCGGGGACGTCCGCGTGCGTTCCGGCAGCTTCGGCTTCGGCCTCTTCGCGGGCCAGGCGCCGCAGTTCAGCCATGGACCAGCCTTCGCGGATTAGCAACGGCACGCCCACCAGGCTCGGCGCCGCAAAGGTAATCAGCCAGAGCACAATCGAGGCCGCGGCGGCGGGCTCCTGTTCTACTCCAAACACGACGGTGAAGGCAAGGAAGCTGGCGGCCTGTGAGCCCCCGCCCACCGCCGGCAACTGCAGCGTCGAGCCCACCATGGTGAACGCCAGCACCAGCATCGCGCCGCGGAAATCAATCTCCGCCAGTTGCCCACCGAAGCTCTGCGGTACCCAGACGTAGACCAGTGCGATCACGAACCAGTGGCCGGCCGAGTACCCGACGGCCACGAGCAGATCGGGCCACGTGCGGATGGCCTGCAGTCCCTCGCTGAACCCAGCGAACAACCCAGCGAAGCGCCGCTTCCAGCCGCCGGCGGCGCGCCAACCGACCAGGCCGCGCTCGATCACGGCCGCGCCGCGCAGGCGAAAGTAAACCAGGAAAACAACCGCCGCAAACAACCCGGCAAACAACAGGATGCCGGCGGTGCGCGCGGCGGTGACCAGGGCGCTGCGTGCTATTCCGGCCGACACCCCGCGGGAAATGACCAGCAGGCCGATGCCCGCCAGCACCGCGGTGCTGGCGCCATCGAAAATGCGCTCCAGCACGTAGATGCCGAACATGCTGGAGACCGACAGGCGGTCCTTGCGCGCGATGAGTAACGGGCGAATGGGTTCGCCCGCCCGACCCAGCAAAAGCAGGGCCGTGAAGCCGATAATCGTCGAGCGATAGACGCTGCCAAAGGAAGGCCGACCGAGGTAGCGGCAGAAGCGGACCCAGCGGAGGGCGCGCAGGGCGTAGCCGACATAGATGGCAACGAGCGACACCAGCAGCGGGCCGCCCCGCGCCTGGCGCATCGTATGGCTCAGGCGTTCCCAACTAAAGCCCTCAAGATGGATGACGCCACGGGCCCGATAGAATAGCGCGCCCAGAATCAGCAGCACCAGGAGGACGTAGATGAACTTACGCAGCGAACCGCGCATTCGATTGGCAGCCTAACCGCACCGCGCAGGGGTGTCAAGAAAGCGCCTTGAGGCCCTCAAGGCACCCCTTGAGCTGGCGCGGAGATGCAGAGGGCCACCTGTTCCACGGCGCGGAGGCTCCAGAGTTTCGGTCGCTGGGATGCCCACCCTCCCGGCCATATCGGCTCGAAAATCGGAGAAGGACTGCTGGACTGCCAGCGCTTGCCTGCCGGAATTTCGGTTTGCCCGCTTGCCCGTCCCTCTCTGCGGGCAAGCGGGTAAACTAGGCGGGCTTGGCGGCGCCAGGTCTCAGAGGCTTGTGCCTGGCGGGCCGGGCGGATAAGATGCCGGCCATCCGGGAGTCCGGACGCGGTGTCTGTGAACCGGAACGGGGCCCGGGGCGGCGGAACTTTTCGGCAGCACTTTTCGTTCCATTAAGTGGAGGCCGGGAAGCGTTGCAGGCTGCGAGGCTGATGCAGAGTTGGAGCCAGATCCTCAACTGGTGCAGCAATGCCTCCGAGGCGACGGCTCGGCCTGGGAGGAGCTTGTGCGGCGCCACACCCGGCGCATCTACAACCTGTGCTACCGGTTTACCAGCAACCGGCACGAGGCCGAGGACATGACCCAGGAGGTTTTCCTGCGGATCTATCGGACGCTGGGGAGTTACCGGTCAGCGCATGGGGGCTTTGTCACCTGGATGTCCAGTGTCACGCGCAACCTGCTGATCGATCATTACCGCCGGACCAGGCGCGACCGCATGACCGACTCGCTCGACGACGTGATGCCCAAACTCGAAGAGAAGGAATCCGCCGGCCGCCGGCCCGACCAGGCCGTGCTGGTGGGTGAGTTAAGCGAGCAGGTGCAGCGGGCGCTCAGCAGACTTTCCCCCGATCTGCGCGAGGCTGTGATCCTGCGCGACCTGCAGGGCCTCGAGTATGCAGAGATCCAGGACGTGCTGCAGGTCCCCGAAGGCACGGTGAAGTCGCGCATCAACCGCGGCCGGATCGAGCTGGCGCGGCTGCTCGAGCAGATGGGTGTGCGTCCGGAGTAAGCCATGAACTGGACCTGCGAACAAGTTGAAGAGCACCTGAGCGACTACGTGGACCGCCTGCTGAACGCGAGCGAGCGCAGCGGGTTTGAGGCGCACCTCGCCGCCTGCCCGCGCTGCGCGCCACTGGTGAAGAGCGTGCAGGGCCTGGTGAATGGGATGCACCGCTTGGAGCCAGTGGAAGCGCCGCCGCGCCTGGCCGCCAGCATCCTGGATCAAACGTTGGGGCCGCGCGCGAAGAAGAAAGGTTTCCGCGCCTGGCTGGACTGGCTGCAGCCGGTCTTGCAGCCGCGGTTCGCCTACGGCACAGTGTCCGTGCTGGTCACCCTGCTCGTGGTGTTCCAAGCGCTGGGCATCCACTGGCGGAAGCCCACCCTGGCCGACCTGAACCCGGTGAACATCTATCGCCACGCTGACCGGCAGGCGCACCTGGTTTATGCGCGCGGGGCCAAGTTCATCACCGACCTGCGCGTGGTGTACGAGATTCAGTCGCGGCTGCGCCCGGAGGCCGAGCCGCAGCCCGCCCCGGAACGCAAGACCCAACCCGGACAATCCACCGGGCCGGAGCAGAAATCACCGCGCGAACTCAATCGGGCAAACCACAACCGCAATCTCAGTCTGCTGGCCTGCGCGATGAGCGCCTTGCCGGCAGGGAGTGTTCAATGAATTGCGCCGTCCATCCCGAAACCCAGGCCACCGGCTACTGCCGCAACTGCGGAAAAGCGTTGTGTGCCCCGTGCACGCGCGATGTTCGCGGCATTCTCTATTGTGAATCCTGCCTGGCCGACATGCTGGCCCGGCCGCAGCCCGCCGCAGGCGGAGGCAGTCCCGGTCTCGCTGCGGCTCTGGGGTTTATTCCGGGAGCTGGCGCGGCCTATAACGGCGAATACACCAAGGCGGTCATCCACCTGGCCATCTTCGTGGCTTTTGTCGGCGCCCTGAACAGCGATCTGGGCGACCCTCTCGAGCCCATGCTTGGAGTCTCGCTGGCTGCGTTCATCTTTTACATGGCCCTTGATTCCTACCGCACCGCAAGAGCAAAGCTTCTAGGCCAGCCCCCGCCCGCGCCGCTGGGCAACATCCGTACCGACGTGCCCATCGGACCGATCATCCTGATCGCGCTGGGCGTGTTCTTCCTGCTCAGCAAGTTTCTTCACCTCGGGCATCTCGTTCGGGAGTTCTGGCCGGTCATCTTCATCGCCCTGGGCGTGCTGCTGCTCTGGAAGCGCATGGGACGGACATCTTAGGAGGCAGATGGCGATGGCGAACGGAATCAAATGCAAGTGCCGGCGCTGCATGTGCCGCGGCCTGATGGGCCCGGCCGTGCTGATCACCATCGGTGCGATCTTCCTGATCGACCGCACGCCCTGGGGTTACGGCTTCGGCCACCTGTGGCCGATCCTGCTGGTGGTCATCGGGCTGGTGAAGCTGGCCGAAGCATTGGCTTCGACCGAAGGGCATACCGGGCCCGGAGGCAGCTCCGGCGGCGGCAGTGGAGGGGGCTCGTGACGCAGCCTCCAGCCGCCCGGGCACACAAGGACCGGAGACGATGAGCAACGACATTCGACGTCGGCGCTCCATCTTCGGCGGCTTGCTGCTGGTCATTCTGGGTGTCCTGCTCCTGTGGCACAAGTTCCGCGGCGGCTTCGACATTCTGGATCTGCTTGGGCACTGGTGGCCGGCGCTGCTGATTCTCTGGGGGCTGGCCAAGCTGTACGACCATCTTGCCGCGCGGCGCACCGGAGAAGTTGGGCCACCGACCATCACCGGGGGTGACACCTTCCTGATCATTCTGGTGCTGGTGCTGGCCGGCGCGGTGGGCGGGTATGACTGGATTCGCCAGCACGGTGGCAAGATCGACTTCCCTTCCCGCATGCCCTGGGAGCGGACTTACGATTTCAGCGAAGAAGTGCCTGCAAAGCCGGTGCCCGCCGACGCCCGCATCACCATCCGCACCGATTACGGCGATATCAGCGTCCACCCAGAGGAGACCGCCGAAATCCGCGTGCTGGTCAAGAAAAGCGTTCCGGGATCCAGTGAGAGCGACGCGCAGGAGCGCGCTAAGCACTACGCCGTGGAGGTCGCGGCGTCGGGCGGCGGCTATGACGTGCGCACGCAGGGAACGGGCAAGCTTGGCGAGCGCATCCAGATGGACCTGGAAGTGCACGTGCCCAAGCGCGCCAGTGTCACTGCGCGGACCGAGCGCGGCGACCTGCAGGTCACCGGCATTGCCGGCAGCGTCACCGCGGAATCGCAGCGCGGCAACATCGAGGTCCGCGACACCGGCGGCGACGTCAGCGTTGAGGCGCGGCACGGCGACACGCACATCGTTGGGGCGGCGGGCAACGTCAAACTTTCCGGCCGCGGCGGCGAGGTGGAGATCGCCGACGTGAAGGGCGAGGCGGTCATCGAGGGGGAGTTCTACGGCCCCATCCGCGTGGAGAAGGCAGCCAAGGGGGCGCGCTTCGTTTCCCGACGCACCGACCTGACGGTCAGTCAGCTTGCCGGGCGGCTGGAGACGAGCTCGGGAAAAATGGAAATAACCGACGCGCCGGGGAATGTCTCGCTGGTCACGCGCAAGTACGACGTGACGCTGGAAAACGTCGGCGGGCGGGTGCATATCGAGAACCGCGACGGCAACGTCGAGTTGCGCTTCGCGCAGCCGCCTCGCGAGCCGCTCGACGTTTCGACCACCTCGGGCAGCATCGAGCTGGTGCTCCCGCCTAAGTCCGCCTTTGAGGTGCGCGCCGAAGCACGCTCCGGCGAGATCGAGTCCGAGTTCGAGGAGCTGGCCAAGCAGCAGGTCGAAAAGAAGGGCAATACCACGCTTGAGGGAAAAGTCGGCACCAAGGGACCTCCGTTCCGCCTCCAGACCAGCTACGGCACCATCCGCCTGCGCAAGGGCCGGTAGGGCCACAGCTTTCAGCTTCACGCGTAGCGCCGGCGTCTCGCCGGCGGTTTCCCCTCAACAGGCACAGCTATTCCCCGGCCCCGAATACGGAGCGACCGCGGCGATCCGAAGAGGGCTACCTTTCGAGCAGGCGGTCGAGCGTGGTGAAGAAATCGGGGAAGGAAACCACGACGCACTCGGCGTTGCGGATGACGCTCTCACCCTCGGCGGCTAGCGCGGCGACGGCAAGAGCCATGGCGATGCGGTGGTCGCCGTGCGCGTCAATCTCGGCTCCCTGCAGCCGCCCGGCAGCACGCCCCGTCACGCGCAGGCCATCCGGGCGTTCCTCGACCTGCGCGCCCATGCGCCGCAGGTTTTCCGCCAGCGCGGCGATGCGGTCGCTCTCCTTCACGCGCAGTTCCTGCGCGTCGCGGATCTCGATGCCGTGCTCGGTGTAGGGGCCGAGGGCCGCCAGCATAGGCAACTCGTCAATCAGCAGCGGCACGGCCGCGCCCGAGATGACTCCGCCATCGAGCGGCGCGTGCCGCACGGCGATGTCGCCCAGTAGTTCGCCGCTCGAACCGTGCACCGACACCAGGCTCAGCGGCGCGCCCATCGTGGCCAGAGCATCGAGCACAGCGGTGCGCGTGGGGTTCAATCCCACGTTGTGGATGAGCAGGTTCGATTCCGGCAGCAACAATGCCGCGGCCAGAAAAAAGACCGCCGACGAGATGTCGCCGGGCACGACAAGCTGGCGGGCCTCGAGACGCGCCCCGCCGTGGATGCGAATCGTCTGGTCAAAGCGCTCGAGATGCGCGCCGAATTCGCCGACCGCCAGCTCGGTGTGGTCGCGTGTGCGCACGGGTTCGATGACCGACGTAGCGCCCTCCGCATACAGGCCGGCGAGCAGAATCGCCGACTTCACCTGGGCGCTGGGCACCGGCAGGGTGTACTCGATCGGCCGGAGGCGCCCGCCGCGGATTTCCAGGGGAGCGAAGCCGCCGTCGCGGGCGCGAATCTGCGCGCCCATGCGCGCTAGCGGCTCAATGACGCGACCCATCGGCCGGTGGCGCAGCGAATCATCGCCGGTGATCGTGGATCCAAACGGTTGGCCGGAGAGCACGCCGGCCAGCAGGCGCATCGTGGTGCCGGAGTTGCCCGCATCGAGCGCGCGGCGCGACCGTCGCAGTCCCGCCAGACCCGTGCCGGCGATCCGCACGGTGTCCTTTTCAGAAGCGATGTGCACGCCAAGCCGGCGGAGACAATCGAGCGTGCGTCGGCAATCCTCGGCCGTGGAAAAATGCCGGATCTCGCTGCGGCCTTCGGCCAGTGCGGCCAGGATGGCGTAGCGGTGGGAGATGGACTTGTCCCCGGGCACTTCGACAGCACCCGTGATGGCTCGCGCCGGCGCAATGGTCTTCCGTGCCACAGCGGAAGTCTAGCACGCCCGTTGGTCGCCTTGCCCAGCGGCCCTCCAGCAGCCCACAAAGAGCATCCAAGGAAGAGCAGGCCGACCTGCCCAGCGTTGCGCTTCAAGATTCGGCATGGCTTTAAGCGGCGAAAAGCCGGGCGGCACTTGATTTCCCGGCCCTGAAGACGGACTATTCCGCGATGCCTGAGATGCTCCATCGCCCGTCCGGCACGATCCGGCTCCGCGCGGAAAGAATCCCATGATCTCACTGGTCGTGCCCACCTATAACGAGCGGGAAAACATCACCCAGCTGGTGGAGCGTGCCGGCGCCGCCTTGGAAACCACGGGCGAAGCCTTTGAACTCATCCTCGTGGACGACAACAGCCTCGATGGCACCGCCGAGGAAGTTCGCCAGCTCCAAGCTGGCCTGCCGTGGCTTCGGCTTGTCGTGCGGCAGAACGAGCGTGACCTTTCCACCGCGGTCCTCGCCGGCTGGCGCGCGGCGCAAGGAGAAATCCTCGGGTGCATGGATGGCGACCTGCAACACCCGCCGGAGCTTTTGCCCAAGCTCGCCGAGCGCCTCCGCCAAACCAACGCCGACTTGGTCGTGGCCAGCCGCGCGGTGGAGCACGGCGGGGTCAGCGAGTGGAAGTTTCGCCGCCGGATCATCTCTTGGACGGCCACCCTGCTGGCGCGGCTGCTCCTGCCCAGAAAAGTGCGTTCGGTGCGCGATCCTATGTCGGGCTTTTTTCTCCTGAAGCGTGCAGTGATCGAAGACGTCGAACTGAGGCCGCTCGGGTACAAGATCCTGCTGGAGGTGCTCAGCCGCGGCGTTTATGCGCACGCGGTCGAGGTTCCTTACACGTTTCAGGAGCGCGCCCACGGTGGGAGCAAGATCGGCGCGTCCCAGGTCTGGAGCTACCTCCGTCATCTCCTGCGCATTGGCTTGGGGACTGGCCAGAGTCGCCGGCTCGAGAAGGTCAACGCCCGGGTGTCTCCAGTCGCCAGCTACAAGAACAAATGAGCAGCCTGGGCGGGTGGCTGGCTTGCCTGAACAGACAAGGGCCCAGAGGCTTTCACTTTGTTGAGCTTGCGCTCGTCGTGCTGGCCGTGGCGCTGGCCTGGTATCGGCCGCAACTCGGCGCGAAGGCCTTCCATGCGCTGGAGAGCGTCGGCGGGCGAATCGCGCGCCGGCGCATGCTTTCGGTCGTGGCCGTGGGGCTTCTGGCGCTGGTCATCCGCGCTGCCCTCCTACCCGTGGTGCCGGTTCCCGTTCCCGCCGTGGAAGATGAGTTCAGCTACCTGCTGGCCGGGGACACCTATGCCTCGGGAAGATTGACGAATCCGCCGCATCCGATGTGGATCCACTTCGAGAGTATTCACATCGTCCAGCAACCCACCTACATGTCCATGTACCCGCCGGGGCAAGGGCTCGTTCTGGCCGCAGGCAAAGTGCTGGGCGGGCACCCCTGGGTGGGCGTGTGGCTCAGCGCCGGCGCGATGTGCGCCGTGATGACCTGGATGCTGCAGGGCTGGCTGCCCCCGGGATGGGCCTTGCTCGGAGGCGTGCTAACTCTAGTGCGCTTCGGGATCCTCAGCTACTGGATGAACAGCTACTGGGGAGGGACGGTCCCCGCACTCGGCGGGGCGCTGGTGCTCGGCGCCTTGCCGCGCATGATGCGCCGGCCACGCACGCACCATGCGCTGGTGATGGGTCTTGGGGTGGTGATTCTGGCCAACAGTCGCCTGCTCGAAGGGTTCATCTTCGGCGGTTCCGTGGCTGCAGTGCTGCTGGTCTGGATGTTGGGGAGGAAAGCTCCCCCACTGCGGGTTTCTGCTCTGCGCGTGGTCGTGCCGCTGCTTCTCGTGCTCGCCTTGGGCGCAGCAGCCACGGCGTATTATTGCTGGCGCGTCACGGGGAACCCACTTCGCCTGCCGTACCTGCTCGATCGCGACACCTACATGACCGAGGCGATCTTCATCTGGCAATCGCCCCGCCCGCAGCCCGTCTATCACCACAAGGTGATGCAGAGGTTTTACAATCCCCCGGGCAACGTTTCTTACCGGCCGTCGCTGCACGACCTCGCGCTGGTCACCTACAACAAGATCCGGGTGTTCTGGGGCTTCTACCTCGCACCTGCGCTGACGTTCCCGCTGGTCATGCTGCCAAGGCTCTTCCGCGACCGGCGCCCCGCGTTGCTCTTGCTGATCTGCGGCATCTCACTTGCCGGAATCGAACTGGCGGTCTGGTATCACGCGCATTACGCCGCGCTGCTGACCAGTGCGCTGCTGGCCATCCTTCTGCAAGCGATGCGGCACCTGCGCTACTGGCGCTGGCGCGGCCGGCCCTCCGGGTTGTTTCTCGCGCGAGCGGTCCCGCTGATCTGCGTTGTGATGTTCGTGCTGTGCCTGGGCCTCGCGCCGTTCGGCTCGGCATGCGTGCACCGGGGCGGGCAACCGGGCAACCTAGCCCGCGCGCGGGTCGAGGCGCAACTCGAGGGCACACCAGGCCGCCACCTCGTCCTGGTGCGCTACAAACCCACCCACAATACGGCGGATGAGTGGGTGTACAACGCGGCTGATCTGGATGGCGCCCGAGTGATCTGGGCCCGCGAAATGGGCGAAGGCAAAGACAATGAGTTGCTGCAATACTTCCGCGAGCGGCGCGCCTGGCTGATGGAACCCGACGAGAAGCCACCGCGGCTTGCACCGTATTCCGGCCCGCCCGCGCCCTGACTCGGCACCAGCACAAACTCCGCTTGCACGCGCGATAGGCCAATCATAGAGTACCGTCCGCTTCTCGACACGGCCGTCGGCGCTCTCCAGGTGCCGGTTGGCCGCTCTGGAAGCAGGACGGGTGTTGCTTCTTGCTGGTCACCATCGAATTCGCCTTCGCCGTAGCTGCGTTGGTCATTTCCCACCTGTGGCCCACGCTTGGCGCGAAATGGTTTCTCGCGGTCGAGCAGCGCTTCGGGCGCCTGGCGCGTCGGCGAGCGCTCTCCGTTGTAGCGGTCGGACTCCTGGCGCTCGCGGCTCGCGCGGCGCTCTTGCCTGTGGTTCCGGTTCCCGTCCCCACGTTTCACGACGAGTTCAGTTACCTGCTGGCCGCGGACACCTTCGCCTCTGGACGGCTCACCAACCCGACCCACCCGATGTGGATTCACTTCGAGAGTATTCACATCCTTCAGCAACCCACCTACATGTCCATGTACCCCCCGGCGCAGGGGCTGGTACTGGCCGCGGGCCAGGTGCTCGGCGGCTACCCCTGGGTAGGCTCATGGCTCAGCGTCGGCATCATGTGCGCCGCGATCACCTGGATGCTGCAGCAGTGGCTGCCGCCCGGATGGGCGTTGCTCGGCGGCTTCCTCACTGTGGTGCGGTTCAGCGTCTTTAGTCTCTGGATGAACGGCTACTGGGGAGGTGCCGTCCCCGCGATTGGTGGAGCGCTGGTGCTCGGCGCGATGCCGCCGATGATGCGCCGGCCACGGGTGCATCATGGCCTCCTGATCGGTCTTGGGTTGGTGATTCTGGCCAACAGCCGCCTCTTTGAAGGGTTGGTATTCTCTTTGCCGGTCGCCTGGGCGCTTCTGACGTGGCTACTGGGGAGGAAAGCCCCGCCGCTGCGGGCGACCGCCGTGCGCGTCGTGCTGCCGCTGCTGGTCGTGCTCGCCAGCGGTGCCGCAGCCACCGGGTATTACTTCTGGCGGGTCACCGGCAGCCCCTTCCGCCTGCCTTACCAGGTCGATATCGAGACGTACAAATCGGCGGCCGTCTTCATCTGGCAATCGCCCAGGCCGCCCCGCGTCTATCATCACAAGGAGCTGCGCGACTTTTATGTGGGCTGGGAAGTCAACTTGTATCAGCGTTCCGTCCAAGGCCTGCTGCGCGTCACGTTCAAGAAGGTTTTCCGCTTTTGGATTTTTTTCCTGGGGCCGGCCCTGACGTTGCCTCTGATCATGTTGCGGCGGGTGTTTCGCGATTGGCGAACACGTTTCTTGCTGGTGATCTGCGGCGTAAGTTTTGCGGGGCTCGCGCTTGAGACTTGGTTTGAACCTCATTACGCGGCCCCGCTGACCGGTGCGCTCTTTGCCCTGCTGGTGCAAGCGATGCGGCACCTGCGCCTCTGGCGCTGGAGCGGCCGGCCGTCGGGACTGTTCCTGGTCCGAGCGATTCCGGTGTTCTGCATCGCCATACTTCCCTTCTGCGCGCTTGCCCGGCCGCGAACCTCGGACCACTGGCGTTGCGGTCTGCGCACAGGCAACGTGGCGCGCGCTCACGTCGAGGCCCAGTTGGAGGCCCTGCCGGGGCGGCACCTGGTCCTGGTGCGCTACCGCCCCGACCACGATGTGCATCGGGAGTGGGTGTACAACCGCGCGGACATTGATGGCGCCAAGGCGGTCTGGGCGCGCGAGATGGGCTCCGGAAAGGATGAAGAGCTGCTCCAGTACTTCCGCGATTGTCACGTCTGGCTGATGGAACCCGACGAAACTCCTCCGAAGCTATCCCCCTATCCGGGACCACCTCGCCCTTGATTCCTCATGCGTGACTGAGTAGGCCCTGCTGGCACAGTGAAATTTCTCGCGCGCCGGAGCGTAAAATATCTTGAGAGGAGAGAGCACGATGAGTGCACGAAAGACACTCGCGGTTTTGGCGGCCGCCGTTTTGGCTTTCTCTGCGGCCGGCTCGCTGAAAGGACAGCAGCCACGGTCGCCGGCGGAGCCTCGGCACGGCCAGATGCAGGGCATGGACCATCAGCATTCGCGGAGCATGGACCCAGACCAGCACGCCGAGCACGGGGCCATGCAGTCCATGACCCCCGGGCATCACCACAGGAACGCACACATGAAGATGACCGCGCCGCGCCCGCAAACGCCCGAAGACCTGGCCCGCGCCGACGCCATCGTCAGGGAGCTGCGCGCCGGGATCGAGAAATACAAGGACTATCGCGTGGCCCTGGGGGACGGCTTTCAGATCTTCCTGCCAAACCTTCCCCAGCCGCAGTACCACTTCACCAACTACAAGAACGGGTTCCTCGAAGCCTTCACATTCGATCCCGCCCGACCCACCTCGCTGCTCTACAAGAAGACCGCGAGCGGCTACGAACTGCTCGGCGCGATGTACACCATGCCCAGGACCGCCACCGAGGACCAGTTGAACGCACGCGTGCCCCTGAGCGTGGGAACCTGGCACTTGCACGTCAACCTCTGCATGCCGCCCAGGGGCCAGGGCGCCAGAGCCGATTGGACCAAGTTCGGCCTGGCGGGTTCCATCTCCACGCCCGACGCTTGCGAGGAGGCTGGGGGAAATTTTCTGCCCGCGATCTTTGGCTGGATGATCCACGTGTATCCCTACGAGGATTCAAGAGAGAAGACCTGGGCGCATCCCGCGTAGGCGAGGACGACCGCACGCAGAGAAAAATCCGTCCAGGACAGATGACGCCGGCTCGCCAGTATGCGGGCCGGCGTAGTGCTTTGCAGGCCGGCGGCCTCGGCCCTGCTCGCGCTCCCGGCCAAACACCGCTTGCGCGTGCGCGAAGCGAATCGTAGAGTACCGTTCGCTTCGGACTGCCGGAGCCGAGTGAGCCGCATGGACTTCGCGCGTCGCTTGATCAAGCCGCCAGCTCTGATGGTTGCGGCGGCGCTGCTACTCCGGCTGCCCCTGATCGTCGCACTGGGCACCGATCACATGGACCCCGCCCAGGACTATTTCTTGTTCGCCCACGAAACCGGCCGGCTCGCCCGCTCGATTGCCTCCGGCCAGGGTTTCAGTTCGCCGCTTCACGGGTTCACCGGCCCGACTGCATTCCAGGCCCCGCTCTTTCTTTTCCTGCTTGCCGGCGTCTTCCGGCTGTTCGGGATCTACACGGACACTTCCGCCTTTGTCATCCTGGCGCTCAATAGCTTCTTCTCCGCGCTGACCTGCCTGACAGTTTTCTACATCGGGGAAAAACCTTTGGGCGGACAGCGGCCAATCTGGCGGGGTGGACCTGGGCATTGCTTCCCACGGCGGTGATTTTCTCCGTTCGCCGGGTGGAGCTGGCGCCACTCGTCGCTTTGCTCTTGAGCTTGATGGTTCTGCTGACCCTGCACCTGGAGTTCCCCGCGCGACACTGGAACTGGTTCGCCTTCGGCCTGGTCTGTGGCTTGACCTCTCTGGCTAGTCCTGTCGCCCTCAGCGTGCTGCCGTTTCTCTGGGGTTGGCTGTGGCACCGCCTGCGCGGGCCCGCCGCCCGGCCGGGCCGTGGCCTGGCCACTGCGGCGCTTGCATTTCTTGCCTGCGTCAGTCCCTGGCTGGTCAGGAATTACGCGACCTTTCATCGCTTCATCCCCTTGCGTTCCAATTTCGGCCTCGAGCTGCGTCTCGGAAACAATCCACAGGCCTTCGGGTCGCCGGTGAGCCCACTGCATCCCGCCTACAACTCCGCGGAGTTGCAGCAGTACCGGCAGATGGGCGAAGTCGCGTACATGGACGAGAAGAAGCGCGAGGCGCTGCAGTTCATCGCGCAGCGTCCCGGCGCGTTCGCCCGGCTGACGCTCCTGCGCATCTCCTACTGGTGGTCGAGTAATTGGCAGATCCGGGGCACCGGCCGGCGCGCGGAATGGGCTGGGGCCGGCATCTGGTTCGGGTTTGCCATGCAAAGCGCCTTAGCTCTTCTGGGCCTCGTCCTGGCGCTCCGCAACCGTAAGCAGGAGGCTGTGCCTTACGCCCTTCTGTTGGCGGTTTGTCCCCTCGTGTACTACGTGGTTTACTACCAGCTTCGCTACCGCCACCCGCTCGAACCGGTGATGGTGGTCCTGTGCGTGTAGGCGCTGCAGCAAACTTTTGCGGGGAAGCAGGCCGCTCCGGCTCGCGCAGCGCAAGCCACCGAATAATTGCGGCGATTCCATCTCCGCGTGGGGCACATTTCACGCGCAGGGCAATTGATTCCCGTCGTCCCCACAGGTATCATGGCTTGTTGATGCCTTCGGCCCCACGGAAATCATCTGCTCTGCCGCGCCTGTGTCTCTCTTCGGGCTGCAGGGGAATCCTGTTTGCCGCGTTCCTGCTGGTTTTCACCGCCGCCTCTCTCGCCGCTGCCGATAAGCTCGAGATCCTGCCCCTCGATCAGGTGAAGCCGGGAATGCAGGGCGTCGCCTATACAATTTTCGCCGGCGATCGGATCGAGAAATTCGACCTCGAAGTCATCGGCGTGTTGCCCAATCTGATGGGCCCGAAGCAATCCATCATCCTGGTCCAGCTCAAGGGACCCAAGGTGGAGCACACGGGCGTCGTGGCGGGCATGAGCGGCAGCCCGGTGTACCTCGAGGGCAAGCTAGCGGGCGCGCTTTCGCTCAAGTTCGGCATTTTCACCAAGGAGCCGCTGGCAGGCGTCACGCCCATCGAGAACATGCTCGAGGTGCAAGCGGCTGCCGAGACGCCAACGGCACACAGCGGCACCGCAGCAGAGATGGCCGAGACATCCAGCCTGGGCCCGGAGACGCAACTCGCGAGCAGCGCCGCACCGGCTCAGTACCCGCTGCCGGCGGAGATTGCGCAGCGGGTCGGTGGGGGCAGAAGCGCGTACCTGGCACCGATTGAGACGCCACTGGTTTTCTCCGGCTTCCATGCGGCGGCGCTCGGGCGCTTCGCCGAGCAACTGGCAGGCTACGGGTTGGTGGCCACCCAAGGCGGCACCTCCGCACCGCAGCCCGATGACGCCCACCTGGAGCCGGGCGACATGGTGGGTATGGTGCTGGTGCGGGGCGACCTCTCCATTCAGGCGGCCTGCACGGTCACGCTGGTGACCTCCGACCGGGTGTTCGCCTGCGGGCATCCCTTCCTGGGCTTCGGGTCGCTGCAAATGCCGATGTCGCGCGGGCGCGTGGTGACCACGCTCTCCTCGGAGCTGGCCTCCACGAAGATCGTCAACTCCGGCGGGTTGATCGGCACGATCACCCAGGACCGCCTGACCACCGTGCTGGGGCGGCTGGGAGCGGCGCCGCGGATGATTCCGGTCGAGCTGAGCATCGCCACGCCCGCGGTGGAGAAGAAGTTCCATTTCGAGTTGATGGAGAACGCCAAGCTCACGCCGCTGCTGGTGTCCATTAGCGCGTTTAACGGGCTGGTCTCCAACACGGCCTACGGCGAGGGGACGACCTTCCGCCTGACCGGCGGAATCGACATCGCCGGCCACTCGCGAGTGATCCTCGAGAACATGTTCGCGCCTACCGACCTGTTCATGCCCGACGGAATCTTCGTGGCCGGAACGGTGCAAAACGTCTTCACGCGGATCTTCTCCAACCCGTACGAAGCCGCGCGGATCGAGCGCATCGCCCTGCGCGTGGAAAGCATCCCCGAGCGGCGCGTGGCCAGCATCGAAAGCGCGTGGAGCGAAAAGAGCGAGGCGCATCCGGGTGAGGCGGTCAACGTCAAGGTGCTGCTGCGGCCCTACCGCGGCGCGCCGGTCATCCAGGAAGTGCCCATCACCATTCCGCCGCAGGCGGCGCGCGGCGCGACGCTACGCATCCTGGTGAGCGACTCGGAGACGCTGAACCGGATGTCGCGCCTGTTTACGTTCGCGCCGCAGGGCCGGCTCGCCGGGCTCGAGCAGCTCATCACCCTGCTCAACCGCGAGCGGCGGAACAACCGGCTCTACGTGACGCTGCTCCAGCCCACGCCGACCCTGCTCGTCGAGGACAAGGAGCTGCCCAATGCGCCGCTTTCGGAGATCAACGTGCTCGACCAGCGGCGCAGCTCGGGCGGCACGTTCCTGCTGCGGGAATCAACTGCCGGAGAATGGTCTGTGCCCAGGAACGAAGTGATCTCGGGATTCGCTTCGGTCACCATCACCGTGAAGTAGCCTCCGGCTCAGGAACAGAGAGGGTGGAAACCATGCTTTCTTTCGGACGGAACATCCTTGCCGTCGCGTTGTCGCTGCTGCTCACCGAGGCGCTGCCGCCGGTGGTGCGCGCCGAACACACCCGCCGCTGGCGCCAAACCAATTACGACGAGTTCGAGAAGGGCACGGCCAAGGGTGTGGCGCTGCGCAGCGACGGCAAGCTGGTGCTGGCCCCGCGCTTTGCTGCTTTCGCCGACGCCAACACGGCCTATCTCTGGGCGCTGCGCGCAGACTCCAAGGGCAACCTCTACGCTGCGGGCGGCTCCAGCGCCAAAGTAATGCGCTTGGACACCAAGGGCGTTGCCACCCCCGTATTCGAGTCGGCGGAGATGGTCGCACAGGCCCTGGCCATCGACGCGCACGACAACCTCTACGTGGGCACTTCGCCGGACGGCAAGGTGTACCGCGTCACGCCCGGCGGCGAGAAGAAAGTCTTCTTTGAGCCGAAAACGAAATACATCTGGGACCTGGTGGTGGACGCCGAGGGCACCCTTTATGTGGCCACCGGCGACAAGGGCCAGGTCTTCGCGGTGACCCCAGACGGCAAGGGCCAGGTCTTCTACGCCAGCGAAGAAACGCACGTCCGCGCGCTGGCCTTTGACCAGAAGGGCGACTTGCTCGCCGGAACCGAGCCTAACGGGCTGATCCTGCGCATCTCCAAAGCCGCTGCGGGCACACCGGAAAAACCCGAAGCTCGCCGCGCCTTTGTGCTCTACGAAACCTCGAAGCAGGAAATCACCGCGCTGCTGGTGGACCGCTCGGGAAACACCTATGCGGCCGCAGTGGGAGAAAAGCAGCGCCCTGCACCAGCGCCGCCGCAGGCCCCAAGTATCCCTCCGCAGGCCGCAGGCGGCATGGTCGGCGGTCAAGTGGGGGTTGCCATCGCTGCCCTCCCGGCCCAGCCAACCACCACCTTCATTCCCTTCCCGCCGATGATCTCCAGCGCCGTCTATCGCCTGGCGCCCGACGGCGCACCGCAGGAGTTGTGGAGTTCGCGCGACGAACTGGTCTATGCGCTGGGGCTTTCGCCGGCCGGAAAACTGCTGCTGGGCACCGGCAATCGCGGCACGCTGATCCAGCTCGAGGGCAACAACGTTTTCTCCAACCTGGCAAAAACGGCCTCCTCGCAGGTGACCGGCCTGGCGCAAGGGCCCGGAGGCAAGGTTTATCTGTGCACGGCGAATCCGGGCAAGGTCTTCACGCTCGGGCCAGACAACGAGCCGGAGGGTAGCTTTGAATCGCAGACCTTCGACGCCCGGCTTTTCTCCCAGTGGGGCCGGCTGGAGTGGTGGGGCGAAAACGGCGGCTCGTCGGCCGAGCCCAAGCCAGGCTCGGGCGACGCCCGCATTGCGCTCTATGTTCGCTCAGGCAATACCTCCAACCCCGAAAAGAATTGGAGCCCGTGGGCGGGACCCTATACCCGCGGAAAGGGCGAGAAGGTGAATTGCCCGCCGGCACGGTTCGCACAGTGGAAAGCCGTACTCCGCAGCGGGGACGCCCCGACGCCCAACATTTCCTGGGTGAGCCTGTCGTATCTGCCGAAGAACGGCCTACCCACCATTGACGCCATCGTGCTGCAGCACCCCGCCGTGCGCGTGCAGGGTTTCCAGGCTGCACCGCAGGGCGCGGGGCCCTCGCAGCCTGTGCAATTGCGTCTGCCGCCTCCACCGCCGCAGGCGGGCGGGTTTACCGTCCCCACGCCGCCGCAGCAGCCGCCGCAACGGTTTGACCCGCCCCCGCAGGGCTTCGCCCAGAAGGGTTTTCAGGCCGTAGTGTGGAGCGCGCGGGATGAGAACGACGACGAACTGCTCTATACGGTCTACTACCGCGGCGAGGGCGAGAAAAACTGGAAGCTGCTCAAGGACAGAGTGGAGCAGAAATTCTACTCCTGGGACACCAGCACGATGCCCGACGGCGCCTACTACCTGAAGATTGTGGCCTCGGACGCGCCCTCCAACCCACCCGAGGACACCCTGACGGCCGAACGCGAAAGCGACCGCTTTGAAGTTGACAACACGCCGCCGGTGGTCGAAAACCTGCGCGCCGAGCCCGCCAGCCCCGACGTGCGCGCTCGCTTCGATGCACGCGACTCCTACAGCGCCATCGCCCGCGCGGAGTACAGCTTGGACGCCGGCGAATGGACCACCGCCTTCCCGGTGGGCCGGCTCACCGACGCGCCGCGGGAAAGCTACGACCTGACGCTTCGGGGTCTCGCGCCGGGCGAGCACACCCTGGCCGTGCGCGTGCATGACCAGTTCGAGAACAGCGCGACCGCCAAAGTCACCTTCAGTGTTCCTGCGAAGAAGCCCTGAGCACCAGGAAAACCTGCCCGGCGCCCGATGGAAGGCGTCGCGATCCCCCGCTTAGCTCGCCCGCTTCTCGACGGGCACCATCGATTCGTACCGCTCGATGTACACCCCAACGCCCACCTTGCCATTTGACAAGGGGTCCGGGCGCACGTGAATGACGCGCGCCACGCAGCAGAGCTCGGTGGCCTCGCGCCCAGTCAGTTCACGCGGCATCCTCAGGATCAATTCGACCGGTGTGCCCACGGCGGGGGCGACTTCGGTCTCGAAGTAAACACCCCGTTCGGAAAGATTCACCGACTCGCCGACTTGCCTCGGGAGCGCGGGGGTGGACAAGCAACGAAAGCTAACCGGGATGCGAAGATTGACGCGCGTGGCGAGACGCCGGTTACTCATATCCATGAATTCCTCTCCGCGCCGAGGAAGGGGTCTGCGCAGTTTCCAATCTGGAAGGGTTAATTGATTCTATAAGTGCCGGCGGCGAGTGCAAGTTTTTTGTTCAGCCGTGTGTCATTTCCTCAGGGGGCCGGATGCGCCGGAAGGAGAAATAGAGCAGCAGGTCGTAAACGATCTTTGTGCCCGCTCCCAGAAACAGCGGGCTGGCCAGCGCCAACCCGCTCATGGCCAGGCCCGCGCCGGCCGGAGCCACGGCGTAGGCCACGTTGCGGGTCAGTGTGGTCATGCCGCTGGCGAAAGCGCGCTCCTCGGGTCGCACCACAGCGAGGATGTAGGACTGCCGGGTCGGCACGTCCATCTCCACCAGCGCCTCGCGCGCCAAAAACAGCGCGGTGGCCCAGGCAGCACTCGGTGCGAAGGCCACGGCGATGAGGAACAGGCTCGAGGGGATGTGCGTGAAGACCATGGTATTCAACAAGCCGATCCGCCGCGCCAGCCACGCCGCCACCAGGTGCGAGGCGGCATTGGCCACCCGCGCGCCGAAGAACAGCAGGCCGAGCCATTCCTCGCCGATGCCGAAGCGGCGGAAGAACCAGTAAGAAACCAGCGCGCTGGTCAGGAAACCGCCGCCCAGGCTATCCATCCCCGTCAGCGCGGCGAGCTTGGCGATGCGGCGCTTGGATTCCGGGGCAATCTCCAGAGACAGCCGGCCGAGTCTCACGCCGCCCCGGGCCCCGCGGTTGGCAACCTCCACGCGCGAGGAGAGCGAAGCAGAAAGCACCGCGGACCCCAGCGACAGAGCAGCGGAGAACAGCCAGGCAGCCTGGTACGCGGAATCAGAACTCCATCCCCATCGCGTGCGCAGCAGAAAGGGCGCCCCCGCCAGGAGACTGCCGAGGGCCAGGCCGGCGTCGAGCGTCAGGCCGTACCAAGCCAAGGCAAAAGTGCGGCGCTCGGGCGTGGTGGTTTCGGGCAGCAGGGCCTGCTCGAGCGCATAAGCTGGGCCGCGGTCGCGCCCCAGGCCGTTGACCATTCCCAGGAAGGCCACGACAAGCAGCAGCGTGGGCCAGCGCGTGGCGGCCAAGGCCGCCGCGCCCAGCGCGGTGAGCAGCGCCAGCGTAACCAGGGTGCGGCGGCGGCCAGCGCGGTCGGCCAGCAAGCTCGTCAGCAGCGTGGCCAGGGCGGCTCCGGCAAGCCCCACGGTCACCAGCAGCCCGGTGCGTTGGACGCTCCAGCCGGCCGAACTGAGATAGATGGCCAGGAGCACGCCGGTCATTCCCACACTGAGCGAACGCAGGAAGCCGGCAACGCAAATGCGCGTCTGGTCGGCGAAACCCGCAGCGGGCATGACGACACAGACTATGCCATAATCGTCGGCCATTCCGAAGGAGAGGAACACAGGGACCGCGAATCGTAAGCGGAGATTGCAGCAGCCATGAGCGTCGTCCCAAACGCCGATCGAGCAAGCCTCGCCGGCCCCAGCCTGGAGGCCATCCGCGAGGCCCACGCCCGGATTGCGCCGCACATCCATCGCACGCCGGTGATGACCTCCCAATCGCTCGACGCCGTCGCCAGCGCGCAGCTCTATTTCAAGTGCGAGAACCTGCAAAAGACGGGCTCGTTCAAGATTCGCGGAGCCACCAACACGATCTTCTCGCTCGGCGAGGAGGAAGTCTCACGGGGCGTGGTGACCCACTCTTCCGGAAACCACGCAGCGGCCGTGGCGCTGGCAGCGCGGTGGCGCGGCGTCCGCGCGTGGATCGTGATGCCGTCCAATAGCTCGCTGGCGAAGCGTCGGGCGGTCGAAGCCTACGGCGGCGAAATCAGCTATTGCGAACCCACCCTTTCCGCGCGCGAGGCCACTGCCGTGGAAATCATGCGCCGCACAGGCGCTGTGATCATCCACCCGTACGACGATGACCGCATCATCGCCGGACAGGCCACGGCCGCGGTGGAGTTTCTCGAGGAGGTGCCCGGCCTCGACTTCCTTCTCGCGCCGGTGAGTGGCGGTGGGTTGCTTAGCGGCACGGCGATTGCCGCGCAAGGTCTGGAACCGGGGATTCACGTAGTCGGCTGCGAGCCGAAGAATGCCGACGACGCCTACCGCTCGCTCGCGGCAGGGCGACTGGTGCCGGCGAACCACCCCGACACAATCGCAGACGGCCTGCGTGCACAGCTTGGCGAGCGCACCTTCGCAATCCTCCGCGAACGCGTGGACCGCATCGTGGTCCTCACCGAGGAAGAGATCGTCGCGGCGATGCGGCTGGTCTGGGAGCGCATGAAACTCGTGATCGAGCCTTCCTCAGCCGTCGCTGTCGCGCCGGCGCTGGGGCGGAAGCTCGCGGGCCCGGAGAGGGCCGCCGAGGGCAAGAGAATCGGCATCATCCTATCGGGCGGCAACGTGGATCTTGTCTCCCTTCCCTTCCGCTAAGTCCCAAGAAGGTCCGCGCGGCGCGCGGGTGACACGGCAGGCAGCGCGCTGGCGGCTGCGGTCGTTCTGGATTTCCATCCTGGTGCCTTCGGGCAGCGTGCGCGTGCAAACCAGCATGGCGCCTACCTGCTTTTAAAGACTCTCGCAAAATAGAGTAACACTCTTCGGGCGGGTGTGGTATGTTGAGTGCATGTCCACCCTGCTGCGGCCTCGGCGCGACTTCGCCGCCCTGGAAGCGCGCCGGATGCAAGCCGCCCAACT
>JACQDH010000217.1 GCA_016201215.1 Acidobacteriota bacterium | reverse complement strand
CTGTCGCGACGCGATCTCCTTGCTGCGCTCCAGCAGGTCGTCGGCGCGCTCGCGCAACTCCCGCGCTTTCTTCTGCGCGTACTCGCGGCCCTCTTCGGCCTTCTGTGTGAGGTATTCGCGAGTTTCTTCGCCGGACTTGGGGGCAAACAGGATGCCGAGCAGCGTGCCGATGCCCAGCCCGACCAGGAAAAAGCTGATCTTAGAACCCGTATTGTCGGCCATGGCTAAACCCTCCCCGAGCCAAAGTAGCATACCGGCCAGAGGGTTGCAAGGAATCCCGCGGCGCGGCTTACGACGCGGGTCGCGAGGCCGAAGTCTCGCTGCGCAGGAATTCGACGATGCGCTGTGCCTGGGGGCGCGTGACCACGCGGGAGAGATCCTCCAGACTGGCCTGGCGGAGATTGGCGATGCTGCCGAACCTGCGCAGCAGCTTCTGCGCCGTGCGCTCGCCGACTCCGGGGATGTCCACCAGCGCCGTGTGCAGCGTGCGGCCCGCCCGGCGGCGCCGGTGAAACGTGACGGCAAACCGGTGGGTTTCGTCGCGGATCTGCTGCACCAGATGCAGGATGGGCGAGTGGCGCTCGAGCACGACGGGCTCGTCCTCCTGCCCGAAAACATAAATCACTTCTTCTTTTTTCGCGATGCTGGCCAGGGGCTGGTTGATGATCTCGAGTTTTTCGAGCGCCGCGGCGGCGGCGTGCAACTGCCCGATTCCGCCGTCAATCAGGATCAGGCTCGGCAGCGGCTTGCGCTCCTCTTGCAGGCGTCGGTAGCGCCGTTCGGCCGCCTCGCGCATGCTGGCGAAGTCGTCGTTGCCGTGCTCTCCGCGAATGATGAATTTGCGATACGCCGACTTTTTCATCCGGCCGTCTTCCCAGACCACCATGGAGGCCACCGTATCCGAGCCCTGGATGTGCGAGATGTCGAAGCTCTCGATCCGCCGCGGTGCCTGGGGCAGGTTCAAAGCGTTTTGCAGGGCTTCCGCAATGGCTTGGGAACTGGGTTGGAGCACGCGGAAACGCTGCTCAAAGGAGTGCCGGGCGTTTTTCTCCACCAGGTCGAGAAAGGCGCGTTTGGAGCCCCGCTGCGGCGTCAGAATTTCCACGCGGCGGCCGGCGCGCTCCGAGAGGCTTTCCTCCAGCAGCCTGCGTTCCTCAAAATCCATGGGCACGTGAAGGGCCCGCGGCAGGTAAGCGGCGTCCAAGTAAAGCTGCTTGAGCAGGGAGGGGAGGAATTCAGAAGGGTCAAACTCCTCGAGCTCCTCCCAGTAGAAATCCCGGCGGTCCACCACGCGCCCGCCGCGCAGGTGAAACAGGTTGACGGCCACCTGGGGCGGCTCGGCGTACCAAGCCAGCACGTCGGTGTCGTCGCCCTGAGCGGCGGTGATCTTCTGGCGCTCCTCGATTTCTTCCAGCGTGCGCAGCAGGTCGCGATATGCGGCAGCCTGCTCGAAGCGCTCTTCGTCGGAAGCCTGCTGCATTCTTTCCTCGAGGCTGCGCATCAGATCTGTCCGGCGGCCTTCGAGGAACAGGCGGGTGTCGCGCGCGGCTTCGGCGTAGCGCGCTTCGGTGGTCAAGCCGGTCACGCAGGGCCCCAGGCACCGCTTGATGTAGTACTGCAAGCAAGGGCGCGGGTGCGGGCGCGCGAGGTCCACGGTGCAGGAGGGCACCCGGAAGCGCTTGTGGATGAAGTGCACGATGCGGTGGGCCAAGCTGTGGGGGAAGTACGGACCAAAATAGATCGAACCATCCTTCTTCAGCCGGCGCGTCACATAAACGCGTGGGTAGTTCTCAAATGCGGTGAAGCGGATGTACGGATAGGTCTTGTCATCGCGCAGCAGGATGTTGAACTTGGGCTTATGCTGCTTGATCAGGTTGTTTTCGAGCGCCAGGGCTTCCTTCTCGTTGTCCACGACGATGGTTTCGAGGTCGGCGATCTGGCGGACCAGCGAGCCGGTCTTCGCGTCGGCGAGCGCCGACTCGAGGAAGTAGGACTTGACGCGACCGCGCAGCGACTGCGCCTTGCCCACGTAGAGGATGTTGCCCATTACATCCTTGAACAGATACACGCCGGCCCGGGTGGGCAGGCTGGCGACTTTTTGCGCGAGTTCCACGGTGGGGTAGAATGACTCCGGCGCGTGGCTGCACGCCCCGGGACAACTTTCATCATAGCAAAGCGAATCTAACCCTTTCTAGATGTGCCCCTTTGGGTCATAGGAATACGATGAAAACGCGATTCGCTATGGCCTTGCTCCTCGCCATGCTGAGCATCCCGGCAGCGCTGCGGGCGCAGGCCCCGCCGCCCCCACAGGAGCAAAACCCCGCTGACCAGACCTTCGATCCCTATCACGCGGAAAAGAGCATCGAGATCGGCACCTACTACATGAAGAAAGGGAACTACGACGCGGCGATCGAACGCTTCCAGGATGCTGCCCGGCGGAAGCCGAATTTCGCGCGGCCTTACCTGCTGCTGGGCGAGGCCTACGAGAAAAAGGGTGACAAGGCCGCGGCGATCAAGTCCTACGAAAAATACCTGGAGATCCTGCCACGGGCGGCGGACGCAAAAAAGGTGCGCAAACGGATCAAGAAACTCTCCCGCGAACTAGAAAAAACTGCGGCCCACCACCGTTCTCGCTAGCTGTTCAAGCCAGGCGCTCGAGGAATCGCCGCGCCCGCTGGTATCCCGCAAAACGTTTTTCTTCCCGGCGGAATTCCGCCGAGTGCGCCTGCAATCCGCAAGCGGCGGCGCGAATGGGATGTTTGACGTGCAGCATTTCGTGGAACAGGACGTACTCCACGACGAAGGCTGGCACATGGCCACGGTCAAGCCGCGAATTGATGACAATCTGATGGAGGCCCGGGTCGAAGCACCCGAGTTGCGCGCGCCACGCGCGCGCACTCCAGCCCAGCGCCGGCCGGGGGAGGCGACCGGAAAAATACCGGCGGTTCAAACCCGAGAACAATTGCGCCAAGTCGTGAAATCTTCCTCGGGCTCCACTCTTCAGCCGCCGCCCGCGGGCGCGCCGCGCCCGCAGGACGCGCCGCCGGGTGCTGTGTGCCATTCGGAATTCTCGATAGCTCTGCAGTTGCTCGCGCGCTGGGCGGTGTCGGTAGAGCCGCGCCAGCAGGATGGCAGCCGCTGCTTCGAGCACCTTGCGGGGGGCCGCGCGCAGCAGGTCCGAGAGGCGCACGTGCGCGGAGTCCTCCCGCAGCCGGATGGTGTGCATCAGGCTGGCGTAGGGATAAAACTCCACCACGAAGTGCGGCGGGCGCCCCTGGCAGCCGAGGCGCGTATACATGCGCTGGAAGATGCGATCTCCGCCGGGCAGAACGCTCCCCTTTCTTGCGCGTGGATTCAATTCTTTCTCCGCACCGGGGGAGGAGCGATTTCCTTGGCGGCCTTCTCGGCTTCCTTCAGGGCGTCGCGCGTTCCTTCGATGGCATCCTCCAAGTTGGCGCGGTAGGACTCCCGGTCCGGGCCGGTCTTGGCGAGATCCTCGAGGTAGGCGAGGAATTCTTTGCCCTTGGCCAGCATCTCCTTGACGCCCGCGTGGACGTCTTCCTGTTTTTCGCGCCCCAACTCGATCAACTCGGCGGCATCGTCCACGCAGCCCGTGAAGGCGTTCAGCAGGCTGTTCAGGCGTTCGGCGCGCTGCCGGGGATTCTCGGAAGGCCGCGGGAGTTCATACTGGAGTTTTTTGATGCGGTCGGCGGCGAAGGCCAGGAACAGTTTGATCCGCGCGGAGGGCGTCTCGGCGTCGCGGATCTTGTCCGCTTCGATTTCAGTCAAGTAGTCTTTTTTTTGCTGCGCGGCCAGGGGAACGGCGCCCGCTGGCAGCAGAGCGGCCAGAAGCAAAGTGCTGGCGAGGATTCTGCCGATGGTTTTGGCACGCATGTTGGCTTCACCCTTTCGGTTTTTCCGGACCGGGAGTTTTTCCCGGCTGGCGAGGGAAGAGCAGATCGATCAATTCCTTCTCCCTGCTGAGCAGGTCTTTGCGAACGGCGTCAAAGGGCGTGCGCTGGTCCTCGGGTAGCGAGAGGATGATCTGGTCGAGCGCGCGAATGCTCTTGCGCACGTGGATCTGGAGCTGCTTGAAGCCGCCAGGACGGCGTTCGGGGTCCGATGTTGCGGCCCTGAAGGAGGTCTGCGCCGTGTGCACGGCGTCGCGGTAGTCCTGGAGGAGTTGCAAGGCCTGTGCGAAGTCGCTGAGATCGAGCGCGCGGCGCGCGAGGTCGAATTGAGCGTCGCCGAGTTTCGCCAGGGCCTTGGCCTTCCGCGCGGGCTCGTTTTCCCGGTTGAACTGGCTTTTGAGTTCGGTGAGGGAGTCGTGCACGCGCGCGGCCGGGAGCAGGAGAGCGGGCAGAGCGGCCGCGAGAATCAGGGATCGTGAAAGCGGACCGAGGGTGGCCATCCTATTTCTTTTTGTGTTGTAGCTCGCGCGTCAGCACGCGGATGCGTTGCCGCGCCTGAAAATCGTGGTTCTCACTGCGGCCCTGGTCCAGGGCCAGGAACCTTTCGTAAGCGGCGACGGCCTCCGTCTTCTTTTCTAGTTTATCGTAGCAGGTGGCCCGCACAAACCAGGAACCCGCGTTGGGCTCCTCGCGCTGGGCCAGCAGGTCGAGCGCATCGAGAGCGGCCTGGTAATGTTCGCTCAAGTAGTACACGGCCATCAGGTCGCGCAGGGCGTCGGTCTGGTTGGCGTCGAGCTGCAAGGCCTGGCGCAGAGCGCGCTCGGCCGCGGGAAAATCCCGAAGCTCGAGCCGGATCCTTCCCAGGCGCGCGTGCCATGCGGCGTCGCTTGGCGCCAGCAGCAGAGCTTTCTGCACAAGGTCAGCGGCCTGCGGAAACTGTTTCTGCTGGAGGAGGATCTCCGCGCGCAGCTTGTAGCTTTCCAGCGCAGGCGGTGCCCCGGCATCGGCCCGGTCAATTTCCGCGAGCGCCTCGCTGTACCGTTTGAGGTCGATCAGGATTCCAGCCCGCTGCAGGCGGCTTTCCCGGTCCTCGGGCTGAAGCTGCAGATAGGCCGCCAATTCTTCTGCGCCTACTTCCTGCTTCTTCTGCGCCAGCAGGCTGTCCGCCAGACCAAGTCGCGCGGGAGCGGAATCCGCGCGCAGAGCCAGCGCGCTGCGAAACTCGGCTTCGGCCTCCGCGGGGCGCTCGGCGCGGAGCAGCGCACGGCCCAGAGCAAGCCGAATCTCATAGTTCTTGTCGTCGAGGCGCCTGGCAGTCTGGTAGGCCTCGAGAGCGCCGGCAACATTGCCGGAGCGTCCCAGGGCCAGCCCCCACAGGTATTGCGGGCGGCTTTGATCGGGCAATAGTTCGCTGGCGCGGCGCAAGGGTTCGACAGCGGCGGCGGGTTCGCGGTCCAGCAGCTCCAGTCCGAGATTCAGATGCGCTGCGGCGAGTTTCGGGTTGAGGCGGATCGCGGCGCGGTACTCGGCCTGGGCCTCCTCGCGTAGCTCCAGATTCGAGTACACGTAGCCAAGCTGAAAATGCGCGGCGGCATCGTCGGAGCGCTGGGCAAGATAGTTGCGCAGCAACGGCACGGCAGCGACGTAATCCTTCTTTTCGATCGCTTGTTCGGCCTGTTCGAGAAGAGGGCGGAGTGGATCCGAGCGGTCTTCTTTCTTCTGCTGGGCAGCCGTCGGCTTTCTCTGCGGGACCTGCGCGGTAGCAGTGGCGGCGAGACTGAAAACGATGCAGCAGAGCACAGCGAAGGCTTGTTTCCGCAGAGGTTTCATCGCGCCAGGTTTGGCCGCGGGCTCGGGTGCGCATGGGAGTGCGAGTTGCCGTGTCCGCCCGCATGATTGTTCAGTACGCGCGCCAGGAATTTTCCGGTGTAGGAATGTGAGTTCCGCGCCACTTGTTCCGGCGTTCCCGTGGCCACCACACGCCCGCCGCGGTCTCCGCCTTCGGGGCCGAGGTCGATCACCCAATCCGCCGACTTGATGACGTCCAGGTTGTGCTCGATGATCAGCAGTGAGGCGCCGCCCTCGAGCAGCTTGCGGAAGGCCATCAGCAGCTTCTGGATGTCGTCGAAGTGCAGCCCGGTGGTCGGCTCATCGAAAATGTACAAGACGCCCTCGTTGGCCTGCCGCGTGAGATGCGCCGCCAGTTTGAGGCGTTGCGCCTCGCCGCCGGAGAGCGTGGTGGCGGACTGGCCCAGGCGCAGATAGCCCAGTCCTACTTCATCGAGAATCTTCAGCTTGGAGGTGACCTTGGGCACGCTGGCGAAGAAGGCCAGCGCCTCGCGCACGGTGAGCTGCAGCACCTCGTGGATGTTGCGGTCGCGGAAGCGCGCCTCGAGCAGGCTGCTCTTGAAACGCGTGCCGCGGCACTCTTCGCACACCAGCTCGACATCGGCGAGGAATTGCATCTCTACGGTCACCGTGCCGTCGCCCTGGCAGGCTTCGCAGCGCCCGCCGGGGATGTTGAAGGAAAAGTGCCCCGCGGAATAGCCGCGCTTCCTGGCCTCCGGCAGGGAGGCGAATACTTCGCGGATGGCGTCGAAGGCTTTCAGATACGTGGAGGGGTTCGAGCGCGGCGTGCGCCCGATCGGCGACTGGTCCACCAGGACGACTTCGCGGATCATGGCGTCGCCCTCGATCCGATCGCAGAGTTCCTTGATGTTGCCGCCGGCTTTCTTGGCCTGCAGCGCCTTGTAGAGGACGTCGTACACCAGCGTGGACTTGCCGGAGCCGGAGACGCCGGTAATCGCCACGGTCATGCCCAGCGGGATCATCAGGTCGATGTTCTGCAAGTTGTGCACGCGGGCGCCGTAGAGGCGCAGGAACTTGCCGCCGGCTTTGTGGCGCAGCGCCGGAACGGGGATGCGCAATTCGCCGAGCAGGTACCGCGCGGTCAGGGAGCGCGTTTCGCCCAGCAATTGTTCGCGAGGCCCCGCGAAGAGGATGCGGCCGCCCTGCTCGCCGGCGCCGGGGCCGAGGTCGAGCACGTAGTCTGCTGCGGCGATGGTGTCCGGATCGTGTTCCACGACCAGGATGGTGTTGCCGAGGTCGCGCAGCGTCTTCAAGATGGCGATCAGGCGGTGGGTATCCCGGGGATGCAAGCCGATGGAAGGTTCATCGAGGACGTAGAGCGCACCCACCAGGTGCGAGCCCAGCGAGGTGGCCAGTTGAATGCGCTGCGCCTCGCCGCCCGCCAGGCTGGAGGTCAGGCGGTCGAGCGTCAGGTAGTCGAGGCCGACTTCGTCGAGGAAGCGCAGGCGCTGCCGAACCTCGTCGAGAATTTTTTCCGCAATCTGCGCCTGTGCGTCCCGTAGACGCAGGGCGTCGAAAAAGGCGCGCGCCTCGGCCACGGTCATGGCGCACACTTCGGTGATGGGCTTTCCCTCGATGCGCACCGCGCGCGCCTCCTCGCGCAGGCGCGTGCCGCGGCACTCCGGACAGGTGGCATAGCCCCGGTAGCGGCTCAGGAAGACACGGATGTGCAGCTTGTATTTCTTGCGTTCGAGCCAGTCGAAGAAACCCTTCACGCCGGAAAACGCGGCGGCAGGATCGCCTTGGAGGAGCAGCGCGCGCTGCTCCTCGGGGAGTCCGCGGAAGGGGACGTCGAGCGGAATGCCCTTGGCGCGAGCGTAGCGCCTCATCTCCTGGAAGATGGAACGGAAGCGCGGCTTGGTCCACGGCTCGATGGCGCCGTCGTTGAGCGACTTGCTGCGGTCGGGAATCACCAGGTCGAGGTCGAAATCAATCGTGTTGCCGAAGCCCTGGCAGCGCGGGCAGGCACCGTAAGGGCTGTTGAAGGAAAACAGGCGCGGCTCAGGCTCTTGGTAGATAGTGCCGCAGTTCTTGCACTCGAAGCGCTCGTTGAAGACCATGCGCTCCCCGGGCTGGCCGGGTGTTTCGGGGACAAATTCCAGGATGGCTTCGCCCTTTCCTTCGCGGTAGCAGATCTCGATCGAGTCCACCAAGCGCGAGCGCGCGTCGGCCGAGATGGCCAGGCGGTCCACCAGCACGAAGATCGGCTTCGTAAAATCGAGGTCAAGCAGCGTTTCCGGCGAGGAAAATTCGTGCACCTGGCCGGCCTGGTAGAGACGGTTGAACCCGCGCTTCTGCATGTCGGCCAGCGTGTGCTGGATGGCCTCGGCGTTCGGCCAGGCGGCAGGCTTGCGCGCGGAGAGCTTGCGCGCCAGCGCGCCGAACGGGAGAGCGTAGAGAACGTAGAAGCGGCGGCCCGGTGGCAGCGCCAAGACGCGACTGGCGATCTCGTCCATGGTGTCCTTGCGGACTTCCGCGCCGCATCTGGAGCAGACGGTGCGCCCTGCGCGGGCATAGAGCAGGCGCAGATAGTCGTAAATCTCCGTGGCGGTGGCCACGGTCGAGCGCGGGTTTCGCGTGGCGTTTTTCTGCTTGATGGCGATCGCCGGAGCGATGCCGGAAATCTCGTCCACGTCGGGCTTCTCGATGCGCTCGAGGAACTGCCGGGCGTAGGCGGAGAGCGACTCGATATAGCGCCGCTGGCCTTCGGCGTAAAGGGTGTCAAACGCGAGGCTCGACTTGCCCGAGCCGCTCACCCCGGTGACCACAGTGATGGCGTTGTGCGGCAGATCGAAATCAATGTCTTTCAGGTTGTGGACGCGGGCGCCGCGGACGCGAATGGCCTCGATTTCCTGCACCGCCGCGGGACTCTCTTTCGGCAAGGGAAGCCTCTACAGGTGATACAAAGCTACCTGTCCAAACCTTGAATTATACGTCGGCGCGGCCAAGCGAGCAAACACGGGGCCATGAGTTGTTGGGCCAACAGGTTCTCTGACCATTTACTGGGCACGCGCCGATGCGGTTTTTCCCGCATGGGCAGAGTCATTCAGGGCACTCGAACGTACTAGAAGCAAGCGCTTTGCCACGCCTGCTTCACTGCATGTTCATAGACTTACACGGTTCGTGGGCAGATAGGACATCCTCTCAGAGATGGTCCTTCATAGCCGTAGGTACCCATACACATATCCATCTCTACCTGCGCGAAAGGCCAGGCTTGGCCCTACTCGTTGGCTGCCATGGTCACGGGAGGTGAAGGGGCTGGAAACAGCAGACGCAGTAGCGGCGGAGCCACCAGCGTGGTAATCATGCTCATGAGCAGGACCACCGTGTAAATCCTGTCCGAAATGGTATGCAGCCTCAGGCCCACAGCAGCGACAATCAACCCAACCTCGCCGCGCGGTACCATCCCGACACCGACGCGCAGCGCATCCTTCCAGCCCAGACCCAGCGAGGCTAGGCCACAGCCAGTCAGTTTGCTGGCGATGGCCAAGAGGCACACCACACCAAGCATCCCCAGGAGGTCTCGCTGAGCGAGGGTACGCACGTTGACCTGAGTTCCCAAGTAGACGAAAAAGAACGGCGTCAAGAATTCGTACACGGGCTGAACCTTTTCATGCAGGCGCCACTTCGCGCTGTGATCAGCCAGCGCCAAGCCGGCTAGAAACGCGCCGATGATCGCTGCCATGCCAATGTACACAGAGGCGAGCGAGAGCCCCAAACACAGCAGGATCGAGAGCACAAACGCAGGATTCGTGCTCCGCAGCCCGGGCACAGCGGGCTCGAGCCGTCCCACGAGACGCGAGCCAAACAGGACCATCAGCACCGTAAAGCCGATGGCTTCGGTCGCTACGATCACCAGTTGCATGTAGTGCGTCTCGCCGGCAGAGAGGCTGGTGACAATCGCAAGCACGATCATGCCCAGGATGTCGTCCAGCACCGCCGCACCGAGGATCACCTGTGCCGCGCGCGTGAAGAGCGCGCCAGCGTCCTTGAGCACGCGCGCGGTGATGCCCACGCTGGTGGCCACGAGCGCCGCCCCCAGGAAGACCGATTCCACGTCTGGGTGCCCCAGCGCCTTCAGGTAGGAAAAGCCCAGCGCGAAAGGCACCACCACACCCAGTGCGGCCACCAGCGCTGCGATCCGGCCCACCCGCAAGAGGTCGTGCGAGCGGGTCTCCAGTCCGATCGTGAACAGGAGGAAAATGACACCGATTTCGGCGAGCCCGGCCAACATCTCGCTGGGCTGAACCCACCCGAGCAGAGAACGTCCGAGCAGAACCCCAGCGATGATTTCGCCGACCACGGGCGGCTGCCTCAGGCGCTCGAAGATCTCCGCCAGGAGCTTTCCCGCCGCGAAGATCAGAAACAGATCGAGCAGAAGTTTTGCCGAATGGTCCATCAGTGTTCAAGAACGCAAGCTGAATTCGAAGCGCAGAAGTGCGGCGCTCCTCAAGCGCACCTCAAGTGTCAACTTAGGCTAGCAGGAAGCATCGATGTTTCACCACCAAAATCACACCGGGCTTGGTTTGCTAACGACCTTCGGCAGCATTCGTACGAGCGATCCCCAGGCGGCCATACCTGCGCTCCAATGGACCTTCGAGAACCGATGGAACGGTCAAAACCCCTGTCCCAGCCCCACCAATGCGCGAAGCAAAGCATGGTCGTCAAACTGCCTGACAACAGCGGGAGGAACCACCGATTTCCGCGTCGTTTCAAAATCCTCGCGACGCTGTGGTAGATTCGGAGCACATGAGTTCTCGAGGAATGAAGGTGGGTTCATTCGAGCGCGTGATTTGGATTGTGCTGGACAGCGTGGGGGTCGGCCCGCTGCCGGATGCGGGCGATTACGGCGACGCAGGCCGCGACACTCTCGGCCACATCGCCGAGTCGCGCGCGCTTAAGCTGTCCAACCTGGTGCGGCTGGGGCTGGCCAATGTCAAGCCGCTCGCGCATCTCGAGCCTCCCGCAAAACCTTTGGGCGCCTTCGGCATGGGCGCCACGCATTCTCCCGGCAAAGACACCACGACGGGCCACTGGGAGATGGCCGGTATCTGGCTCGACCAGGCTTTTCCGGTCTATAAGCGGGGGTTTCCGAGGGACCTGATCGAGCGCTTCGAGAAAGCCATCGGGCGGAAGACGATCGGCAACAAGCCCGCCTCGGGCACCGAAATCGTCAAGGAGCTGGGGGAAGAGCACGTGCGCACCGGGTTCCCCATTGTCTATACCTCCGGCGACAGCGTTTTTCAGGTTGCCGCGCACGAAGAGGTCATCCCTGTACCGGAACTCTACCGCATGTGCGAGATCGCCCGGAAGCTGCTCGACGGCCCGCACCGCGTCGGTCGGGTGATTGCCCGGCCGTTCCTAGGTCTGCCGGGAAACTTCCGCCGCACCGAGCGGCGCCACGATTACGCCGTGGAGCCGCCGCGGCCGATGCTGCTTGACGTGCTGGTGGAGCGAAAGATTCCGGTGCTGGGCGTGGGTAAGATTCACGATATTTACAACGGCCGCGGCGTGGAGAATCACGTCACCACCAAGGACAACGCGGACGGGATGGAGAAACTGCACGCCGCGCTGCGCCAGCAGGCTACCGGCCTGATCTTCGCCAATCTGGTGGATTTCGACATGCTCTACGGGCACCGCAAAGACGTGGAAGGTTTCGCGCGCTCGCTCGAGGAATTTGACGCTCTGCTCGGCCCCCTGCTCGAGGCGATGCGACTCTCCGACCTGTTGCTGCTCACCGCCGATCACGGCTGCGATCCCGACCCGCGCTGGCCCTCGACCGACCACTCCCGCGAGTACGTGCCCATCGTGGCCTACAGCCCGGGCGG
>JACQDH010000213.1 GCA_016201215.1 Acidobacteriota bacterium | reverse complement strand
GAATCGGTTAGGGAGACCCTCGAGGCGATCTGCGAAGCGTGGAGGCCGATTAACATTGGAGCGAGAAGAACGCGTTGGAACTTCGCTTGGGAATCGCGTCGCAACCGAGAATGGCGTCCCCGTTCGGGAAGCGCGCAGGGCAAAAGGAGATTTGCACATGATGATTCAAAGCAATGATTCTGAGGCACCGCGCTGCCTGCCTCCAGTATTGTTGGCCAAAGACCTGCGAAAGTCCTATGGGCCGAGATCGGCGCTACGGGGATTATCGTTCTCCTTGAAGGCCGGACGTATCCTGGGCTTCCTTGGTCCCAACGGAGCAGGGAAAACGACTTCAATCCGAATTCTGACGACAATTTTAGAGGCCGATGCGGGCCACTTCGTGGTGGACGGTATCAGTTGCCAATACCCTGAGAAAATTCGCCGCAGGATCGGGGTTCTCCCGGAGGGCTTCGGGCTGCCCAAGCAAAGCACGGGAATCGAGTACTTGACTTTCTTCGGTCAGCTCTACGGGCGAACAGCTGCTGCAGCCAGAACAAACGGTCTGGCGCTCCTCGAAACAGTGGGTCTGCAGCAAAGAGCAAAATCTCTGATTGGTACCTATAGTCACGGGATGCGGCAAAGACTAGGAATCGCGCGCGCTCTCGTGAACGATCCTGTGGTCGTTTTCCTAGACGAACCGACCTTGGGCCTGGATCCGCGGGGTCAGCAGGAGCTGCTTGGGCTGGTGCGGCAGATTGCCCGAGAGCGAAACGCCGGCGTAGTTTTGTGTAGCCACCTCCTGTCGGAGATCGAAGGTTCTTGCGACGACGTGGTCATCCTGAACTCGGGTGAGGTCGTTGCGTCAGGATCAGTGAACGAAGTCATTGGGCGAGCTGAGCGAAATGTCATCCGGATCCGCGTCCCGTCGCCGTCGGTTGCAGAAGCGCAGCGAGTACTAGAAGGGGCGCCGAACATTATGAGAGCAAGTCCGGCAGACGGGATGGCGGGTTGGCTGCGGGTGGAGCTCGTGGACGCGGCTAACGGGACCTCATCGGGGGACAATCACATCAACAACAGAATCCTGGAGGCCCTGATCCGCTGCGAAATCCCCATTCTGGGTTTCGAGGCCGCGGGCGGCCGATTACAAGATGTCTTCCTTCAAGTCACCGAGCGGGTAATCAAATGAGCGGCAAACAAAATGTGAACGACGGGCAGGTGGAGCCGTCGGGGTCAGCGCCGCCCACGTGGTGGGTCATGTTCTCAAGAGAACTCCGCGACCTATGGGTCGGAGGAAAAGCGCTGCACCTCATCCTCATCTACAGCGTTCTGCTGGGAATCTATTCGTACCTACTCGCCAGCAACGCTGAAGTGAACCTGATGCCCCTGAGGGAAATGGTGTTGGAGATGGTGAAGGCCTCCATCGCCGTCGGCCTGTTCATAAGCCTGATCATCGGTGCAGATAGCGTCAGTGGCGAGCGGGAGCGAGCAACGCTCGAAAGCCTCCTTCTAACGCCGACGAGTCGCAGACAGATTCTGGTCGGCAAGTTCCTCGCCGCCGTTTCGCCCTGGCCCGTGGCCCTGGCGATTGCCATTCCCTACTGGGCGGTGCTCTCCAAAGGCGATGCGGTTTTCGGGCAGGCTGTGCTCTGGGGTGTCCTGTTGGGGAGCCTGCTGGCCCCAGCCTTTGCTGGCTTGGGGATGCTCGTGAGTATTTGGTCCAACACAAACAAGATGAGCATGTTGGTAAGCCTGTGTCTCTACCTCCTCTTGCTCCTCCCGACAAAATTGATGCTCGGGCCTGCCAAGATCCAGAGAACGGCTGAACAGTGGTTTAGGGCGGAGTTGAATCAGTGGGTGAACCCAATGGCGGCCACCTCCCGGTTCCTTTTTAAGGTTCTCGTGAATAATCTGCCTCCGGCCGGGCTTTGGTTCTGGCATACGACGCCCGTCTTGTTTGCCGTCCTTGTCCTTGTCCTGCTTTTCATGTATGCCGGTCCAAGTCTCCGCCTTGACGCGGAAACGGCAAGGAAGTTCCAGTCGTATTGGGCCCGCTGGCGCCGTGTCTTCAGCTTGTCAGTGCCTCGGCCAGTCTTGCGCGAGGACCCTAGTGAGCCCGAAGGCGGCCGGCCACAAGATGTGTTACCTCACCCAACGGCGGAGGCTCATCAAATGAGCGACAAACAACGCGTGAACGACAGTCGGGTGGAGCCGTCGGGGTCAGCGTCGCCCACGTGGTGGCTCGTGTTCAGAAGGGAGCTCCGCGACCTATGGATCGGAGGGAGGGCGCTTTACCTTACCCTTATCTACACCATCCTGCTGGGAATCTACTCGTATGTGATGGCAAGAGACAGTGTCCTGAGTCTGATTCCTCCGCAGGAAATGGTGTATGAGATGCTCAAGGCTGCCATAGTTGCCAGCGTATTCGTGGGCGTAATCATCGGCGCGGATAGCCTCAGTGGCGAGCGGGAACGAGCAACCCTCGAAGGGCTCCTGCTGACGCCGACGAGTCGCAGACAGATTGTGGTCGGCAAGTTCTTCGCCGCCATTTCACCCTGGCCCGTGGCCCTGGCGATTACCATCCCCTACATGAAAGTGCTGTCCCAGGGCGATGCAGTTTTTGGGCAGGCTGTGCTCTGGGGTGGCGTATTAGGGAGCGCACTCACGCCAGCCTTCACCGCACTGGGGATGTTCGTGGGTTTCTGGTGCAACACAAACAAGACCAGCATGTTCGTGAGCCTGTGCCTCTACCTCCTTTTCCTCCTTCCGACACAATTACCCGGGAGTGCCCAGGCCGGAGCTGTGGGACAGTTTTTCCAATGGGTGAACCCGATGGGGGCCCCCCGGGTTTTTCTTGCCGGGATGCTCGTGAATAATCGGCCTCTGGCCAGGACCGGGCCCTGGCTTTTGTCGCCCTTTGTGTTCGCCATCCTCGTCTTCGCGCTGCTTTTCTGGTATGCCAGTCCAGGTCTCCGCCTTGAGGCGGGAAAAGCGAGCAGGATCGGGTTGTATTGGCGCCGTCTGGTAGGGTTTTCAGTGATCGCCTGCCTCGTGGGTTTCCTAGGTACCGCTCCAGCCATGGCTCAAAAAGCGGCGCCTCAGGAAGAGCAAGCGGCGTTGAAGAGCCCTGAACGACCATCCCTGCAGATATCGATCGACCTGGACACCAAGGTGGTGAAGGCGGGAACCCCGATTCTCTACAATACGTTGGTGACCAACAATGGTACCGAGGCGTCTCCCCCTTTAATCCTGGCGATGAACATCATCAATCTCAAAGGGTCGGGAGATCCGGTCGATCCAGAAGACTGGTCGCCCCAGCGGACACAATACCTGGAGTCTCTAGCCCCAGGCCAGGCCGTTACTCATTCCTGGAGGGTCAATGCGATTCTGGATGGCAACTTTATGGTGTACATGGTCGTCATCCCCGCGCCCGGCGGCCCGGAGGCCACCAGCCAGCCTGTTGCCAGTTCGGGCATCCACCTGACGGTGACGCCGTTTACCAGACTCAATCCCCGAGGCGTGCTTCCATATGCGATTGGAGGGCCCATCGTGCTGGGGCTGGTCATATTCCTTGTACACCGGCACCGGCGCCGGAAAATCGACCCGGGTGGTTCCTAGTGAACACGCTGGAAGCTGTCCCACACTAGAGTTGAGTTAAAAGAAATAGTTCTTCTCTGAATCTAGGGAGGGGGTTGCGACGCGCAACGGCCATATGCTCATCGACCATTTTCAGCATCTCAAGCGATATGAAGGCAAAACCTTTGGTGCAGCGCTTGTCTTGCGCGGGGCACGGGAACGGCTTTCGCCGATCATGAGATAGAGCACCCGTTGTGTTTCGGACTCAATTCCGATTAGATTACTGAATAATGCTTGAGGATTCGAAATGACTAGACGAATGCAGATGCTTGCAGGGATAAGTCTCCTTTGGGGTTCTTATGGCCTGGTGGGGGGCTGCAAAGAAACCGGCCCACCGCCCGGGCCCGCGAACAGTGCCGTGGTCGCCGTGACCCAGCGCAAGAAGCCGGAAGCTGCCCCGCGCGAGGTCGTCGTCTACGCGTCCGACCTGCCGAAGAGCGCCCTATCCGAGTTCGACTTTTGGAACGCCCCGGCCTCGCCCGGGGGCAGGATGGTCGGAACTCCCAACAACGGGGACCAGTTGGACCCTCCTCCCGAGAACGATCCCAATGTGGCCTTCAAGGTAGAGGTTCAACGCGGCGTCCCCTACCGTTGCTGGATTCACATGAAGGTGGGAGCGCCGAAGGGCAAGTCGCAGGCGAACATCCTTTGGGTGCAATTCTCGGACGCGGTCGACAAGGCAAACAAGGAGGTCTTCAAGCCGGGCACGGGGAGTTACCTGACCGCGCGGGGGCCGGCGCGCGAGGGCTGGACGTGGGTGGGGTGCGCATTCGCAGACCCCAAATCGTCCGAGCCTCTGATCTACTTCCGGACGAGCGGCGAGGTCACCGTACGCTTGCAGGCGGGTATGGAAGGGGTCGGCTTCGACCAGTTCCTGCTGAGCCCCGCACAGTTTCTAGAGAAGCCGCCCTCCGAGGCGGTCGTAAAGAAATAGAGGACGAAGAATGATGAAGAGTTTCAAGAAGTGGCTTAGCATCGATGTCCCCGCTGGATGGGCTGATGTATTCATCCGTACCGGCAAGGCGGCAGTGGTCGCCTTTGTGGTGCTGCAGCTGAAGGAATGGTTCGACGCCGGCGCATTCGACACGCCGGCCACCGCTGTCGACGCGGCATTGATCGCAGGCGCGACTTTCGCGTTGAACGCAATCCACATACGGGCGAAGTCCTAGAACCTATTGCGCAAGCCTCCGTAAGACGATCATGGCTGTGCTACGCAAAAAACCTCACCCGCAGTGTAAGTCCATGGGGAATTTAGACTTGAGGGTTTGCCCTTCTTGGAGTTTTTTCCACAACTGATCCCCGCGGGTCCGGGCCAGCCACCTGTAGAATTGGGTTCATGACTCGCAAGCGATCCTTCTCTCTCATCCATTTTCTTTGCATTGGCACTGGCCTCGTGGTGGACATCATTCGGCAAGGTCGGCACCTCTTCCGTTCGCGCGCTGCCTGGATGGCGGAGAATCTCTTCCTGAGGAAACAGCTGGTGTTCTACGGAGAACGGAAGATCAAGCCGCACCGGCTGACCGATGCCGCACGGCTCGCGTTGGTCCTTTGGTCTCGTTAGTTCGACTGGCGGAATGCTTTGGTGGTCGTGAAGCCGGAAACCCTAATTGGGTGGCACCGGCGAGCCTTTCAGCTCTTCTGGCGCTCGAAATCTCGAGGAGGGCGCCCGCGTGCGCCGAAGAACCTCCGCGCCCTGATCGCAGAGATGGTGCGCGAGAATCCAACTTGGGGCCAAGCGAGGGTGGCAACCGAGCTGTCCCTTAAGCTTGGCATCTCCGTCTCGCCACGGACCGTACGGAACTACTGGCCTGACGACCTAAGGCCGACGAGTGGTCCTTCCTCTCAGCGCTGGATGACTTTCGTGCGGAATCATGCCAGGGCGATGCTCGCTTGCGACTTCGCCGTTGCCATCACCGTCGGTTTTCGCATCCTCTACGTTTTCGTGGTGATGGAAATCGGGACCCGCAAGCTGCTTCATATCAATGCCACGGCCCATCCCACCGCTTCGTGGACTGTTCAACAGCTCCGAGAGGCTATCCCGAGCGATCATGGCTACCGCTGGCTGATCCATCACCGATCGGGAATTTTCTCGGAAGAGTTGGACCGAAGTATAGAAGCGATGGGAGTTGAAGTCCTCAAGACTCCGGTTGGCGCGCCGAAGGCCAATGCCCATTGTGAAAGGCTGATCGGCAGCCTGGGGCGAGAATGCCTGGATTGGTTCCTTCCAGTTGGCGAACGACATCTCCGCACGCTGCTTCGAGAGTGGTTGGTTCATTACACCACCGGCCGGCCGCATTTGAGCCTCGGCCCAGGGATTCCTGATCCTCCGCCGGAGTTGCGTATGCCACTGGGCGCTAACGGACACAATCGGTCCGGAGGCTTCTGCATCAGAAAGCGTTCAATTCTGGGAGGACTGCATCACGAATACCAACTGGAGAAACTTGCGGCATGACCCAGATGGAGTTCTTGCGTAGCACACCTCTCGCCCCGACCATTTCCTTCCAAAGCTCGCTCTTCCTAGCGGGAAACGTGCCGCTGCGCGCTTAGAACACTGCGCGCTTCTGAACCCTGGCCTTGGTGGCCAGGGTGAATCGCTTTTCGACTAGGCCTCCTTCGGTGACGCGCGCGGCCACATACTCGCCGAGCGCCGGGCCATGCTTGAAGCCGTGGCCCGAGCCACCGCCCACCAGCCAGACATTCTCGAACGCGGGGTGCCGGTCAATCAGGAAATCGCCATGGGAAGTATTTTCGTACTGGCAGACGCGCGTCTCCACCACCGGCGCGCCCTTCAGCGCGGGAAACCGCTCGGCCACATACTTGCGCATGGCCGCGACGCCTTCGGCCGTGACCACCCGCCGACCGGTATCAGGATCGAACGGCGGGCCGTGGCGATCGAGCGCGATCTTGAAGCCGCGATTCTCCAGATCCGGGATGCCGTACATCTCATCGGCGTCAGCAATCCAGGTGGGCATGGCCGGCGGCGCAAATTTCCGGTCGCCCGCGGGCACGCCAAAGAAGAAGACCTCTTGCCGGGTGGGAAAAATACGCTCGCCGAGTAGATCCGAGAAAACCTTGCCGAGCCACGGCCCGCAGGCGAAGACGAAAACCCCCGCGCTGACCGATGCGCCGCTCTTTGTCGTGATCGCGGCCAGCCGCCCTTTGCCCCGGGGCGTCGCCACGGCCTCGGTGAGATATTCGACGCCGTTCAGGACGGCTTCTTCGACCACGGCCTGCACGGCGCGTCGCGCCATCAGCGCCCCGCTGTCCGGCTCGAAAAGACCCCAGCGCACTGCGCCCAGCGCAAATTGCGAAAAGCGTTTCTCGAGTTCCGCGCGCTCCAGCCGCTCAGAGCGCACGCCGAGCTTGGTGAGCGTTTCGAGCGTGGTGCGAGCCTGGCGGTCATCGGCGCCGGCCAGCCACAGCACGCCGGTCTTGTAAAACAGCGGTCGCCCGGCGCGACCGAAGAACTCCTGCCAGAGCCGCAGCGAGCGCATGGCCCAGCGCGTGTAAATCTCGTCCGGGCCGTAGCCCATGCGGATGATCCGCGACTCCCCGGCGGAACTCGCGCGGCTGTTGGCGGGTCCGTAGGCATCGAGCAGCGCAACCTTCCGCCCCGTCCGCTCGAGGTGGTAGGCGATCCACGCGCCGAAAACTCCAGCGCCGATGACGGCCACGTCATAGGTCTTGCCCGTGCTCATTGCAGGCGCTCCCGGTGCTGCCTGGCCCGCGGGAGCTCTCGCAAGCTTCTCGAGGGATCGCGCCGCGGAACTGGCAGCGCCGCCGGCCGCCACCAAGTACTTCACAAATCCGCGACGGTCAAGCTTCATATCCTCGGCGCCTGTGTCCTTTCCCTGTGGAGCCTGTGGCAGTGTGCTTCTGCCCGCCCTGCATGGTGACCCGAAGGCCGCTGCTACAACTCAGAGCGGGCATTCGAAAGAGATTAGCGCACTATGCGTAAGGGAACACGAGGGCCGGGACCCTGGGGTAGGGAAGCTGCTGGCCTTGAGCCCGAAAGCCGCTGAATCCATCTTGCACCTCAGAGGGAGAAGCCTCTGACCCTGGGTTCCGGAGACCAGCGCCAGAACGCTATATTGATGATTCTTCTGTCCTCAGAACAGAATACAGGGCGGCAGCGATTCTGCAGCCGGGTCCGAAACACGACGCGCGTTCAGCGCGTGTGGAACCATCAAATGGCGCCTGGTCCCAGCCGTTGTGTGCATTCGGATAGCTCACAGCACGTATGACACACGCGTTTGAAGGCGTGGAACCCCGAGAACTCGACCGCCGGCGTAAGATAGCCGTCCTGGACGGGTTCCTCGCGGAGGAGATCTGTGCTGAGGTATTTCTTGTTGTCATCGGGGAAGACAGTCGCTACGACGGCGTCTCGGCCCAGGTCGTTCTGGACCTTGAGAGCGCCGATAAAGTTGGCTCCTGAGGAGATCCCTACAGCAAGTCCGAGCGCAGCGGCAAGTTTCTGGGCCATCAAGATGGCGTCGCCGTCGGAGACGCCGACCACCTCGTCCAGTTCGTCCAGTTTGACGATGGAGGGAACAAATTCGTCGGAGATCCCTTGGATTCTGTGCTCACCGAGCTTGTGGCCGGTCGAGAGTGTGGGGGATTCCGCAGGTTCCACGGGGTGGATGTGAACTCGCGGATTGCGCGAGCGGAGGAAGCGCCCAACGCCCATGATCGTTCCTCCTGTGCCCACACCGGCGACGAAGGCATCGGGCACTAACGAGTTGGACTGCAGTTGCCACCAGAGCTCCGGTCCTGTTGTGCTCTCATGCGCCTCCACATTCGCGGCGTTCGAGAACTGGCAGGGCGAAAAGACATTCTTCTTCCGCGCGGCAAACTCTTCCGCCATGCGGATGCTGCCGAGAAAGCCGCCTTGCGCTCGGCCCACGGGCACGATCGAGGCGCCCATGCTCCGGATGAGGTCTGACCTTTCCCGGCTCATCCAGTCGGGCATGAAGACGGTAACGGGATGACCGAGCGCGCGGCCCAGCGAAGCGAAAGAGATGCCCGTGTTTCCGCTCGTCGCTTCCACGATGGTGTCGCCGGCGCGGATCTGTCCATCTGCATAGGCCCTCTGGAGAATGTAGAGTGCCATCCGGTCCTTGATACTTCCGGTCATGTTGATCTGTTCAGACTTGGCATAGATCACCCGCTCCTCTCCGCGAAATCGGAATTCGACCCCAAGAAGGGGCGTGTTTCCGATGATCCGTGCAAGACTCTTGAAGCGATTCGCGAGGGCGGGATCAAGTGCGTGCGCTCGTTCCATCTCGAACCTCTACTGCTTTAGACGTGCTCGGCGGCGGCCACAGCGCGGATACTAACATGTGGCAACATCTGGAAGTGACCGTCTCTCGGTGCTGTTGTGCAAGCAGAGAATGGGGGCTCGAGCGGCGGACTTGGCTCCGATTGGAACCCCGCCTTCGGCGGACATGGAACGACACTGGATTTGAGCTGCGCCCGCCGTGGGGACAGAAGCAACCTGTTGTTGCGCGAATGACGTCGAGTGAGCCGCTCAGGCGCTCTGCTGCCTGGCGCCGAGGCCGAGCTTGCGCAGGAACGTCATCATCGGGCACCAGTTGGTGAAGCCCGACTGGAGCAGGTTGGCGCCCACGAACGCAGTGAACCAGTACCACTTGGGGTTCACCCAGGTTCCCAGCGCCAGCGAGGCCAGAACAAAAGCCCCCGCGATGAGTCGCAATGCGCGTTCTACGGTCATCGTACACCTCGCCTCTCGGATAAATAATACAGGACCGGTACGGTCATTCGCGAGAGCACCGTCGAAGCCACTTCGCCGGCCATCAGCGAAATCGCCAGCCCCTGGAAGATGGGATCGAACAGAATCACGGCTGCGCCGACCACCACCGCCGCGGCAGTCAGCAACATCGGGCGGAAACGCACCGCGCCCGCATCCACCACGGCCTGCTCGAGCGGCATGCCCTGCGCCCGACGCAGCTTGATTAAATCCACCAGGATGATCGAGTTGCGCACGATGATCCCCGCGCCGGCGATGAAGCCGATCATCGAGGTCGCGGTGAAAAACGCGCCCGCCAGCGCGTGCGCCGGCAAGATGCCCACGAGCGTCAGGGGAATCGGCGCCATGATCACCAGCGGCGTCTTGAACGACTTAAACCAACCCACGACCAGCACGTAAATCAACACGAGCACGGCGGCAAACGCCAGCCCCAGGTCGCGGAACACTTCGTAAGTGATGTGCCACTCGCCGTCCCATTTCATGGCCAGCTTGTCGCTGTAGGGCGGCTGGATCGCAGAGAACTGCTCGACGCGATAACCTTCCGGCAGCTTCAGGGCGTTGATTTTGTCCCCCAGCTTGCCGATGGCATAGACGGGGCTTTCCTCGGCGCCGGCCACGTCGCCGATTACATAAACGACCGGCCGGAGATTCTTGCGGTAGATGTTCTTGTCGATGGGGCTCAGCTCCACGCGAACCAGTTCGCCGAGCGGTACCATGGCGCCGCCGGGAGCATTCAGATAGAGACCGCGCAGCGCATCGACGCTCGAACGGCTCGACCGCGCCAGGCGCACGCGGATGGGCACGTCTTCGCGCTCGCCCGGCTGATGCATCAGCCCGACGTCGGCGCCGCCCAAGGCGATGGCCAGCGATCGCGACACGTCCGCCGTCGAAATCCCGCGCAGCGCGGCCTTGTCCTGCTCGACCTGAAAATCGAGCTTGGGCTGATCGGCCACAACATACCAGTCCACATCCACGACGCCCGGGGTTTCCTCGAACACCTTGCGAATCTGCTCCGCCAGCTCGATCTGCCGCGGATAGTTCGGACCATAAACCTCCGCGACGAGCGTAGAAAGCACCGGTGGGCCCGGCGGCACCTCGGCCAGCTTGACGCGCGCGTTCCAGCGCCGGGCGATCTGCTGGATGGGGCCGCGCATCTCCTTGCCCAGTTCGTGGCTCTGCTTGCTGCGTTGGCCGACCGACCGCAGGTTGACTTGGATGTCCGCCTGATGCGGCCCGCGGCGGAGGAAGTAGTGCCGCACCAGGCCGTTGAAGTTGTAAGGCCCGGATGTGCCGGCGTAGATCTGGTAGTTGGTCACCTGGCTCTGCGTGCGCAGGTAGCCGCCGATCTCCTGCGCCACGGCCAGCGTGCGTTCGAGCGGCGTGCCTTCCGGCATGTCAATGATCACCTGGAACTCGCTCTTGTTGTCGAAGGGCAGCATCTTCACGCGCACAGCCTTGAACGGCACGAGCGCGCAGGCCAGCAGCAGAACCACGACGCCGGCGAGAAAGGTCCACCGCCAGCGCGCGCTACTGACGAGCGGCGTCATCACCTGCCGGTAGAGCCGCGTGGTCCATCCTTCGGCTTCGCCCTCGGCGTGTTTGCCCAGGTGGCCGCGCAACAGCCACAGCGCCGCCCACGGCGACACCACAAACGCAATCATCAGAGAGAACACCACCGCTGCCGAGGCTCCCACCGGTATGGGCCGCATGTACGGGCCCATCAGCCCGCGCACGAAGGCCATGGGCAGAATGGCGGCAATCACGGCGAAGGTGGCCAGGATGGTCGGATTGCCGACTTCGTTGACGGCTTCGACGGCCACCTCACTCCAGGTGCGCCCCAGGTTCTCCGGCAGCCGGGAATGCCGGACGATGTTTTCCACCACGACGATGGCGTCGTCCACCAGGATGCCGATCGAGAAGATCAGTGCGAACAGCGTGACGCGGTTCAGCGTATAGCCGTAGAGGTAGAAGATGGCCAGGGTGAGCGCAAGGGTCACCGGCACGGCCAGAAGCACCACACCAGATTCGCGCCAGCCCAGCGCCAGCGCCACCAGCAGCCTCACCGAAAGCGTGGCAATCGACAGGTGTCTTAGCAGCTCGTCGGATTTGTGCTTGGCCGTCTCGCCCTAGTTGCGCGTCACAGTGATTTCGACGTCGCGCGGGATGGCGTAGCCACGCAGCGCTTCGACCTTTTCTAGGACCCGTTGTGCGACAATCGTGGCGTTGGTGCTCTTCCACTTGGCCACCGTGAGCGTGACCGCGGGGCCATCCCCCGGCTCCGCCTTGGCGGCCGCGCCACCCGGCCCGAAGAAAACGTAGCTCGCCGGCTCCTCGGGTCCGTCCGCTACCTCCGCAACATCGCCCAAGTAGGTCGGCCGGCCAGCGGCAACGCCGACGACCAGCCGCCGCGCTTCCTCCGCGCTGGTGAAGAACCGCCCGGCCTCCACGGCGAACTCCTGGTTACCCTGCGCAAACGAACCCGCGGCGCTGCGGCGATTCGACACGTGGAAAGCCTGCGCGATGGCCGCGGGGCTAGTGTGACAAGAGGCAAGCCGCTGCGGATCGAGCGTCACGCGGAGTTGCCGGCGCTGCCCGCCGACGAGCGTGGTCTCCGAAACATCGTCCACCTGCTTGACTGCCTGCTCGAGTTCGCCGGCGATGCGGCGCAACGCGAAGCCGTCGTATCCGCGCCCCCAGAGGGTCAACGCGAGCACGGGCACATCGTCAATCGAGCGCACCTTGATGAGCGGTTGTGAGACTCCCGGCGGGATGCGGTCAAAGTTCGAGTACATTTTGTTGTAGGTGAGGATGATGGCGTCTTCTTCCCTCACACGCACGTAGAACCGCACGATGACCAGCGCCCCGCCCGGCTGGCTGATCGAATACAGGTATTCGACGCCCGGCACCTCCCGCAGCAGCTTCTCCATGGGGACGGTGACGCGCTGCTCGACCTCGCGCGCCGACGCCCCGGGCATGGAGACGAAAACGTCCAGCACGGGGACGACAATCTGCGGCTCTTCCTCGCGCGGCGTCTCCACAACGCTGAACAAACCCAGCAGCAAGGCCGCGATGATGATCAGCGGCGTCAGTTGCGAGTCAATGAACGCCTGCGCTATTCTTCCTGCCAGCCCCTGCTTCAACGCCCCGCCTCCACTTTCTTACCATCGAGTTCCTGGCCGCCGGGATCGGTCACATACCGCTCGCCCTCACTGAGCCCGGAAAGGATCTCCACCCGCTCGGCGAGGCTCGCGCCGGGCGTCACCAGGCGCCAGCGCGCCACCTGGCCGGCATCCACCGCGTAGACGCCGCGCAGTTGACCTCGTTCGACCACCGCGCTCCGCGGCACCACCAGCGCGCGCCGCTCGCCCCGCCGGAACCACGCCCGCCCGAACCAGCCCGAACGCACACCCGCATCGTGCGGCAGTTCGATCCGAACGCGCAGGGTCTGCGAGGCCGGGTCGGCGCCGGCTTCGAGTTCGACCACCTTGCCTGCAAGCTCACGGCCCGGTAACGCATCCAAGCGCACGCGCGCTGAAGTACCCTTGCGCAGGCGTGTCGCCTCGCTTGCCGCTGACGCCGGGACGCTGACCTCCATCCGGTAGCGCGACGTATTCTCGACGATCAGCAGCGGCACCCCGGGCGCTACCATCGAGCCGGTCTCCACCATCCGCCGGACCACGACTCCATCGAACGGCGCGACCACTCGCGCATAACCCGCCACCGCCTCGGCGGCGCGCACTTCGGCTTCGGCGCGCGTGTGTGCGGCTTCGGCCTGCTGCCGGCGCGCCTTAGCCTGTTCGAGCCCGGCCAGCGCGGCGCGGTGCTTCGCTTCGACTTCATCGAACTCCTGCGGGCTGACCGATTTCTGATCGCGCAGAAAGACGAACCGTTCGTAAGTCTTGCTGGCCACATCCGCCTGCGCCTGGGCCGCAGCAACCGCGCGTGTGGCCTCTTCGCGGGCCGCTGCGGCTTCCTCGAGCGCCGCACGGGCGGCGTTGCGCCGCGCAGCGAGCTCGCGTTCGTCCAGCAGAACCAGCAGTTGCCCGCGCTTCACGCGGTCGCCCTCGTGCACGGCCACTTGCGTCACCGTGCCCATTGCCCGGGCAGCGACCTGCGCCGTGGCCGCGGCGGCGACGCTTCCAGGCGCTTCGATTTCGTCGGGCACGTTCTCCCAGCGTAGCGTCTCGACGCGCACGCCGCGCACCGTCTCCACAGCTTGCGGCCGAGTTCCCGGGGAGCCGCCGCAGCCGGCCAGCACGAGCGCCAAGAGAAAACCCAGAAGCCTCACGGCCAGAGCGATGCCGAGATCTTCCCAGCTCTGTTTAGCGATTTTCATCTTGCCTCCCCGCCCTCCCCTCCGCTCGTGACAGACTGGCGGATGAGCTCCGAGTCCACCGTCAGCCCGCCCGCGGCGCGTTCCAGTTGCGCGCGGGCCACCTGCCAGTCCTGCAGGGCGGCCAGATAGCCGGTGCGCGCTTCGAGTTGCGCCGTCTGCGCGCGTAGCAGTTCGGTCAGCGTGGTCAGCCCGGTCTCGTAGCGGTTCTGGATGATGTGCAGGCTTTCGCGCGCCTGCTCCACCGCTTCGCGGGCCGCCGCCGCACGCTCGACCGCAGCCACGGTGTCGAGGTAAGCCTGCCGCACCTCCAGCCGAACGCCCGAGCGGAACCATTCGAGTTGATGGCCGGCCTGCCGCTCACGTGCCTGCGCCTCTGCCAGGCGATAGCGGTCGGCCCCGCCCGCGAAGAGGTTGAACTCCAGCCGCGCTCCGGCGGTCCAGTTCGTGCCCGATGACCCCCCGAGGGTCAACGCGTCGCGCTCAAAGTCTGCAAAGAGCCCGAGCTTCGGACCGAACTCCGCCTTGGCCAATTGCCGCCCACTGGCCGCTGCCTCGTGCTGCATCTCCGCGGCGCGCAGCTCCGGCCGGCTGGCCAGTGCGGCCTGCTCCCACTCGGCGAGTGTCTTCGCCGGCGCAAGAGGCTCCGCCAGAGTCTCGGCTGGCTCGCGAAGCTCGCCTGGTCCGAGGCCCAGTTCGCGGGCCAGCACCATCCGCGCCAGCTCCAGCCCGTTTTCCGCCCGGATGGCGCGATCCTTCATCTGCGCGCGAAACACTTGGGCGCTCAGGCGGTCGGAAGCCACCACCAGCCCCGCCTTCTCGAGCGTGCGCGCGCGCCGTTCGTTCGCCTCCGCAGCGCGCAGCGCCTCGCGCGCCGCGGCCAGATTTTCCCGCGCTACCGTCACGCCATAGTAGGCGCGCACGACGTTCAGGATCAGGTCCTGCCGGGCCTGCTCCGTCTGGTAATCCGCCGCAGTGGCTCTGCGCCGCGCGCCGCGCGCGCGCAGCAGCGTGCGACCCGAATCAAACAGCAGCATCTGCCCGTCGAGGCGCGATTGAAAATTGTCCAGCGGCCTGGGTGCGTTCAAGCTGGAGAGCGCGAAATTGGCTGCGGTGAAGCGGCGCTGCGTGAGCAGTGTCCCGAAGACGTACACCGGATTGTTCCCCCGGGTGAAGCCCTGCGCGAAGTCTATGCGCGGATACCAACCCGCCTGCGCCTGCCCGACGCGGGCGCGCGCGGCGCTGGCTTCGTCCTCGACCGCGCGCAGCGCGGGGTTCTTCTCCAGGGCCAGTTGCACGGCCTGCGCAAGCGTCAGCCCTTCGCGCGCCTCAGCGCGCGTTTCCCGGACCGATTGGCCCCGCACCACCGAGGCACAAGCCAACAGAAGAACCACACTCAACCAGAAACGGCCTCGCCTGTTCATCGTTCTTCTCACAATCCTTTCCGTCCGCCTGCGCTCCCGCCGGCGGGAGAAGTAGTGGAGTGGAGTGCCCTGGCCAGGCGCGTGGTCTGCTGGAGGCGCACCGCGAGGACTTCACGCGTCAGCCGGCAGGCATCCTTGATCTCGGGGAAAGCCAGCCGGTGGAAGGTCTGCCGGCCCTGCTGGCGCGAAACGACCAATCCGACATGCCTCATCACGGATAGGTGCTGCGAGAGGTTGACCTTACTGACGCCCAGCGCGCGCAGCAGTTGGGCGGTGGATTTCTCTTCGTCAGCCAGCAGGTCCAGGATCGCCAGTCGCCGGGGGTGGCCGAGCACGCGGCAGATTTCCGCCTGCAGGCGGTACAGCATTTCGCGTTGTTTCTCTTGGGGTTGGAGTGACACTTTTTCGGTTGTTGCGCTCATGGGGAATGCTGGGGCAACCGAGGTGCCACTCAGTTTCGCCGGTATGCCCCCGGCAAGCTGTTTTCTGAAAACAACTTCCGGCCGCGGGAAGCAGGTCATCAAAGGACACCGCAAGCCGGAATAGTGTGTTCTGCCGCAGAGGGCGGGGCGAATGGCGCAGAGTTTCGATATCTTGAAACTGTGCTCCAGATTACCCCGCCCACTGCTGCCGGGCAAGTTCTTCCCCGCCGAGGACTTGCCCCGGCAGGCTTCCGACGCAGCAAGCCGCGCCCTTAGCGCTGCGCTCACGCGTCGGTGCTACTCCTGCAGCCCCAGCCGTTCTAAAGAAAGTGCTTCAACTCCCGGCGGCGGAAAAGTAGGATTTGCGTTCTCATCTGACCGGAGGTGTCCCTGTGACCCACGCAAGACAATTCATTTTGAGCTTGGCAATCGTCGCCGCTCTGCTGGCGGGATTGTTGCCCGGCAGCCCGGCCGCTGCGCAGCAGTACGATCAAAACTTATTCAAGGGAATGAAATGGCGTTCGATCGGCCCCTATCACGGAGGACGCGCGCTGGCCGTTGCCGGTGTGCCGGGCGATCCCAACGTCTATTATTTTGGCGCGGTGGCCGGCGGCGTCTGGAAGACGACCGACGTCGGCTCGAGCTGGCAGCCGTTGTTCGACTCCGAGGCAGTTTCCTCGATCGGCAGCATCGCTGTTGCCGAATCCGACCCGAACGTGATCTACGCCGGCACGGGCGAGGCCTGCATTCGCGGCAACATCTCCTTCGGCGACGGGGTCTATAAGTCCACCGACGACGGCAAGACCTGGAAGAACATCGGCCTGCGCGATACCCGGCACATCGGCCGTGTGATCGTCCATCCTCGCAACCCGGACACTGTCTTTGTGGCCGCGCTGGGCCACGCCTACGGTCCTAATGCGGAGCGCGGCATCTTCCGCACGACCGACGGCGGCAAGAGCTGGGAAAAAGTCTTGTACCGAGACGACAAGACCGGCGGAATTGACATCACATTCGATCCGTCAAACCCACACGTGCTTCTTGCTGCGCTGTGGGAGGCCGGCCGCACGCCGTGGGGCCTGACCAGCGGCGGGCCGGGCAGTGGTCTCTACCGCTCGAGCGACGGCGGAACCACGTGGAAGCGCCTGGAGGGCAACGGGCTGCCCAAAGGCCTGTTGGGCCGCATCGGCGTGGCGGTCTCCGGGGCGGACTCCAACCGCATCTACGCATTGATCGAGGCCGAGGAAGGCGGGCTCTACCGCTCCGACGATGGCGGCGTGAAGTGGACGCGCGTCAACGATGACCACCGGTTCCGCCAGCGCGCCTGGTACTTCACCCACGTCTTCGCCGACCCCAAGAATGTGGACACCGTGTACGTGCTGAATACGGGGATGTTTCGCTCCACCGACGGGGGGCACAAGTTCACGACGATCCTGGCGCCGCACGGCGACCACCACGGCCTGTGGATCGATCCCAACAACCCGCAGCGCATGATCAACGCCAACGACGGCGGCGCCACGATCACCGTGGACGGCGGAAAATCCTGGACGCGGCAGGACAACCAGCCCACCGCGCAGTTCTACCACGTCAGCACCGACAACCGCTTCCCGTACTACGTTTACGGAGCGCAGCAGGATAACTCGACGGTGGCCATCGCCAGCCTTGGGGAACGCGGCGTGATTGATCGCGCGGACTGGAATCCCATCGGCGGTGGTGAGAGCGGCTACATCGCTCCTGATCCCAGCGACCCGGACATCGTCTATGCGGGCTCCTACTTCGGTTACATCACCCGGTTCGACAAGCGCACCGGGCAGGCGCAGAATATCCAGCCCTGGCCCGACAATACCGACGGCCACGGCGCCGCGAACCTGAAATACCGCTTCACCTGGACCGAACCAATCGTCATCTCGCCGCACGATCCCCGCGTGCTCTATTTTGCCGCGCAAGTGCTGTTCAAGACCACCAACGGCGGCATGAGCTGGGAGGTCATCAGCCCGGATCTGACTCGCAACGACAAGAGCAAGCAGCAACCCTCCGGCGGGCCCATCACTAAGGACAACGCCAGCGTTGAATACTTCGATGTCATCTTCAGCGTGGCCGAATCGCCCGTGCAGAAGGATCTGATCTGGGTCGGCACCGACGACGGCCTGATCCACCTGACCCGCGACGCGGGCAAGACCTGGACCAACATCACGCCGAGGGAAATGCCCGAGTGGAGCATGGTCAGCCTGATCGATGCCTCGCCGCAGGATGCCGCTACCGCCTACGTGGCGGTGGACCGGCACAAGATGGATGACTTCCGGCCGTACATTTTCCGCACTCACGACTTCGGCAAGTCCTGGACCAAGGTCACCGCGGGCCTCCCCGAGAATTCTTACGTCCACGCGGTGCGCGAAGACCCCAAGCGCAAGGGATTGCTCTACGCCGGAACGGAAACGGGCGTCTTCACCTCCCTTGACGACGGCGCGCACTGGCAGCCGCTGCAACTGAACCTGCCGAGCACGCCCATCCATGACCTTGTGGTGAAGGACGACGACCTGGTGCTGGCCACGCACGGCCGCTCGTTCTGGATTCTCGACGACATCACTCCGCTGCGCCAGCTTGACCCGACGATGGCCGCCGAAGTGTATCTGTACGCGCCGCGGCTCACCTACCGGACGCGCATCGGTCACACGCCCTTGCGCGGCCGCCCGCTGGGAGAAAACCCGCCCGCCGGGGCAATACTTTCCTATTACCTGAAGTCAGCGCCCAAGGACGAAATCACCATGGAGATTCTGGACAGCGCGGGCAAGACCATCCGCAAGTTCAGCAGCCGCGAGACCCCAGACGTTCTGCCGCCGCAGGAATTCCCCGACGAGACCCGGCCCATCGAGCGTCTCCCTGCGGAGGCCGGCATGAACCGGTTCGCCTGGGACCTGCGCCACGAGCCGCCGACCAAACTCCCGGGCGCCATCTACGACGAAGGCCGGCCGCTCGGTGCGCTCGCGCTGCCCGGCACCTACCAGCTAAAGCTTATGGTCGCGGGCAAATCCTGGCATGTGCCGGTCGAGATCAAACTCGACCCGCGCGTCACGACGTCACGCGCGGACCTGGAGAAGCAGTTCGAGCTGATGACCAGGCTCCGCGACCTCCAGTCGCAGATGAACGACGCCATTCTGCAGATCCGCGACGTCCGCTCCCAGCTCCAAGCCCTGCGCAAGCGCCTGGCCCGCGACCCCGGCGCCAAGAACGTCCTGGCCGCCGCCGAGGAACTGGACAAGAAAATGACCCCGGTCGAGGATGAGATGATCCAGGTAAAGACCAAGGCCTCGGAAGACGAACTAAACTACCCGACCAAGCTCAATAGCAAGCTCGCTTACCTGCAGAGTGCGGTGGATAGTGCGGATACCGCTCCCACGCGGGCCTGCTATGACCTGTTCGAGGAGTTCAGCCGCCAACTCGATGGGCATCTCGCGCGTTGGAGTGAAATCGTGGCCAAGGATTTGCCTGCCCTCAACGACTTAATGCGAAGGGAGAACATCCCCCAGGTGGGAGTCACGCCGCCGGGCAATTCTCGCTGATCGGGGAGTCCGCGCACTAGCGCTTGTGGAGGGCCTCGAGCGCCGCGGTCCAGTGGGAGAGGTGGTTGAGTGAAGTGGCGTGCGTGCGGTCGAGCTCGATGGGCGTGATGGAAATCGCGCCGTCATGGACGGCGGCGTAGTCGGTGTCGGGCTCGATCCCGTCGGTCACCTGCTGCTCGTGCAGCCAGAAGTAGGTGCGCCCGCGCGGGTCCACGCCCTCCTGCAGCACGTTGCGCGTGACCTTTTGCGACTGCCGCGTGAACCGCACCCCGCCCTTCCAGTCCAGCGGCACGTTGACGTTCAGCACGATGCCCTGCGGCGACCCTTCCTTCAAGATGAGTTGCGCCAGGCCGCGCGCAAACTGCGCCGCCTCGCCGTAGCGGAAACCCTTCCCGCGGTGGGCGACGGAGATGGCGAACGCCGGCACGTGGTTGATGGTGGCTTCCATGGCCGCGCCTACCGTGCCGGAATAGAAGACGTTTTCGCCCAGGTTCCCGCCGCGGTTGATCCCGGAAATAACCAAGTCGGGCCGCTCGGGCACCAGCTTGTTCAGCGCCAGGATCATGGCATCGGTCGGCGTGCCCTCGACGGCCCATTCCCGCTCGGCCACCTTCTCCCAGAAAATCGGCTGGCGGAGTGTGAGGGATTGCGCGGAGGCGCTGCGCTCGTGGCTGGGCGCCACCACGCTCAGTGTGCCGAAGCCCTGCAAGGCTTCAACCAGGGCCCGCAGGCCCTCGGCGTAGATGCCGTCGTCGTTAGTGATCAGGATGTGCGCCATTTGCACGGTTCTGCAGAAAGGATCAGTGTACCGCCTTCCGCCGGGGGCTGGCAGTGCGATGCTACCTCGGGCGTGTCCAAAGGAGAAAAATGGTCGGGACGACTGGATTCGAACCAGCGACCTCACGCACCCCAAGCGTGCGCGCTACCAGGCTGCGCCACGTCCCGACCGTATCCCGACTGCTTCTCTGGGCGGTCGCGGGTCACCAGCAGCGACCTTCCCGACCCGTCGCGACGCGCTACACGGCACCACGTCCGAACTGAGCAGCAACTAGGCTATCACCTGCGTTCGAGCAGCGTCAAGAATGCCCGGAGAGCGTCCCGCAGGTCGAGCAACACCTTGCGGTTGATGGAATGTGCGGCCGCTTCCCGCGGGGCCTGCACGGCAGCGGTCTCGACGCCTTGGCCGTTGTGCTCGCGCAGGTGGCGCCGGGCGCCGGCAATCGTAAAACCTTCGTCGTAAAGCAGGCGCCTGATCTGGAGCACGGTCTCGATGTCCTGGCGACGGTAGAGCCGGTGGCCCTTGGGGCTTTTCACGGGCTGCAACATGGGAAACTCCGTCTCCCAGAAGCGCAGGACGAAGGCCTTTGTGCCCGTGAGCCGGCTGACTTCGCCGATGCGGAAGAGATCCTTGTCGGGGATTTCCGAGGCGTGCTGGCCGCTGCCTGGCATTCCGTCCCTATCCTATGCCGATTTCTCCGGGTGTCAACGTGCCCGCGCGGGCATCGCCGGATTCCTTCCCGGAAGGCCAGGCGGAGGCATCATAAACCCGGGGCGTGGCCGCGTGCCAGTGGCGTCTCCGGCCCCCTAGCGGCGCCCCGGGCTGCGCTTCTCTTTCAGGCGCTGGAGGAAGCGAATCGGCGTGCCGGTGAAATCGAAGCGAGCGCGGAGCTGATTTTCGAGGAAGCGCTCGTAACTGAAGTGCAGCCGCTGGGTCTGGTTGGTGAACAGAATGAAGGTGGGCGGCGAAGTGGACGCCTGGGTGATGTAGAAGATCTTGATTCTGCGGGCGGCGGGCGAGGTGCCGCGCTCGAGGTCCACTGCGGCGAGCCAGCGGTTCAGCTCGCCCGTGGGGATGCGCTGCCGGCGCGCGGCGGCCACGCGGTCAATCAACGCGTAGAGATTGTTGACGCGCTCGCCGGTGAATGCGGAGAGAAAAATGACGGGGGCATAGTCGAGGAACTTGAACCGCGCACGCACGATGCGCTCATAGTCCGCGAGCAATCGGCCCGGATCCACTTTCGCGCTCGTCTCCTTGCCGGGCGCAGACTTCCCCGCCCTGGTGCCGCGGCGACGCAGAGGTGCACTGCGCATCGCTTCGCGCTCCGCCTCTTTCCTGGCTGCCTCGAGCGCCAGGTCCCATTTGTTCATCACGATGATCACCGAGCGACCCGATTGCTCGGCGTAGCCGGCGATGGTGGCGTCGCCCGCAGTGACGCCCTGCTCGGCGTCCGCCACCAGCAGGGTCACGTCGGCGCGTTCCAGGCTCTTGCGCGCCATGATCACGCTCAGCTTTTCGGCGACGAGTTTCGTCTTGCCTTTCCGGCGGATGCCGGCCGTATCAATGAAGCGATAGGCTTTCTCCCCGCGATGCAGAAAGGTGTCCACGGAATCGCGCGTTGTGCCCGGCTCGCGCGCAACAATCGCGCGTTCGGCGCCCACCAGCCGGTTCAGCAGCGTGGATTTGCCCACGTTGGGCCGACCGATGATGGCCACCTGGACCACGCCTTCGGCCGCCGCGGCTTCCTCGCCCGCAGCTTCCGCAGAAGGAAATTCGCGCGTCACGGCGTCGAGCAACTCTTCGATTCCGAAGCCATGTTCGGCGGACAGGGGATAGACGTCGTTGGCCAGCTCGTAAAACGGCGCGGCCAGCGCGCTCTGCGCCGGCGTGTCCACTTTGTTCGCGGCGATGGCAAGCCGCTTGCCCGTCCTGCGGAGCAGCCGGGCGAGGTCGGCGTCGAGGGGCGTCATCCCGGCGCGGGCGTCCACCACCAGCACGAGTTGGTCGGCGGCAGCGATGGCTACCTGCGCCTGGCGGAGGATTTCCCGCGGGATCTCCGCCTTGTCGTCCGGCAGCAAGCCGCCGGTGTCCACCACCTCGAAGGTGCGGCCCTCCCAAGTAGCGGTGCCATGGATGCGGTCCCGCGTGATGCCGGGCTCGTTGGTGACGATCGAGCGCCGGCTGCCGGTCAGGCGGTTGCACAGCGTGGACTTGCCCACGTTGGGCCGCCCGACAATCACCACCGATGGCAGTTTCTCACTCATTGCGACTGATCCATCCTGGGCAAACCTAACACTGTACCTCAGGCGCCTGTCCAAGAAGAAGTGCGGCGCCCAATGCCAAAGCCCATCCTAGGCCCCTAAGCAAGGCCAAGCCCTCTCGACTGAGGCCGGCTCAAAGGCGTCAGGCAATTCGGGAGCCCTTGCTTGACGCCGGCCGGGGATTCGCATATATGTACACGGAGTCTGAGGAAAAGCCATGGGGTGCTACGCCCGAGGGGATGCGGAGCGCTCGTGGAACGTTCGGCCCGCACCTCCTGCGACCATTCTTGTCCTGTCATCGAAAAGGAGACCACGATGAACACGTCGGCTCGAGCGATACACGTGTGGGCCGCACGGGTGTCCGTGCTGCTGGTGTTGATGGCGCTCGTTTGTCTCCCCGGAAACGCGCAAACCTTCCGCGGGACGATTCTCGGCACGGTCACCGATAAAAGCGGCGGCGTGGTACCCGGTGCCAAGGTCATCGTTCGCAACGCGGATACGGGCCTGACGCGCGAAGCGCAAACCACCGACGATGGCAGCTATGCCGTACCTGAACTTCCTATCGGGAACTACACCGTGACCGTGGAGAAGGCCAACTTCCGGACCGTGGTCACGACGGGGGTGCGTGTGGACGTGGCTGGCGAGCGGCGCGTCGATGTCACCCTGCAACCGGGTGACGTGGCGCAACGGATTGAAGTGTCGGCGGAGACATTGCCGCTGGTCGAAACCACAACCAATTTAATGGGTGGAACTATTGAAGCGTCCCAGGCGCTCAATCTGCCAGTCAATGGCCGTGACTATCAGAAGCTGATCTACATGGTGCCGGGCATTACCGGCTCTCCGGACCAGATCACCGATTCACCGGGTTCATTCGGCGTCTTCTCCATGAATGGTGCTCGCGGTCGCTCCAACAATTTCCTGCTCGACGGCACGGACATGAACGACGGCTACCGCAATGACCCGGCCATCAACGAGGCCGGGGTGTTCGGGACGCCCGCCACGATTCTGCCCGTGGAGGCTGTTGCAGAACTCCGAGTGCTCTCCAACTACGAGGCCGAGTACGGACGCAACGCCGGTGCGGTCATCAATATCGTCACCAAGAGCGGCACGAACGATTTCCACGGCACCGCGTTTGAGTACTTCCGCAACAACGCGCTCGACGCGCGCAACTTTTTCAATGACAAGACGCAACCTCAGAACCCGTTTCACAACAATCAATTCGGTGGTTTTTTTGGCGGACCAATCATTCGCGATAAGACGTTCTTCTTCGCCGACTATGAGGGCTTGCGCGAATCGGGAGCTCAGGCCAGCCTGGCGTGCGTACCCACCCCCGCACAGATTGCTTTCGACGGTGGGGCAAGCAATCCGGTGATTGCTGGGCTGCTGACACGCAATCCCTGGCCCGCCCCGAATAGGAATATCCAGCCAGCCTCTGCTGCCCGTGACGCAGGATGTCCCGAGGGTCCAAACCTCGCGACGAGTACTCCTTTCCGGAACCGCGTGGATAGCGTCATCGCCAAGATCGACCATAACTTCAGCCGGGATCATCTGCTAACCGGCCGCTATTACTTTGGGGACAGTGATCAGAGTTTTCCTCTGGCTCTCGTCGGCGGAGGAATCCTTCCCGGATTCAACACCTTTACGCCGACGCGCGTCCAACTCGTGTCCATCTCGTATGTGTCCCTGATCTCGCCCACTAAAGTGAACGAAGCGCGATTCGGCTGGAACCGCTTCGCTGAAGGATTCTTTCCTGAGGACCAGAACTTCGATCCCAACTCCATCGGGCTGAACACTGGAGTCGGATCCAGGGACTTCGGGCTGCCGGTAATTGCTGTAAGCGGGTTTGCACAACTTGGCGCCAGCAAAACCACACCGCGCAACCGCGTGGATACGAACTGGCACTTCATCGACAACTTTTCCTGGAAGTTTGGCCGCCACGATGTGAAGTTTGGCTATGAGTTTCGGCGGACTTCAATCGCGCAAGTCCTCGACACCAACTTTCGCGGCAAGCTGAGCTTCGACTCGCTTTCCGATTTCCTTGCTGGCAACCCAGGTGGGGGCAGCCAGGCAAAGGGGAATTCCAACCGTAACACCTTCGAGAACAATCATGGGTTCTACCTACAGGATAGCATCCGGTGGACGCGGCGACTTACACTCAACCTCGGTGCGCGCTGGGACTACTACGGTGTCGTGCACGAGAAGCGCAACCTGTTCAGCAACTTCGATTTCACGAACGGGCTGCGGCCGGTGAACGAGCTCTACGAGCCGGACTACAACAACTTTGCTCCCCGCGTGAGCGTGGCCTGGGACGTGACAGGGAAGGGCCGCACGGTGATTCGGGCCGGCTATGGCCTGTTCTACGACGCCTTCTCCCAGGATTTCTTTATGGGCCACCTGCCGTTTAACAGCGGGTTCGACCCGGGGCCGGCCTACAATCCCACAGGCGCTGCCGCCTTCATCATCACATCCGGCAGCGCCAACGCAGGTCCTCTAGCCACGACGGCGCCTGTTTTCGGCGGGTTCGCAAACAATGGTGATCTATTCGCCGTGGACCGGAATATCCGCACGCCTTACATGCAAAACTACAACTTGAACATCCAGCAGCAGATCGGGGGCCACGCTATGCTGCAAGTCGGCTACGTGGGCTCGAATGGACATAAGCTCTTTCGCTTCCGCGACATCAATCAGCCGAGCCAAGCAGCCATCAGGGCCGCAGACCTCGCCTGCGACTGCAGCTCTAGCGGCGGCGTACCTCGGCCCAACACTGCATTCTTCTACATCAACCAGCAGGAATCCTCAGCCAACTCGAATTACCAGGCATTGCAGGTGAGCTTCCGCATGCGCGGGTGGCACGGGCTCGACTCGACCCTAAACTATGTCTGGTCGCATTCCATTGATGACGCCAGCGACGGCGAAGACTTCGTGCCCAATGCGGCCCAGCCGAACGACAGCCTTCGTCCGAATCTGGAGAAGGGCAACTCAAACTTTGACGTCCGGCAGCGGCTGGTGTGGAACTTTATTTATGAGTTCCCGAAGAGAAAGGGGAGTTGGTCGAGGTTAACCGATGGCTGGGGTGTCAACGGCGTGCTCACGCTCCAATCAGGTCAGCCCTTTCACCTCAACTACAATTTTCAAGGTGACTACGACGGCAGCGGAGAGTTCTTCGGGCGGCCCGACGTGCCCGGTCCCATCCGGTACAACCGTGGCGACCCCAACCAGTTTCTCGACCTAACTTCGTCGAGTTTTACAATTTGCCCAACCATCCCAACTTCTCCAACCCATACCTGCCGCTTTTCATCGCAGATGCAGCGCAGAATGGAATCAGTGCAAGCGGCCGCAGCATCGGCAGCCTTGCACTTTCGACGACTGGAGACGTGGGCATCGGGTATCCCTTCCTGGGCGGTGGGGGGCCGCGCGGCATCCAGCTCGCACTGAAAGTGATGTTCTAAAACGCATCGAGTAGAACCTATAGAGAGAGGCCGGCCCACGAGGGTCGGCCTCTCTCTATCCAATCCTGCTCCCCTCCCGAAGCCAACCCTGCTAAAGTGTTTTCCCCCAAAGGGACCCTGCTTTGGCAAGGCGAAGTTTCATCCAGGCGAAACCACAGCGAGGGCAGGAATGCTTTGTCTCTGCCTCCCATTAATTTGGGTGTAAGTTCTTTCCTAGGCGGTGCGTATCACATGGTGGATGCACGGAAACGGCCGGAAGGGATGAGCGCCGCCGAGATCTCCGACGCGATCTCCCGGGCCCGGAGTGGGAATTCCGACGCCTGGGGAGAGCTCTACCGCCAGTACGCCGCGGCCATCTTCCGCTTCTGCCGCCGGGCATTGCCCTCGCGCGAAGACGCCGAGGACGCCACCATGGAGATTTTCTTGAAGGTGCGGGCAAGGCTCGACCAGTACGACCCCAGCCGGCCGTTCAGTGCCTGGCTCTACAAGGTGGCCACCAACCACTGCTGGGACATCCTGCGCCGGCGGCGCATCCGGCAGGACCTCGAAACCAGCGACGTGGAAGACCTGCCGCTCGAGCATCCCGATCCCAGCCAGCTCGAGCGTCTGGTCGAGCAGCGCACCAGCCAGGAAGTGCGCCGGGCGCTGGCCAGCCTGCCCGCGCGGGCGCGCATGGCGCTGGTGCTGCGCTACCACGCGGACATGAGTTACGACGAAATTGCTGACTCTCTGGGCGTGCGCCGCGCCTTTGTCGGCGTGGTGCTGCTGCGCGCTCGCCATCAGTTGCGCGAAGCGCTGGGCCAGCGCGGCGCTGCGGGACGCGCCGCAGGAGGGAGCCCATGACCCACTTCGATGAAATGACCTGCCTGCTCTATCTCGAGGGGCAATTGGAGCGCCCGCGGGCGCTGGAACTTTCGGCGCACGCTGAGAGCTGCGCGGAATGCCGCGCACTGCTGCGCGCGCTCGAGCGCGAATCCCGCCTGCTCACGCAGGCGCTGGTGGAAGAAGAGGTGCTGGGTACGTTCCTGGCGGCGCTCGCTCTGCCGCCGTCAGCAGGCGCAGCGGAGACCAAACACGTGCACGTCTACACGCTGCCCGTCGGGCAAACGGTCCACAACGATTTAATCGTGGCCGCGGGCACGGCACGCATTGACGGCACCGTGGACGGCGACCTGATCGTCTTCTGCCAAAGCCTGACCATCAACGGGCATATTACCGGCGATGTGATCAGCTTTTCGCAGATGGTGCGCATTAACGGCCAGGTGGATGGTAATGTACGCGCTTTCGCCAATATGCTCACGCTCACGGGCCCGGTGGCGAAAAACGTGACCGCCTTCGCGGGAAGCGTCGAGTTTGATTCCAAGTCGCGGGCGGGCGGCGGGATGATATTGTTCGCGGGCGACGCCTCGCTCGATGGCCGAATGAACCGCGATCTGCTCGGCTTTATCGGCAAGAGCGTGCTGAACGGATTCATTGGCGGAAACGCGCGGGTGGCGAGCGACCGCCTAACGATCGGCCCGAGCGCGGAGATCGCCGGCAAGGCCACTTACCAGGGAGCGCGCCAGCCCGAGGTGTCGCCCCAGGCCAAGCTCGCCAGCCCGCTCGAGGTCAAGATCGTCAGCCATCGCCCGGATTACACCAAGCCTCGCTTCTATATCGGGCTGGCCCTGCGATGGGGTGTTGCATTCCTCTTTGGGGTGCTGATTGCCTCGCTGGTTCCGGGATTTTTCGCCGACGTGGTGCGATCCAGCCGTCGCTACGGGATGTCGTTCGCCGTGGGCAGCATCGCCGCGGTTAGCGCGCTAATTCTGGCGTGTGTTTCGGTGCTTCTGCTTGTCATCGGGCTGGCCGGAGGGCTCGTTGTCTTGATGCTTTTTGCGCCCGCCCTCTACGCTTCACAAGTGTTCGTCGGGACCTGGCTCGGCGAGCAATTGCTTGGCCCCTCCGCGGGAACCGGCGAAGTCATTGCTCGCTTAGCGCTGGGATTGCTTGTGATTCGCGTGCTTGGAGTGATCCCGTTCCTTGGCTGGTTCGTCTGGCTCGCGGTCCTTCTCTGGGGGCTGGGGGCCTTGACCCTGGCCATTTACCGGGGTGCGCGCCAGCAGGCGATGGCTCCCGCGCAGGCGCCAGCGCTCTAGTTAATCCCGAACCCAAAGGGCCGGGGCAGTCTAATTGCCCCGGCCCGAATTTCTTAGCAGGCGACGCGGGCGCCACGAACGTGCTCAGCGCTTGAGGACTTTGCTCGTCACCAGCACGGGCGGATTCGCCCCGTTGCGGAAAAGCTGGCCGCGGAGCGAAACCGTGTTGCCCACGGCAAGTTGGCTAAAGCTGCTGGCGTTTCCGGCAAACTGGGTTTGCGCCGAGGTCTGCACCGTGACGGTGGCGATCCCCGCGACGGTGAACAGTGCTGGGAGAGTGTTGACCGTGAAGGTCAGGATCGGCGCATTGATGGAGGCGATTTTCGGGGTAAATCGCGACGCGCGCAGGCGCACCCGGCCCGCATTGAGCGTCGTGCCCAAAGAGGTGGAGAGCCGCTTCACCTGGACCTCCTGGCCCACCAGTAGGTCGTTCGAGGAGTTGAAGGCGAAGCTGCCGGTGTTCTGACCCTCGTTGTCGATGTTGAAGCTGGTGGTGGGACTGACGACGACGGTGGCTACGATGCCCACGCTGAGCCCGCTGACGCCCGGGACCACCTCGCTGACCACCATGCGGAATTGCGAGCCGCTATCCACCGCGAAGATCACGCCTTCGACTTCGGGCTCGCTGACGTTGCTATCCTTCAGTTCGACCCGCTTGGCCCGCAGCGTCCCGCTGCCCAGCAACACGGCATCGACTCCGACAATCTGGTCCACCAGCACGCACGCGAAATTCGCCGAAGAGCACCCGCCATCGAGGAAGTCTTGAAAGAGAGTGTTGCTGTCTACCTTGACCACCAGCGGCCCCAGAGAAGTCTGCAGGGTGAACTGGCTGTTGACGGCGTCCTTGGCGGTGACTTGGCCGATCAGGTCTTCAATCGCCGTGAATTGCCCCGTAGGCGGCACCGAGGGCAGCGCGGTGAGCGTCACCGCTCCCGGCGCGGTAAAGTCCAGTGACATCGTGGTGGTCAGGACGTTGTTGATGTTGATGTCCACCTGGAATCCCGCTGGCGTGTCGGGGCTGACGGTGAACGGGAAAAGCGGCGCGGGGGTCAGGATCAGGTTGGTCAGAACGGGCGGCGAGGGCGTGACCTGGCAGACCTGCGTGTTCGGGCAAGCTGCGATGGCTGCGCCGGTGTCGTTCTTGAAGGTCAGGATCGGATTGCCCAGGCTGAGAGTCAGGCCGCTGTAGGTGCCCGCGGGGACGTTCGTTGTGCTCAGGTATGCGTTCTCGGTCTCCAGGCGCTTGAAATCAATCGTCGTGGGCGTGTTGACGAGCGAGACGCTGCCCGGATTGAGCACTGCTCCCGTCACGGGAATCTGAAACGACAGCACGGTCACGCCCACCGGCGGCGTATCGGTCATCGTCAGGCTGACCGGGGCTGACCCCGGCGGCGGAGGCGGCGGCGTCTGGAATTGACCCCCGCCGCTGCACCCGGCGATCCAGGCAAGACTCAGCAAGAAAAGAGAGGTTAGCAGGCGAGACCCGCACATTTCCCACGCTCCCCCTGAGACAATTTCGACGCGACCGCCTATGGGATACAACTCCTCGGCCAAGGGTTGCCGCCGAAAAAAGGGACCCCGCGCCCAATCAGGCTAACGCATTTTCACGCTCGTGGGTGGAAAAATTTGCGGGGCTTACTCGAATCTCAGGCCGCCGCGATTCCGCGCACGAAAACGAATCGGAGAGCGCGGGCAGCCGTGAAGGGTTGCAACCAATCACCGATGAAAAAGATTCGGGCCGAGGCAACTACTCCGCCCCGGCCCGAGGTTTTTGCGTGCAGCAGATTGGGTTAGGAACGCTTGCGCACCTTGCTTGCGGCAAGGGTCGGATTCGGGGACGTCTTGAAGAGCGGCCCGCGCAGCGAAACGAGGTTGCCGAGCGCAGTTTCTTTTTCTTGTCAGATTCCTGAGCTTGGTTCGGACCCCACGAGAGGCCTCTACGACCCCTGAGGGCAATACAGGCTCGCATCTCACAGGCTATGCTCTCGCCGCCAAGAAGTCCAACGGATAAACCCGTTGGTCACGGACTCGTGGAACCATCCCGGTGCTCGTATCCGTGTCCAAAGCCGCCTCGACGATCCGGGCGTCACCGCTTTCGCACTGGCCGACTCCGATCGGCTAAGAAACCGGCCTGTTGGCGGACAACGCGGCATCCCGTCCCGACCCAGCGCGGTGAAATTGGCCCCTCGGCGACCGCTCTCCTGAATAGGCAGGGCCATTTGTGGGCGCGTACAAGTGAGCGCAGTCTGCTATCCCTTACTCTGGACGCTCTTCCAAAGGAGCAAGCACCGCGCCAAGGCCTTAATGCATTTGTTTTGAGCAGAATAGTCAGGTGGGGGCACCAGGACGGGGGAACAGCTAGGAGCAAGAGGTGACGAAGTGAGGAGAAACTACCGGGAGTACCCTCCCCGGTTGGCCTCTTCTGATAGGGCGGACTCCCAAAGACGCTCCCAAGGCGCCCTGTAAGGCCATAAAGGCCCCTCTAGACGATGCCTAGGCTCTTCCCCACCTCGGCCAGGATCTGGGCCGCACACTCCAGCTCCGCGCGTTTGTGCGTGGCAGTCACGATGGCGCGGAGGCGCGCCTTGCCTTCCGCGACCGTAGGGTAGCCCACCGCCGGGGCATAGACGCCGGCCTCAAACAGTCGCCGGGAGAATTCGAACGCTTTAGCAGCCTCGCCCACGTGGATCGGCGTGATGGGCGTCTCGCTAGCACCGGTGCTGAAGCCGAGTTGTTTTAGCCGCCGCTTGAAGAACTTGGTGTTGGCCCAGAGCTTCTTGATGAGCCGCTCGCCCTCGGGCGAATCGAGCAGGGCAAAGGCGGCCTGGCAGGTGGCGGTGATCGAGGGCGGGTGCGAGGTGGAGAAGAGGAACGGCCGCCCGCGATGGTAGAGCCAATCGATCAACTCGCGCGAGCCGCAGACGTAGCCGCCCATCGCGCCAATGGCCTTGCTGAGCGTGCCGACCTGGATGTCCACGCGGCCGTGGCAGCCGAGATGGTCCACGGTGCCGCGACCCCCGCGGCCGAGCACGCCCGAGGCGTGCGCGTCGTCCACCATCATGATGCAGTTGTACTTCTCGGCCAGGTCGCAGAGCTGCGGCAGCGGCGCGATGTCGCCATCCATAGAAAACACGCCGTCGGTGATCAGCAGCTTGCGACCGGCCCAGTTTTCGGTCTCCTTGCAAATGCGCTCGCCATCGGCAACGTCTTTGTGCTTGAAGATTCTTATCGTGGCCTTGGAGAGCCGGCAGCCGTCGATGATGGAGGCGTGGTTCAGCTCATCGGAGATGATCAGGTCGTCCTTGCCCAGGATGGCGGCCACCGTGCCCGCGTTGGCGGTGAAGCCGGACTGGAAGACGACGCACGCTTCGGTGTTCTTGAAGCGCGCGATCTGCTCTTCGAGCTCCATGTGGATCTGCATCGTGCCGGCGATGGTGCGCACCGCGCCCGAACCTACACCCCACTTGCGGATGGCTTCCAGCGCCGCCTTGCGCAGGCCGCGGTGCGTGGTCAGGCCCAGGTAGTTGTTCGAGCTGAGATTGATCACCTCTTTGCCGTCGAAGCTGGCCACCGGCCTCTGCTCGGTTTCGAGCACGCGCAGGCGGAAGTGGAGGCCCTTGGCCTTCAAGTCTTCGATCTGGTTGTGAAGGTAAGAGAGCGGATTACGCGTGGCCGTGGTCATGCTTCCTCCCCACATCATGCAAGGAATCTAAGAACGCGCCGGTCATGGCGAGCCCTCCACGAAGCTTGTCCTGAGCGCAAGCGAAGGGCTCAGGATAAACTCCGCGAGGAATCCCGCTGAAAGATCCCTCGCTTCGCTCGGGATGACAGAACTTTTCCAGGATGACAGCACTGGCCATGGTTGCCGGCGAAGCACGGCGCGCGTTCAGCGCTGGACACCGTTCGGATAGAAGAGGATCTTCCCTGCCTGGCCGCCCTGTAACATCGAAAACGCGTCGGTGAAGCGGTCGAGCCCCAGGCGCTCGGAAAACAGCGGCTCGAGATTCAGCCGCCCGGCCTTGAGCAGCGCAGTCATTTGCACCCAAGTCTCAAACATTTTGCGGCCATAGATGCCCTGCACGGTGGCGCCCTTGAAGATGATGTCGGCGACCAGGTCAAACGTCACCGGCTGCGAGGACACGCCGAGCAGCGAGGCGCGGCCGCCCGCGCGAAGCATCTGGAAACCCTGGTGAATCGCATCCGGGTGGCCGCTCATCTCCAGCAGCACGTCCACACCGGTACCGCCGGTGGCTGCGCGCACCCGCCCGACCACGTCGGTCGCCAGAGGATCGAGTGCCTCGTCCGCGCCCATCTTCAGCGCCAGCGCCCGACGGTGCGGGTTCACCTCGGTGGCAAACAGCCCCGCGCAGCCACAGGCTTTCGCCACGGCAATGGCCATCAGTCCGATCGGACCGCAGCCCGTCACCGCGACCGTCTGCCCGGCGATGGGGCCGGCCAGTACGGTATGCACCGCATTGCCCAGCGGGTCCAGTACTGCGGCGTAGTGCTCGTGGATGGCGGGGTCAATCTTCCAGATGTTGCGACCGGGAATGCACACGAACTCGGCGAAGCAGCCGTCCTGATCAATGCCGATGATTTTCAGGTTCTGGCAGACGTGCGGCTGGCCGTTGCGGCACTGGTGGCAGTGGCCGCAGTTGACATGCATCTCCGCGCTGACGAAATCGCCCGGGGCCACGCCTTCCACTGCCTCGCCGACGCGCTCGACCGTGCCGCAGAATTCGTGGCCGAAGGTCATCGGCGGCTTGATGCGCGAGGCCGACCACTTGTCCCACGCGTAGATGTGCAGGTCGGTGCCGCAAATCGAGGCGGCCCGGACGCGCACCAGTACATCGGCAGGCCCGATGTTGGGGATGGCTACGGCCTCGAGCTGCGCGCCTTGTTCGGGACGCATCTTGCGGAGGGCCTTCATCGTGGCGGTCGGCATCCAAGAGCTCCGGCGGGCACTGGCCACACTGCGATGTTAGCACACGCCCCAGCAGGTCGGAAGCTGCAACAAAAACCGGCAGTGTCCAGCGTTTCTGTTGAAAGAGGGTTGGGGTGTGCTCCGGGCCATGTGCGACCTCACGTGTGCATTCCTTCGGCGGCGAGGAGGAAGCAGCC
>JACQDH010000212.1 GCA_016201215.1 Acidobacteriota bacterium | reverse complement strand
CGGCGGCGGTGCGTATGTGTGACGGGGCTCGCTGGACATACGCGCGCCCAGAGGGCATTCTGTCTGGCTGTCATCATGACACTTCGAGGAGAAATGGAATGACTCGTTTCCGGGTCTGGCTGGTTCTCGCGCTGGTTCTGGCGGTGCTCTCGACCGGTGCGGTGGCGCAGGCGCCGAAGCCTGTCGCCGCGGATATCCCCAAGATTGAATTTGAGAAGTACAAGCTGGCCAACGGCCTGGAGGTTATCGTGTCGGAAGACCACCGGCTGCCGCTGGTGGCGGTGAACCTGTGGTATCACGTCGGTCCGGCCAACGAGGAGCCCGGGCGCACGGGCTTCGCGCACCTGTTCGAGCACATGATGTTCCAGGGCTCGAAGCATGTACTGGCCAACGAGCATTTCCGGCGGCTCGAGGGCGCGGGCGCCAGCGACATCAACGGCACGACCGACTTCGACCGCACGAACTACTTCGAGACGCTGCCCGCGAACCAGTTGGAGCTGGCCCTGTGGCTCGAGTCCGACCGCATGGGCTACCTGCTCGACAAGCTCGACCAGACCAACCTCTCGACGCAGCAGGACGTGGTGCGCAACGAGCGCCGCCAGGGCGTGGAGAACGAGCCCTACGGGGTGGTCGAGCAAGAGCTATTCCACAGGCTTTTTCCCAGGACGCATCCTTACTACGCCAACGTGATCGGTTCCCACGCCGACATCCAGGCCGCCAGGCTCGAGGACGTGAAGAAATTCTTCAAACTCTACTATGCGCCAAACAACGCGAGCCTGGCGATTGTGGGCGACTTCGACAAGGCCACCGCAAGAAAGCTGGTGGAGAAATACTTTGGCCCGCTCAGGCGCGGGGCGGACAGGCCCAAGATCAGTGCCACGACCCCGCCGATCACCGCTGAGCGGCGTGCCGTGGTGAAGGATCGCGTCGAGCTGCCGCGCGTGTACATGGCCTGGCTTACCTCGCCCATCTATAGGCCCGGGGACGCCGACGCGGATCTGGCGGCGCAGATCCTGGGTGGCGGGAAATCCAGCCGCCTTTATAAGAAACTGGTGTACGACAAGCAGATCGCTCAGGACGTGACGGCGCAGCAGCAGTCGCTGATCCTGGGGTCGGTCTTCGAGGTGCAGGTCACCGCCCGGCCGGGGCACACCGCCGAAGAGATCGAGAAAGCCATCGAGGAAGAGCTGGCCCGCTTCGGGAAGGACGGTCCGGACGAGAAAGAGTTGGAACGCGCGCGAAACACGATCGAAACCGACATCATTCGGCGCCTGGAGATGCTGGGCGGATTCGGCGGCGTCGCCGACCGCCTGAACCGGTACAACCACTACCTCGGCAATCCCGACTATCTGGCGGAGGACATCAGCCGCTATCGCCGAGCGACCCCGGCGTCGGTCCGCGACTTCGCGCGGCAGCAGTTGAAGTCAAACTCAGGCGTGGTGGTTTATGGCGTTCCGGGCGAGCAGGAGCTGGGTTCTGAGGTGCCCACGCCGCAAGCAGAGAAAGTTCCCGCCGGCCAGGGCGCCGAATCGGTGAACGCCGATGAGCCCTGGCGCGCCGAGCCTCCCCAGCCCGGCCCGGCAAGGCCGCTCCATCTGCCGGTGCCCAAGTCCTTCCAAGTGTCGAACGGCTTGACGGTGATCTACAGCGAGCGTCCCGGGCTGCCGATTGTGGCTGCGAACCTCGTGGTGCGCACGGGGAGCGACTCCAATCCGCTCGACAAGCCCGGCCTGGCCAATTTCACCGTGAGGATGCTCGACCAGGGCACCACGACGCGCAGCGCGCTCCAGATTGCTGATGAGGCCGCGCAACTGGGCGCCACGCTCCACACGAACTCGACGATGGACGCTTCGCAAGTCTCGGTGCACTCGTTGAAGAAGAATTTTCGCGGCGCGCTGGCGCTGCTCGCCGATGTGGTCCTGCACCCGAGTTTTCCGCAAGCGGAGATCGAGCGCCAGCGCGCCAGCCGTCTGGGCACGCTGGTGCAGAGGCGAGAGAATCCCGCGGTCGTCGTTGGGCAGGTGACCGCCGCCGCGCTCTACGGGCGGCAGCACCCGTATGGTTACCCGGAGATCGGCACTGAGGCAGCCATCAAGGATGCCGCGCGCGACGACATGGTGGCCTTCTGGAAACAGAACTTCGTGCCCAACAACGCCGCGCTAGTGGTCGCGGGCAATATCAGCTTCCAGGAACTCCAGGCGCTGGCGGAAAAACAGTTCGGCGGCTGGCAGAAGGGCACGCCGGCGCGTCCCGCGCTGGGCGCGCCGGCCACCACCGCAGCGCGCGTAGTCCTCGTGGACAAACCGGGGGCGCCGCAGACGCAAGTGCGCGTGGCGATGGTCGGCATAGCGCGTTCGACGCCCGACTACGCGGCGCTGGAGGTGATGAACACTTCGCTCGGGGGCCTGTTCTCCAGCCGCATCAACCTGAACCTGCGCGAACAGCACGGTTACACCTATGGTGCGGGCTCCGCCTTCGTGTACCGGCGCTCAGCGGGGCCGTTCTTCGCGGGGGGCGGGATTCGCACCGACGTGACGGCACCCGCGGTTGCGGAGATTTTCAAGGAGATTCGCCGGATGGCCGACACACGGTTGACCCCCGACGAGCTCAGCCTGGCAAAGGACTCCCTGGTCCGGTCGCTGCCGGGTGATTTCGAGACCAGCGCCGGTGCGGCCGGAGACTTTTCCAACGCGTATCTCTACGATCTGGGGCTCGACTACTACGCGAAACTTCCCGGGCGGCTGTCGGCCGTGGCGGGCGAGGACGTGCAGGGTGTGGCGAAGAAGTACCTGGTGCCGGAGAAAATGATCGTCGTGGCTGTGGGTGATCGCGCCAAGATCGAGCCGGAGCTGGCCAAGCTGAACCTGGGTGCCCTGGAGATTCGCGACGCCGAGGGGAACGTAACCAAACAGTAGCCCCTGCGTAGAAATGGGCCGGGGACAAGCGCGATGTCCGGGCATCGCGGCAGCAAGATCATCGGGCGCAATCTCTTCGACGCCGAACCGCTGCTCGTCGAGTTTGCGCCCGAACTCATCTCCGAGTTTCTTTGGTTGTTGCCAGAGCTCATTTCCTACGTTTTGACCGGTGGCGTATAGGACGGCAGTGTTTGACGGCGTGAGCCGAAAGTAGTACGGTTTTGAGCGCGCAAGCGCATGGAATCTTCACCACGGAGGCGCCTGAGCCTATGCTTGACCTTGCCAGTCTGAGGGAGAGGCTCGCCTTCGCCCGCTGTTTCGCTGCCTGAATCAGCAGCTTCTGAGGAAGCTTCTCCAGCGCAACCTCATGCCCAGTTTGCATGCGAAAATCTGGGAAACATTCGAGGGCAGGTGTGCAATCTCTTGGCGCCGAGCTCGCCCGACAGGGCGATGCGTCGCCGACAAACGGGATGGCCGGCGATCGGAAGGAGGCCGGCAGATCCCGGTCGAGGAGAGAGGAGTTTCCAATGAGATTTGTAGATGTACCTCTGGCGCGGCGACTGGAAACCGCAGAGGCGGAGGGGGCGGCGGGATGCGCCCGGACCCTCGCGCAGCGGCGGCCGGAAAGCCGCGCCGCGGTAGAAGCGGTAGCCGGAGGCTATGCGGTTTTTGCCGGAGTCAACTCGCCGGTCACACAGGCGGTTGGGCTCGGGCTCAACGGTCCGGTCACCGAAGCCGAGGTCGAACGCCTGGAAGAGTTCTATCGCAGCCGCGGGGATGCTGTGCGCGTTGAGCTGTGCCCGCTGGCGGACACGTCGCTGGTCGAGCTGTTCGGCCGGCGCGGCTACCGCGTGACGGAGTTTTCCAACGTGCTGATCCGCCGGCTGGACCCCAATGAGTCGTGGCCTCCGGCGCCGCCAAGCATTCACGTGGAACAGGTCGGTGAGCCGGACGCCGCACTTTGGGGGCGCACGGTGGCTCAAGGCTTTGCCGCGCAGTTTCCGGTCACGCCGGAAATCCTAGAGGCCATTGAGCTTTTCTCCTGCAACCCCGGGGCGACGTGCTTTCTGGCGCGGATTGACGACGAGCCCGCGGGCGGGGCGGCCCTTTCGATTCGAGATGGCATCGCCGGAATGTTCGGCGCGAGCACGTTGCCGGCTTTCCGCAACCGCGGTGTGCAGACGGCACTGCTGCAGAAGCGGCTGGCAGTGGCCGAGGCCGCGGGATGCGACCTCGCCGTGACCATCACGCAACCGAGCAGCACGTCGCAGCGCAACGTCGAGCGCCAAAGCTTCGGCGTCGCGTACACGCGCGTGAAATTTGCTCGCGAGTGGACGTAGGGTCGCGGCGTCCCACGGGTGGGGTCTGTAGCGCCCCGACCGGTCGGAGCGAGGTGGAAAAACGCCGGCAAGATGCCGGCGCTACGCGCTCCGGCGCGGCGGGGGAGTTGTTGCGGCGTCTTTCAGGGCATCTCCCGGGCGGCGTGTGCCAGGGCGAGCGCCACGGCTAGAACCTTCTGCGGCGGGACCACGCGGTTGACCAAGCCATAGGCATAGGCGTCGGTGGCGGTGACGGTGCGCGCAGTGGACAACATTTCCAGGGCCCGCGCGCGGGCTCCGGGAAACAGAACGCCAGGCAGGCGCTGTGTGCCGCCCCATCCGGTGATAATCCCCAACCCGGCGCCGGGATGCCCAAAGACCGCGTTGGTGGAGGCCACGCGGAGATGGCACGCCAGCGCCAGATCCAGCCCGCCGCCCAAGCAGTAACCGCGAATCGCGGCCACGACCGGCTTCGGGCTTTGCTCGATCTTATCCATGAGGTTCTGACCCAGAGCAGAAAAGCGCAATGCTTCGAGCGCCCGCAGGGCGCCAACTTGACTGAGCTCCGCGCCGGCAGCAAAACACCTGGGTGTCCCGGTGAGGACCACCGCGTGGATGTCCGGCGCGGTGGCGGCGGACGTGAATTGGCTGAAAATCTCGGCGAGGACGATGCGACTCAGGCGGGGAAACCCGCTCGGGTTACCGAGTTGCAGGAGGAGGACGCCGCGCTTGCGGGTGGTGCGCACCGTGTCCATTGTCGGAGGGACTTTGTCGGACACAGCCGCGTCAGGCTTTCTGCGCCACTCGCTCGCGAACGAAGTTGACGATGTCCTGTGTGGAGGTGCCGGGGAGAAAGACAGCAGCGATCCCGGCTTTTTTCAGGCCGGGGATGTCCGCTTCCGGGATAATGCCGCCGACCAGCACGAGGACGTCCTGCATCCCTTTCTGCCGCAGGAGTTCCATCAACTGCGGGCAGAGCGTGTTGTGCGCGCCGGAGAGGATGGAGAGGCCGATGACGTCCACGTCTTCCTGCTCGGCTGCCGAGGCGATCATCTCCGGGGTCTGCCGCAGGCCGGTGTAAATCACTTCCATGCCGGCGTCGCGCAGGGCGCGGGCGATGATCTTCGCGCCGCGGTCATGGCCGTCCAGGCCGGGCTTGGCAATCAGGACGCGAATCTTCTTCTCAGGCATAGGCAGGGTAAGAATACCGCAGGATGCCGCGCGAGGGTAGTACGAGCGCAGCATGCCGCGCCCGTTCTGGTCATTTCAGGCTGCGGAGAAATTCGTCGAGCAAGGAGTCGAAGCGCTCGGCGTCGTCCACAAACAGCGCGTGGCCGGCATCCTCGAAGATCTCCAAGCGCGAGCCGGCGATCTGCGGCTGAATGGCCTGGATGAGATTCAAAAAGCCGCTCTTCGCCGCGACGATCAGTGTCGGCTTGTCGATCTTCTTCAACGCGGGGCGGAGGTCGGTGCCGAACTTGCCGACCAGCAGCGCGACCGCTGTGTTCGTCGGCGTGCGTAGCGACGCCTCGACGACGCGCTTCAAGTAGTCCTCCGGCTGTGGCTTCTTGAAAGACGACCGGACAAACGGCTCCGTGGCGCCGCGGCGGTTCTGGACAAAGCCGTTGATGAACTCCATGACGTCCTTGTAGACCGCCGCTGGGACATCCGCGCCGGGAACGTCGTCCACGAAAACGATTCCGGCGATGTCTTTGGTGCCAAACTGATCCACGTAGGATGCAACTTCGCCTACGCCCATGGACCATCCGACAAGGATCACCGGAGCGAGATGAAGTTGATCGACGACCGCTTTGATGTCCCGCGCGCGCGCGGCGGGGGAGAGTCCGTCGGTGGTTTGTGAGGATTCGCCCTGGCAGCGCGGGTCCATGGCCACGACGCGATGCGTCTTGGAGAAGTGTTCGATCTGCTTCTCCCAGATCCATCCCGGCATCGTCCACCCGGGAACAAACAGGATCGCGGGTTGCTGCCCGAAATCATAGAGCGACACCTGGCCTGTGGTGACGACGCCCGGTGGTGGCGTGCCGCCGACCTGAAGGCGGCCGCCAGTCTTCGCGTGTCCCGCCTCGAGGTAGTGAATCTTGATGCCGTCACCGGTGGT
>JACQDH010000015.1 GCA_016201215.1 Acidobacteriota bacterium | reverse complement strand
GGCCATGGAGAAGGGCCTCAATCGCCTCTACGAGAAGAACGATTTCAAGGGCAGCCTCCCCTTTTTCCAGCGCGCCGTGGCTGAGCTTCCCACTTACTACGAGGCCTACTATGAGATGGGCGTGGCCTATCTGCGCCTGGGACAGCAAGCCGAGGCCGAGCAGGCCCTGCGGAAGTCCATCGAGATCGGCGAGAACACCTACTTCCCGGCCCTCGTGGACCTGGCCGCGATGCTCTGCAACGCGCAGCGGTTTGCTGAGGCCGAGCCCGTGGCGCGCCGTAGCCTCGAACTGGACACCAACCCCTGGCAGGGCCATTTCCAGCTGGCGCGCGCGCTGGTAGGACTCAACCGCGTGGAGGCTGCCGAGAAAAGCGGCCTGGAAGCTCGCACGCGCAAACCCGATTTCGCCCAGCTCCATCTCCTGCTGGCCAATATCCACATCCGCCAGCGCGCCTACCCCGCCCTGCTCGATGATCTCGATAGCTATCTGAGGCTTGAGCCGAACGGGGCCATGAGTGCCCAGGCCCGCGACATGCGAGAGAAAATCCGCACCAACCTGGCTAAGGCGCAGAACACCGAGGCTGCGGGCCCAACCAAACCCTGATCCCGCACCCCGGGAGAAATCCAAGCCTTGTGTTGGGGGGGGGCGATTTGGGCCGTTCAGGAGAATTCCAAGAATTCTCACAAAGTAAGGAAACTTTCTAGGGGGTTGGTCCGTCTATACTGGCAGACCACTCGCGGGGTAGGAGGCTACCACCACAGGGCAACCGACCGTCGCTTCCTACCCCATCTTCTTAGCTGAGATGGGCCGCCAGTTGGACGCAAAGCTTTTAGTTTCAACAACTTACTTTTCTGCGCCAACTCGCTCTGCGGGCATCCGCCGGGGCATCGCTGCTACCTCGGTTAAGTGCAGACCTATCACGAACATGGGCAGGGGGGCTACGCGTCCCCAGCGGTTCAACTCCCACTTGGCCCGGATGAATTTCACTTCGGGTAGCAGGCTGAGGTCCAGCACAGCCCGCGTCTCGCCTCGATAGAATCGCTGGGGGAGCTTGAGGATGGGCTTGCTGCCCCAGTTCTCGCCGTCTGCCGAGCCCCAAATGGAGATGTCGAGCGACTCCTGTTCAATCTGATCGGTGATCTCAAGCGTGCAGAGAAAGGTGCGCGTCTGGCTGCTGCTGACGTCGAGTTTCCGGCCGTCCCCGTTTGCTTCGACGCGCGTTCGCGGCGGGATCAGTTCCAGTTCCAAGGGCATCCTGGATTCTCCGATGACTTGCGCCGCGGATTCTAGCATACGCGGCCCAAGCCGCCTACCGCCGACGCAGCCGGGCCAGGCGCTCTCCGGCGGCATCGAGCGTCTGGTCGGTCTTGCAAAAGGTAAACCGGACCTGCCGGCTGCCGTCGGCGGGGTTGTCGTAGAAGCTCGAACCCGGCACCACGGCCACGCCGATCTCCTCCACCAGGTAGCGGGCAAAAGCCATGTCGTCCCGGAAGCCGAACGCGGAGACGTCGGTCATGATGTAGTAGGCGCCGGCGGGCTTGAAGCACTGGAAACCGGCTTGCTCCAGGATTCCCAAGGTGCGATCCCGCCGCGCCACATAGCCCGCCGCAAGCTTCTGGTAGTAGCTGTCGGGCAGGCGCAGAGCGAGGGCACCAGCGTGTTGCAATGGCGCGGCGGCGCCCACGGTCAGGAAGTCGTGCACCTTACGAATGGCTGCCGTGGTTTCCGGCGCGGCGATGGCCCAGCCCACGCGCCAGCCAGTGACGCTGTAGGTCTTGGACATGCCGTTGATGGTGATGGTGCGCTCGCGCATGCCGTCGAGGCCGGCGATGGAGATGTGCCGCGCGCCGTCGTAAAGGATGTGCTCGTAAATTTCATCGGTGATGGCGAAGGCGTTCCAGCGCACGCAGAGGTCGCGGATGAATTCCAGCTCGGCACGCTCGAAAACCTTGCCTGTCGGATTGTTCGGCGTATTTAGGATGATGGCCTTGGTGGCGGGGCCGAAGGCCGCGGCCAGCGCGTCGCGGTCGAAGCTCCACTCCGGCGGGCGCAGCTTGACGAAGCGCGGTGCGGCGCCCGACAGAATGGCGTCGGGGCCGTAGTTCTCATAGAACGGCTCGAAGATCACCACTTCGTCGCCGGGATTGATGACGGCCAGCATCGCCGCCATCATCGCCTCGGTCGAGCCACAGCAGACGGTGATCTCGCGCTCCGGGTCGCTTGCAATGCCCTGCGTGCGCGCGAATTTCTCAGCGATGGCGTCGCGCAGCGGCTTGGCGCCCCAGGTGATGGCGTACTGATTGATGTCCGCGGCGACGGCGTCCTGCGCGGCCTGCTTGATTTCGGCCGGGGCGGGAAAATCAGGAAAACCTTGCGCGAGGTTGACCGCGCCGTGGCGCAGGGCCAGGCGCGTCATTTCCCGAATCACGGACTCGGTGAAGCGTTCCGCCTTGGCGGAAAGCATGCGCTTCCGCGCCGCCGCGACCTTCTCGGACGCGCCGGGGTTCACGGCGACTTTCCGTACAGCAGGCGATAGACCTCGGCGTTGCGCATGCAGATCTGCACATACTCGCGCGTTTCGGTGAACGGGATGGACTCGACGAATTCGGCAGGTTCCTCGTAGTTGCGTTCCGCTTTCCAGGAGGCCACGCGGTCCTCCCCCGCATTGTAGGCGGCCAGCACCGCTTCCGGATTGCCAAGCTGCTTCACGAGATCCGCCAGGTAGAGTGTCCCGAGCAGAAGATTGTACTCCGGATTGAACAGACTGGCGCGGGCATAGCGCACCTTCAGCCGCCGCGCCAGCAGCCGGCCGGTCCTGGGGAGCACTTGCATCAATCCCACAGCGCCCGCATGGGAGACGGCGTCCGGCTGGAAGACCGATTCCTGACGGATCAGCCCGGCGACCAGCATGGGGTCCACGTGACTGCGCTCGGCGGCGCGCTTCAGGCTGCGCTCGTAGGGCAGCGGAAAAAGCGTGCGCCAGACCACGAGCGGCACGTCTTCGATCTTGCGCGCCTCCATTTGCGGATAAGCCTGGCGCACCGTGGCCAGCGCCTCAGCAACGTGACCGGCGTCCAGCGCCGCGCGGGCTGCCTCCCAGAGCAGGCGCGGCGTTCCGGTCACCGCATGAGCCGCGCGGAATTCTTGTTCGGCGGAGGCGTCGAAGGCGATCGTCCGCAGGGCCTCGGCGCGCGCCGTGCGCCCGGCCGCAACGGGCGGGATGGGTTCGTCCGCCGGCCTCAGCGCCAGCGGTGAGGGGACCACAGACAGGAAGTCCGCGGCGTTCACCGGCGTAGCGCCGATGCCCGCAGGCTCAGGACGCAGGCGCTCGGCCGCCTGGCGGCCGAAGTAGGTCTGCGGGTAGCGCTCCTGCGCCTTCAGGTAGAAGCTTCGCGCGTGGGCGGCGTTGCCGCTGCGTTCAGCCGCGCGGCCCAGCCAGTAAAGCGCGTTGGCCGTGTACGGCGAACCGGAGTAGCGCCGCAAGTGTTCTTCCATCAGCGCCGCGGCTTCGGGCCGGCGCTCGAGATAGGCCACCCAGGCCAGGCGCCAGGCCGCCGCTTGCGCGTTCTTTCCCGAGGGAAACTGCTCGAGCATCCGCTTGTAAGAGGAAGCCGCCCGCTGCCGGTCCAGGTTCACCCAGAAGTAGTTTCCCGCAGCAAAGATTCCCTCTTCGGTCCAGCGGCTCTGCGGATAACGCGTGGCCAGTTGCTCGATGGCGGCGAGCATTTCGGCCTCGTGCTTCTGCGCACGGCGCGCCTGCGAGAGCGCGTAGAGCCGCTCGGCGTCCACCTCCTCGTCGGTGACCACGAGCGAAGCGAGCAGGTTCGGCGAGCCTCTGTGCTGCACCCGGCACTGCGCGATCCGCAACTGCGCTTTCTGCCGATCAGCTCCGGTCAGCCGCGGCAAGAGTCTCTCGTGCTCCGCGCGGGCCTCGCGCCACTTGCGCGCCTCGAAAAAAACCTGCGCACGGGCCAACTTCTGCTCCGCAGAAACGCTGGGAAACTCCGCGCGCAGGGCGCGCTCGAGCGCCGGAATTCTCTTGCCGGCGACCTTCGCTTCGTCGCTCAGCGGATAGCGGTAATAGACGGCCAGGTAATCCCGCGCGGCGGAGGCGGCTCCTTCATGTCTCTTTTGGGCGGCCTTTTCCCGCGCCTGCGCCCGCAGGAGCAGCAGCGGCGGCCGGAAGGCCGACTTGTCATAGTCGTCCAGCGCGGCGAGCGCGCGTTCCGGCTTACCCATCGCCAGCGAGGTTGCCGCCAGCGCCTGCACGGCCGATTCGGTCAGCGCGCTATCGGGGAATTCGCGGCGCAAAGTGTCCAGTTGCACAAGCGCCTCGGCGTTGCGCCCCAGCGCGCGGTTGACCTGCGCTCGCCAGTACAACACGTACTCGCGCAGCAGAGTGTCGTTCTGCGCCTTCTCCAGCCACCCCTGTGCCTGTTTGTGATGGCGCATGGTGAAATCGTGGTAGCCCAGGGCCAGCGCCGCGCGCGCGCCAAGTTCGGTTGAGGCATTCCAGTTGGCGAACTCGGCCAGGCGCGCGTAGGCCCCCGGGGACCCCGCGTCACGCACAGCGCGCGCGAGTAGGGCGAGCTGTTTTTCAGGCGGCTGCGCGTCGGCGCTCGCGGGTGCGGCCTCCTCCATCTGCCTTTCCACCGTAGGCGGATGGGGCTTTGACTTATGGCGCGGTCTCTTGTGCTGGGAGAAAGCGGCCGCGGACAGGAGAAGGATGAACGCCGCCGCGCCTGCGCCAAGCACACACCAGGATGCCTGCCGCGCAACGCGGGCAGGATGACGGGGTGCGATTGCGCCGTTAACGCCGGAGGACCGGGGTGGGATAGGGGTATTCGCCCAGCGTCTCGGGATCCCCGCCACCCAGGATCTCCACCATCCAGTGGTAGAAGTAATCCACCGGATGACCCAGGATCGACCCGAATCGCCGGTCATACTCTTTGCGGGCCTTCTCAATATCATCGCGTAACCGTGCACAAATGTCCTTGTGCTCGCGACCCAGGCTCACCTGCTCGGGACGCAGCATCTGAATGTCCTGCATGGAAACTTTGGCGACCCGGTTGGCCCGGCGATGCAGGTCCTGCTCTTCCGCCGGAAGGCTCAACAGGTCGAACGCGGCCATCTGGTCGGCCACTGTGTTCAGTTCGAGCGCGCCCGCCTCGGCAAAGCCGCCCGCCGATTCCGGGGAAGCGCTGAACATCTGGGGCGGCGCACTGAACTCCATCATGTTCGCCGACCAAGGGGCGCTCACGGGTTCCGGCGGCGGGATGTCCGCGGCGGGCGCCTGCCCCATTGGAGTT
>JACQDH010000210.1 GCA_016201215.1 Acidobacteriota bacterium | reverse complement strand
GGCCACATCACAACCGGCGCCGGCAACGACATCGAGCGCGCCAGCGAAATCGCCCGGAACATGGTCTGCGAGTGGGGCATGAGCGAACTCGGCCCGCTGGCCTTCGGCAAGAAGGAAGAGGCCATCTTCCTCGGCCGCGAGATCGCGCAGCACCGCGACTACTCGGAAGACACCGCCATCCGCATCGACCAGGAAGTGAGGAAGATCATCACCTACGCTTACGAGGGGGCACGCCAGATCGTGCTCACCAATCGCGAGGCCCTCGAGCGCATCGCCCAGGCGCTGCTCGAGCGCGAAGTGCTCGACGCCACCGAACTCAAGCTGCTGATCGAAGGCAAGCCGCTGCCGGAGAAGTCGCGGCCCGCGCCGCCCTCGCCTCCGCAGCCGGTTCCCGGCGCCGAACCCAAGCCCGCGCCGCGCCCCGAGCTGCGCCCCGCCCCCGGCTTCACCAAGGGATAAGCATTCTTTCGCCTTCTCACCGCCCGGCGCTACCGGCAAGGTCACGTCGGGCGTTTTCCTTCTTGGGCTTTCTGCAGGCTGCGCTCGTCATCGCTTTTGGCGTAGAATAGCGGCATGGCGAAGAAGGCCGCGCCACCGGTCGAGGTCACCTGTCCCTGCTGCAAGGCCAAGCTCACCGTGGACCCGCAGCTTGCCGTGGTGCTCTCTCACCAGCCTCCGCCCAAGGCTGCGCCGGACGTGGATATCACCGATGCCGCGCGCATCCTCCAGGAACAGGCGCAGCGCCGCGAAGACAAATTCCGCGAGTCCTGGGAAGCCGAGAAGAAAAAAGAAGACGTGCTCACCCGCAAGTTTGAAGAAGCCCTGAAGAAGGCCAAAGACCAGCCCGTCGAAAAACCCCTGCGCGACTTCGATATCGATTAGCCCCGCCGAACCCTGCCTCTGGCATACTGCTCGGCTGTGCGCTCACTTGAACGCATCGCGATGCTTTTCCTCGCCGCCGTAGCGGCTCTGCTGTTTCTGGCGGCACCGGCCGCCTTTGGCCAGCAGTCTGCGCCGCAGAAGGCACAGAAAAAAGGGAGGCTACCGCGGTCGCGGCGGCTGGATCGCGGCGTAACGCTGCAACGCGACCCCGCCACGGGCGAACTGCGCGAGGTTTCTGTGCCACTAGGCTCGGCAGGTGCGCCCGGTGCGGTGTCTGCGACCGAGACGATTCGTACCCGGGTGAGTTTGGTCGAAGTGACTTGCAACGTGTTTGCCTCCGACGGCACGCCCCTGCGCGGCTTGGCCCGCGAGGATTTTCGCCTGTTCGAGGACGGCATCCCGCAGGCGATTGCTCACTTCGACGCCTCGAGCGAGCCCGCCAGCATTGCCCTGGTGCTGGACGCCAGCCCCAGCGTCTTCCGCGAACTCTCCGCGATGAAAGCGGCCGCACGCACGCTGGCCCGGGAGATTTCGCCGCGCGACGAAGTGGCCGTGGTGGCCTTTGCCGGCGAGACCCGGCTTCTGCTCCCGTTCTCGCGCGATCGCGCACTGCTCGAGCGCGCCCTGGCCTCCCCGGCGCTCGCGCAAGTGGCCAACTCCCGCGTGTCGAATATCTACCAGGCGGTTTATCTCACCGCGCGCCAACTGTTCCGCGGGCGCACTGGTCGGAAAGCCATCGTCCTGCTCACCGACGGCCAGGACAGCGGCTTGGGCCTCGGCTGGGACCCGGCGAGCGCCCTGCCTCAGCCGGGCGAGCGTGCCAACCAGCTGACATTCGAGGATGTTGCGCGGGAGCTGGCCGCCGATGGCGTCGAGGTGTACGCGATTTCCACGCAGACGCGGCCGCGTGCGCTGCCTGACGCCTGGCTTGCGGCGCGCCGCAGCGAAATGCTCGTCACGCCGGCAGCGCGCGACCTGGGCATCCCCCATTACACGCTGTATCTGGCTGAACTGGTGCGACGAGCCGGCGGGCAGATTTATTTTCTGCGCGAAATCGGCACGTTGAGCGAAGTCTATCGCCGCATCGCCGCAAGTCTCACTGCTAAATATACGCTGGGCTATTACCCATCCACGGGACTCGCCCGGCCGGGCTGGCGAGCCCTGCGAGTGGAGTTGGCGGCTCCGCGCGACGCGCGCCTCACCCATCGCCTCGCCTACTACGTTCCCGCCGGGCAATGAGCAAAATCCACCCGTTGCGCCGCCTTCCCAGTGGCGAGCTTGCAAAACCGCCGGCGGAGACGCCGGCGGTACATTCTGGCGCCCTCCCTCGCGGAGTTTACCCCGACGAGGTCGGGGCTTGGGACAACTTCCCGCCGCCGGTCGCGCAACTTTGTCATCCTGAGCCCTTCGCTTCTGCTCAGAACAAGCTCCGCGAAGGATCTCAGCGTGGAGATAGTTCCCTGCGCTGAGCATGAGGGAGCGCGACCGAAACGCCTCTTCGTCGCACGACTATGGTTTAATGTGCCGCATGCTTCAGCGCAGAATCTTCCGCCTGCGGTTGCCCTCGCGCACGCTCGAGCTGGGCCGGCGCACGCTGGTGATGGGCGTGCTCAACGTCACGCCGGACAGCTTCTCGGATGGTGGGCTGTTTTTCGACCCCAGCAAGGCGATTGAGCGCGCCCTGGAAATCGAGCGCGCCGGTGCCAACCTTCTCGACATCGGCGGCGAATCTACGCGGCCGGGCTCGGAAAGCATCTCGGCCGACCAGGAGCTGAAGCGAGTCCTGCCTGTGCTCGAAGGATTGCGCGGCCGGCTGAACATTCCCATCTCGATCGACACGCAGAAGGCCGCCGTGGCCGAAGCCGCCGTGGCTGCGGGCGCGGAGCTCATCAACGACGTTTCGGCGCTGCGCTTGGACCCGGCGCTCGCCGGGGTCGCGCGGTGCCACCGCCTGCCGCTCATCCTGATGCACATGCGCGGCGTGCCCCGCACGATGCAGAAACGCCCGTTTGCGCGCAACCTCCTGCGCGACGTCCTCGCCGGCCTGCGCGCCGCCGTCGCCCGCGCGTGCAAAGCCGGCGTGTCCCGGACGCAAATCGTCCTCGACCCGGGCATCGGCTTCGGCAAGAGTTTCGAGCAGAATTTCGAGCTGCTGGCTCACCTCCCGGTACTCGCGCGTCTCGGCTATCCGCTCCTGCTGGGCACTTCCCGCAAGGCCTTCATCGGGGCCGCGCTGGCGCGCGCCCGCGCAACGCAGATGCGCGGTCCTGCCGGGAAATATTCCTTGGAAGGTGTCGAACCGTTGCCCGCCAGCGAGCGTCTCTGGGGCACGGCCGCGACGGTAGCAGCTTCGATCCTGCAAGGCGCCCACATCGTGCGCGTCCACGACGTCGCCGAAATGGCCCAGGTCGCTCGCGTCGCCGACGCCATCCTCCGCGCCTGCTGACGGCGCGAGCAAACTGCCGGGCAACTCCTGCGTTATAATCCGCGAGCCGCTCGTGTGCGCCTGTTCAGCGGCGCAGGCGACACGGCTTTCCCCCTGAGGAGTGAGACAAATGCGTCTGCGCAAATGCTTGGTCCTGGCGTCCCTGCTTCCTTGCTTCCTGCTCACCCTCCTTCCTGCTTCGGCGCAGATACCGCCCGTAAAACCGGACATGCTCGCACCGAAGATCCAGGGCATCGGAGCCTGCGCGGCCGAGCCTTCCGCATCGCTGTGCGAGGAGGCCAATCCAAAAATTATCGCCAATGGGCTGGGGCCCTCACCGCTTGAAGAAAACCTGCGCCGGCTCACCGATGAAGTCGGTGGGCGCGTGACCGGCTCGGCGGCGATGAGCCGGGCGGTGGCCTGGGCGGTTGCAGCCTTTCGGGCCGCGGGCGTGGACAACGTGCACACCGAGAAGTACACGATTCCTCTGACGTGGAGCGAAGGAGCCACGCGGCTAGAGGTTTTGTCGCCCGCGCCGTTCCCCGTGCATCTGGTTTCGGTGGGCTGGTCGCCGCCCACACCGCCCGGAGGGCTCGAAGCGGGCTTGGTGGACGTCGCCGAAGCCGGTGAGGCCGACTTCGCGCGCGCCGGCGCCGCGGCAAAGGGCGCCATTCTGCTCGTGCACTCGGAGGTCGGCAAGACCTGGCAGGATCTGTTTAACGATTACCTGCGCGCGCCGGGGATTATTGATCGCGCGGTGAAGTCGGGCGCCGCGGCGATCCTGTGGATGTCCACGCGCGAGCGCGGGCTGCTCTACCGCCATCAGAATTCGCTCGTTACCGGCGAGTTGGACCGGCTGCCGCAGGCCATCGTGGCGCGCGAGGATGCCCAGCGGTTGGCGCGCTTCCTGGCCGCCGGGCACGCGGTGCGGGTACGTCTCACCATGCCCAATCAAGTCGGCGGGCCGGTCGAGCAGGAAAACGTCGTCGCCGAGATCCGCGGCCGCGAGAAGCCCGATGAGTTCGTCGTGCTTGGCGCGCATCTCGATTCTTGGGAGCTGGGCACGGGTGCGCTCGACAACGGCTGCAATGCCACGCTGGTGATCGAGGCGGCGCGCGCCACTGAGGCAACCGGCCTGCGCCCGCGGCGCAGCATCCGCTTTGTGTTGTTCTCGGGCGAAGAGCAGGGCATGCTGGGTTCCTGGGCTTACGTGCGCGCGCACCGCGGCGAACTCGACCGCGCTGTGGCCGTCGTGGTCTATGACGAGGGCATCGGCCGCGTCACCGGCTACTCGCTCGGCGGGCGCAAGGACATTGAGGCCGCCGTCCGTGAGATTCTGAAGCCCGTGGAGTCCTGGGGCGCAAATCGGCACACCGCCGATGCGTTCATCGGCACCGACAATCTGGATTTTCTGCTCGAGGGCGTGCCCACGCTGGTCGCCAACCAGGAAGAGGCGGACTACCTCCGCGATTATCACGCCTCGTCGGACACCTTCGACAAAGTGGACATCCGCGAGCTCAAGCTGCATACAGCGCTCGCCGCGGTGACCGTCTTCGGCATCGCCGAGCGTGCCGAGCGCCTGGGGAAGCGGCAGTCGCGCGCCGAAATCGAAGCCCTGATGAAAGAGACCGGCCTCGACAAGCAATTGCAGACGCTCGGCTACTGGCCCATGTGGGAGCGGAAACAGCGCGGCCAGCAGAAGTAGAGCCATCGATCCGGTAGCGACACCAAGCGGCTCAGCCAGAAACACAAAGGCCCGGAGCCGGGACGGCTCCGGGCCTGCAAAGAAATCAGCGCCGGCCGGTTAGGCCGCGACGCGCTTGACTTCGGGGATGTACTTGATCTCAACGCGCTTCGGCAGCATGGCCGCGCTGATCGGCGCGGTCAGTTCGAGCACGCCGTTCTTGTATTCGGCGACGAGCTTCTCGGTCTCCAGCCCATCGGGCAGGGGCAGCGTCCGCTCGAAGACACCGTAGTGGATTTCGCGGTGCAGGTAGTCCAGCTCCTTCATCTCCTTCTCGAGCTTGCGCTCGCCGGTCAGGGTGAGGAGGTTGCCCTGCACGTTCACTTTCAGATCGCTCGGGTCCACGCCCGGCAGAGCCACGCGCAGGCAGAACTTCTTGGTCTTGTTGTCGAGGAAAGACTCCACCGGTGGAATGAAGGTCTCCATGTGCGGAACGGGTTCCGTCATCCACGGCGTGGAGAAGAAGCGGTTGAAGATTTTGTCGAACTCCCTGCGGAGGTCGAGAATTTCCTCGAAGAACGGGTCACGACGCATCAACTTGGTCATGCTACACCTCCATGGTCCTGTCCCTCAGGGTGGGGCAGTTTTCTTTGTGTGAGTGATGAATGGGAAGCTGATGGTAGCCTCCCGGGCGTGGCGTGATTTATCTCATAGCACTGCGTAGCAGCTCCGTCAATACAAAATTTCGTGCGCGAGTGCCATTTTGAAGCGCCCGAAGCGGCCGGTGAACCGTATGACCTCACACGCAGCACCCCGCTGCGGTTTTCTGCCGCGCGTCGCCGCTCACGTTATAATGAGTGGATATGGCTTCCCCGTCACGCGCGTCCTTGTCCGTCGGCGAAAGCTCCGCCGCGCGGGCCAGCACGTCGCGGCTCGCCCCCGTGCTGGCGATGGACTACGGCCGGCGGCGTATCGGCCTGGCGCTTTCCGACGCGCTGGGGCTGACTGCGCGCCCGCTCGCCACGTTCACGCGCACCAACCGCCGCAACGATCTGCGGCGTCTTCGCGAAATTGTGCGTCTCCACGGCGTCCGGCTGATCCTGGTGGGCTACCCGCTCCATCTTGACGGCAGCGCGGGCGAAATGGCTCTGGAGACCGCACGCTTTGCGGCGCGGATCGAAAAGCATCTGAGGCTGCCGGTGCAACTGGTGGACGAACGCTTGAGCAGTTGGGAAGCGCAGCAGATGTTGCCGCGGGAAACGCACGCGCGCAAGCGCGCCGGTGGGCGAGGCCGCAAAAGCGCAGCGAAGCTCGACCAGGTGGCCGCGGCGGTGATCCTGCGCGACTACCTCGAACACCAAGCCGCGCGCAAACCGGCGAAGGGCTGACATGCGGCGCATCCTCTTGGTCGTTTTCCTGGCGCTCGCTCTGCTGGCAGGATGGCTCTGGGTCGCGCTTTCTCGGCCGTACCAGGGTTTCCCGAAGGAAGGCGCCTTTGTGGAAGTGCCGCGCGGCGCCGCTGGCCGAACCATCGCCCGCCTGCTGGCCGAAAAGGGGGTGGTGCGCAGCCGCATCGCGTTTGAGCTGCTGTGCCGCTGGCGCGCCAGGCGCAAGCTCGAGGCTGGCGAATATTTCTTCGACCGACCACAGACCGCCTTGCAGGTGTTCGCCACCATCGCCGAGGGGCGCGTGTACGTCAAGTCGGTCACTGTGCCTGAGGGGTTCACGATGTTTGACATCGCCAGCCTGATGGAGCGCGAGGGCTTCACCAGCCGCGCGGCGTTTCTCAAGGCGGTGCGCGATACCTCGCCGATTCACGACCTGGCCCCGGCAGCGGGCAGCCTCGAGGGTTTTCTCTTCCCGGCGACCTACCAGTTTCCGCGCCACGTCTCCGCGCGGGAGATCGTCGGCACCATGGTCGAGCGCTTCCGCCAGACCTGGGCGTCGTTGCCTGAGTCGGCCAGGAATCGCGTCAGGCTCTCGATGGACGCGGTAGTGACGCTGGCCTCGCTGGTCGAACGCGAAACGTCGGTGCCCGGGGAGCGGCCCCTGGTCGCCGGCGTGTTCACCAACCGGCTGCGCCGCGGCCAGGCCTTGCAGTGCGATCCCACCGTGATTTACGCGCTCCAGCTCGCCGACAAGTACAACGGCAGACTCGATTTTGGCGATCTACTTTTCGATTCGCCCTACAATACCTACCGCCACCGTGGCCTGCCGCCCGGGCCGATTGCCAATCCGGGGGAAGCTTCGCTGCGCGCCGCGCTCGAGCCGCCCGACGTGGACTATCTCTATTTCGTGGCCAACACCCGCGGCGGCCACTTCTTCAGCAAGACCCTGCAGGAGCACAACCGCAACGTGGCACACTATCGGCGCCTGCTCGCCCAGAACGGGCAGGCGCAGAACGGCGGCGAAAAGGAGCCGGAGACCTCACCCCTCACTCCGTCGGGCAGGAAAAAGGCAAACCACAAGAGGCTCCGATGAAGCAGACGTGGCACCCCACGAAGAAGGCGATGATCCTGGAGATCGCGCGCGAACTGGGCGTGGCGCGTTTCACCCCGGCCGAGGTCGAGCAGATCCGCCGGCAGATGATCGCGCGGCTGGGTGCGTCCGGGAAAACCTCCCCGGACTATATCGCCGGGGTGCTGGAGACCGCCGGGCTGCGCGTGGTGTGGTCCACGCGCGCCGATACGGAAGGCCGCTATGAGGAGGAGTTCCACGACCTGCTGCACTTCGCCAGCCTCGAAGAGGCGGAGATGTGCCTGGTGCGGCTGGATGAGCTGCTGCGCAAATTCCGCGCCGAAGGGGAGCGCGCCGCGGCCGAACGCGTGCTCGAAGTGGCGCGATTGGGCCGGCGCCGCGCCGAGATGATCGCGCGCAACCCCAAGGTGGACGCGGTCAAGCGCGCCGAAAAGCAGGAAGTGATGCAGTGGTTTCAGATCTGGCTCGACACGCCGGACGCTTTCTTCGACTGGCTGGAGGTGCGCAAGCAGTCGCCCGATTTCCAGCAGCGGTTTGCCGCGCACGACGAAGCTGGAGCGTAGGCTCACCATGGAGACCCTTGCCTACCGGCTCGAAGTCGAGTCGCTCGACCTCGGCGAGGACGTGAAGGCCGTCGGCCTCGAACTGATCGATCGAGAAAGCCGCGAGCCCGTCCACGGCCCGGAGGCCGCGCGCATCTGGAGCGCGGTGCTGGCGGCGCTGGCGGCGGCCGAGCTCTGGTCGCTGGATTTTTTCAGCCACCTCGACCGCCTGCGCGACTTTTGCCGGTCCCACCACATCGCTTTCCGCGAAGCGGCGAAGCGTTGCATCGTCATCGCTTCGCCCGCGCCTGAGTCGCTGGCCACGCTGCTGGAGCGCTTGGAGGGCGAAACCTTCGGCGTCCGCGCGGGGGCCCCGCTGCTCGCGGGCGACGCGCTGGTCGAAGGCGATCTCGCGCGCCGCGGTGTGGATGCCTACCACCACGTGTTCGGCAACTATTTCTTCTGCGGTGTGTGCGACTTCGAGAATGGTTTCCTGACCCTGCTCACCAACCGCTTGTGGTCCAGCGAGGTCATCCGGCGCGTGCGCCCCGTGCTCGAAGGCCTCGCCGTCGAGGTCGCCCGCCCGCAGTAGTAGCGTCCGGACACGCACGAAGCGTGTTTGGTTGACACCCCTGTGAGTGGCCGCTAGACTGCTCGTTTTCTCTATGTTGGGAGAAGGTCACTGAGAGAGCGATGCCCAATCTGGATGCTCTGGCTGGCGGCGCTGCCGCTGTTGGCCGCGGGCTGCGCGGTGAGCAAGAGGCGCGTCGTGCCGCCGGCGCAGGTGCGCCCCGCGCTCGAGGCCACGGCCGGCCAGCTCATCGCGCAGTACAACCACCATGCGCGCGCCGTGCGCAGCCTGAACGCCGCTGTGGAGCTGACCCCGGTCGCGGGCTCGACCTACAGCGGCGTCATCGAGGAGTACCACGACGTCCGTGGGTTCATCCTGGCGCAACGCCCCGCGTACATCCGCATGATCGGCCAGGCGCCGGTGGTGGCAAAAAACGTCTTCGATATGGTCAGCGACGGCGAAACCTTTCGCATCTTCATCCCCTCGAAGAACAAGTTCATCGTCGGCCGCGCCGCGTTCGAGCGCCCGGCGAAGAAACCCATCGAAAACTTGCGCCCGCAGCATCTGCTCGACGCGCTGTTCTGGCCGGAGCTGCCCGCGGACCAGCCCGTGCTCTTCGAGGAGTTCAACGCCGACCCCGCGCGCTACTACGTCCTGACCGTGCTGCGCGGCGTGCCGCTCGAGATGGCCCGCAGGATCTGGTTCGACCGCGCCGACCTGAGCCTCGCGCGCATCCAACTCTACGGGCCCGGCGGGCGCCTGGCGGCCGACATTCGCTACGCCGACTGGCAGCCGGTCGCCGACCTGAGCTTCCCGCGGCACATCGGGCTGACGCGGCCACACGACGACTATCAGCTCGAGGTGCGCATCACCTCCTTGAAGCTCAACGAAGACATCGCCGCCGATCGCTTCCGCCTCGAGCAGCCCCCGGGCACCGAGTTGGTGCGCGTCGGTGAAGGCGATGCGGGGGCGCGGCCGTGATCGGGCAGATGATCGTGCGCAACATCCTGCACCGGCCGGTGCGCACGCTGGTCAGTGTGCTTGCCGTCGGCGTCGAAGTGTCGCTGGTGCTGGTCGTCGTCGGGCTGACCAGCGGGCTGTTGCGGGAGACCGCCAAGCGCATCGAGGGCATTGGCGCTGACATCATGCTCCAGCCGCCCTCGGCTTCGGTCTTTCTGGCATTCAGTGGCGCGCCCATGCCCATCAAGATCGGCGAGAAACTCGCGGAGATGAAGTATGTGGAGGCCGTCGCGCCGGTGCTGTTGCAGTTCAGCTCCTCGGGCGGCGTGGACGTCATCTACGGCATCGACCCGGAGAGTTTCCGCGCCGTTTCGGGCGGATTCGTCTTTCACCAGGGGCACGACATGATGGGTCCCGACGACATCCTGGTGGACGACTGGGCCGCCAAGTCCAAGCACGTCAAGGTGGACGGCACCTTTCGCCTGCTGGACCACGATTTTCACGTCGCCGGCATCGTCGAGCACGGCAAAGGCGCGCGCCTGTTTGTCCCCATCCAGACCCTCCAGGAGCTTTCCGGCGCACGCGACAAAGCCTCCATCTTTTTCATCAAGTGCACCCGCCCCGAGCACACCCAGAACGTCATGGACCAGATGCGGCAGATCTTCCCCCGCTACGAGATCCGCCCGCTCAAGGATTTCCTCTCCCTGATGACCTCCTCCAGCCTGCCTGGTTTGGAAACTTTTATCCGCTCGATGATCGCGCTGGCCGTGGCCATCGGCTTCCTGGTGATTTTCCTTTCCATGTACACCACGGTCATCGAGCGCACGCGCGAGATCGGCGTGCTGAAGTCGCTGGGCGCCTCGAAAGGCTACATCATCAAGGCCCTGCTCTCGGAGACCACGCTGATCTGCGGCCTGGGCATCGTCGCCGGCATCGCCATGAGCTACGCCGCCCGCGCCGCCTTCCTCTCGCTTTTTCCGACGCTCTCGATCCTGATCACTCCGGGCTGGATCCTCCGCGCCGCGGCCATCGCCGTCATCGGCGGCCTGCTCGGCGCGTCCTATCCCGCCTGGCTCGCCAGCCGCAAAGACCCCATCGAAGCCCTCGCCTACGAATAAGCTCCGCCACCGTAGCGCCGGCATCTTCCCGGCCATCCTTCTTCCTCAATCCGTTACCCTGGAATACCGTGGGAACCGCTTTCGGGGTGCGGCTCGGGTGACCTGCCCCCCGAAAACTAGTC
>JACQDH010000208.1 GCA_016201215.1 Acidobacteriota bacterium | reverse complement strand
GCTGTACTCGGGCTGTGCGTACACGAACGCCGAGCTCAAAGAGACTTTAAGACAGCATCTCGACGGGTTCCCGGACTTCTATTCCGAGTACCTGCGATGGTTGCGGAGCAAGGATTGCGCAAGTCTTTTCGGCAAAATCCTTGGTGCTGAGTTTGTACTTCTGTACTTCGAAGAGTTTCGACTATACTACGGCTTGCGCATCGCAAGGGTCGCATGGGCCACCTTTTGTGCGGCTTCCAGAGAGGTGGGGATGAACTGTAGAGACTTTCGGTCCGATACATCTACATGGTATAGTTCCGGTCAGGAAGAGGCACAGGACAGAGACCGTTTCCAACGCGTAATTTCCGCGCTCGAATCCAATTAGATTCGCGAACCCAGCGGCACAAAATCCAATCGGTGCGGGCAACCATCAAGCATGAAGTATGTTCTTATCTTTGGGTGCTCGTTTGGGGTGGAGACGCAAGCGCGTGAACTTTTCGCGAAATTTCGGCGGGGGAATCAGGCCAAGCGCCCCGCGTTTGCTGGTGCTTGTCTTCGCCACTCTCCTTTCGGCACGGGCGCAGGAGCCGGGTGAGCCAAAGATCCGCGTGGACGTCAACCTGGTGCTGCTCGAAGCGACGGTAAAAGACAAGGCCGGGCGGGTGATGAAGGATCTCAAGAAGGAAGATTTCCTGATTGATGAGAACGGCGTGCCGCAGAAGGTGGCGCACTTCAGCCGCGACCAGTTGCCGCTGGCCGTGGCCCTGGTAGTGGACCTGAGCGGGTCCATCAAGCCATTCCTCAAGCCGCTGCGCTACGCCACGCAGACGGCGCTCAAGGCGCTCAAGCCCGAAGACGAAGTCGCGCTGTTCACCTTCTCCAGCCAGGTGGAGGAGCGCGTGCCGCTGACGCGCGACAAGCGCGAGGTCTCCGACCAGATCCAATCTTTCTCCGCCGAGGGCGGCACGAACATCAACCGCGCCATCTACGATGCTGCCCGCTACCTGCGCGAGGCCGCTCCTGCGGCGCGGCGCGTCATCGTGCTGGTGAGCGACAATGTCCCGACGGCGAACGACGGCGTCAGCGCGCAGGCCGTCGCCGGCGCCGCGCTCGAAGCCGACGCTGCGGTCTATGGGTTGAAAGTGCCGGGGGACAATCCCCTGGCCGCGCGCATGGCCTCCGCCGGACGGGGTTTCGTAAACGTCGGCAAGCTGACAGCGGAGACGGGCGGCGAGATCTTCGAGGTCGAGAGAGAAGGCTCGTTGTTCCTGGCCTTCCAGTCGCTGATCGAGCGGCTGAAAACCCGCTACACACTGGGTTTCTATCCCACCCAGACCCTCCAGGACGGCAGCTTCCGCCGGCTGAACCTGCGGCTGCAGCCGAACTTCGGCGGCAAGGGGCGCGACTACGTCGTGCTCAGCAAGACGGGCTACTACGCCACGCGCGCCCGGGCCGCCTCCCGGTAACCCCCGCCGCGCAACTCGCCTACCAACAGGCTGAGACTCGCCAGCTTGTCGCACCGACTGGCGGGACAAATTCGCGGAGAGATCCCTCGCTGCACTCGGGATGACGGCCTTCGTCAAGGCGGCGGGCACGGCCTTGCACTCCAAGCAAGAGCAGGCGGACGGTTTTTCTTCAACGCGAGGAAAGCAGGAGGCACCGGGGCGCAATTTCGCGGTGTTCTACCGCGTATACTAGAATGAGGATTGAGCGCATGACCGGCAGAAGCACAATGAGTTTCAGCGAGGCGGTGGAGATCGCCGCCGCAAGCCTCTGGTCGCACAAGCTGCGCAGCGTGCTCACGCTGCTGGGCGTGGTGATCGGCGTGACCTCGGTGATTGCCGTGGTCAGCTTCATCAACGGGCTGAACAGCTACGTGGCCGAGAAGATCTTCAATCTGGGCGCGGACGTTTTCCTGGTGAACCGCGGGAAGACGATCATCACCAACATCGATGATTACCTGGAGATGCAGAAGCGGAAGAAGCTGGCCGTGGAGGACTACGAGGCGGTGCGCGACGCTTGCCGCTCCTGCGGCGAGGTGGGCGCCTCGGTGAGCAAGACCGCCGATGTCAAGTACGGCATGAACTACGTGCGCGATACCGGTGTGCGCGGATGGACGCCCTCGATGACGCGCATCTACGACGTGGACTTGGCCGCCGGCCGCCACATCACCGACGCCGACCTGCGCAGCGCCTCTTCGGTCTGCACGGTCGGCTGGGACATCGTGGACAACCTGTTTGCCGGCACCGACCCGGTGGGCAAGGAGATCCGCGTGGGCGGCGAGACCTGCGAGATCATCGGCGTGGGCAAGAAGCTCGGCTCGGCCCTGGGGCAGACGCGCGACAACTGGGTCATCCTTCCCATCACGCGCTTCCAGAAGACCTACGGCACCGAGCAGTCCATCCGCATCTGGGGCAAGGCCCACTCGCCCAAGCGGCTGGACGCGACCCTCGACGAAGTGCGTCAAATTATGCGGGGGCGGCGCCATCTGGCCTACGCCGCGCGGGACGACTTCGAGATGGACACCAATCAGTCATTCCTCACGCTGTGGTCCGGGATCAGCTCGGCGTTCTTTGGCGTGACCGTGGCCATCGCCTCGATTTCGCTGGTGGTGGGCGGGATTGTGATCATGAACATCATGCTGGTGTCGGTGACCGAGCGGACGCGCGAGATCGGCCTGCGGAAATCGCTGGGTGCGCGCCGGCGGGACATCCTGCTGCAGTTCTTGATCGAATCGGCGACGATTGCCGCCATCGGCGGCCTCTGGGGGATCCTGTTCGGCGTGCTGCTGGCCAAGCTGGTGTCGTGGGTGACGCCGCTGCCGAGTGCCATCGAAATGTGGTCGGTCATTTCCGGGATGCTGGTGGCCACGAGCGTCGGCCTGTTCTTCGGCATCTATCCGGCGTCGAAGGCGGCGCGGCTCGACCCGGTGGTGGCTCTGCGCGCCGAGTGAAGCCATGACGAACAACTATCACTCTCGCGCCGGGATTCTGGGTCTCAACCCCGCGCGGGCGGACGGCTCGGCCGGTGGGCTGAAAGAGGCGTGCGAACTGCATGAATTCCTGCAGGCCGGAGGCGGGCGATGAGCGCGTCGCTGCGCAAGCCGCTCGACCGGCCGTGGGGCAGCGGGCTGCGGGAAGCGGTGCCGCTGGCCATCGACG
>JACQDH010000011.1 GCA_016201215.1 Acidobacteriota bacterium | reverse complement strand
GACTGGACCAAAAACAGGGGGCAGGTCAAGACGACAACGACCTATGACACTGGCACGCTCGCCTCAACATCGAACGTCCTTCAGCACGACTATTTCGCTTACCCTTCCACCTACACGAAACGAGGAAACCCTACAGTCCTCACTCGTTGGTTGAACACCAACGACACATCGCTTTCAACGACCAACACCTACAACGATGTCGGCAATCTGGTCCAATCTACTGATCCCGGCGGCCACACTACGAGCTTCAGCTACGCCGATAACTTCTACAGCTACACTCCCTCGCAGCCGACCTCTGCCTATGTGACTCAGGTTACGCGACCCAACACTGAGAGCGTCAGTCATATCGAAAAGAAGCAGTATTACTTCTATTCAGGTACGCAGGCCGCCTCGTGCGGGGAGAATTTTCCTTCAACGTGCGCTTACGCTCCCGCTTCTGGCCAAGCCGATTTCACCACGTTTACCTATGATCTGATGAACCGGCCTGTCACGATCACGCGCGGCGACGGCGGGCAGACTACCCTTACCTACAACGAAGCTATTCTCCCGATCAGCATCGCATCCACAACAAAGATTGATAGCACCAAGAACCTCGTGCAGACCAGCGTTTATGACGGTCTGGGCCGACTGAAACAGACCCAGGTAAATTCCGATCAGCAAGGCACCGTTTACACCGACACGACATACGATGCACTTGGTCGCAAGAGTACAGTGTCCAACCCCTACCGTTCTACGAGCGAGCCGACGTACGGCAGCACGACCTTCCAGTACGACGCCCTGAACCGCGTTACGAAGGTCATCTCCCCGGAGGGCTCGTCCACCTTGAACAACGTCTCCACGGTGTACGTGGGCAACTGCACCACCGTGACCGACCAAGCGGGCAAGAAGCGCAAGAGCTGCTCGGATGCTCTGGGGCGGCTGACCCAGGTCTTCGAGCCGGACGCCAACAACAACCTCGTCAACGAGACCGACTACCAGTACGACGTGCTGGGCAACCTCACCTGCGTCGTGCAGAAAGGCACGGACACGAGCCCGTTCACCACCTGCGCCGCCGCGCCCGCGTCATGGCGGCCGCGCTCATTCACGTACAACTCCCTCTCCCAGCTCCTCGCGGCCACGAATCCAGAATCGGGGACCATCAACTACGCCTATAACAACGACGGCATGCTGACTTCCAAGACCGACGCGCGCGGCATCACGGTCAACTACAGTCCTACCAACAGCCCGATTGACGCCCTGCATCGTGTGACGAAGAGAACCTACACTGACGGCACACCCGCGGCCACGTTTACGTATGACCAGGGGGCATTGTGGGGCGTTACGCTTCAAAATCCTATTGGTCGGCTCGTTTTAGCCACGAGCGCAAATGGGACAACTGGCACTCTCTCGAGTTACGACGCGATGGGTCGGGTGCGCGACCAATGGCAGTGCACACCTGCCAACTGCGGCAGCGGCACGTTCACCGCCCACTATGACTACAACCTGGCTGGCGGCATCACTTCTCAGAGCAACCCGATGGGGTTCACGCTGACGCAGAGCTATGACTCCGCCGCGCGCTTGGCGGAGGTCAGCAGCAGTTGGAATGACGCGCAGCACCCAGGTACACTGGTCAGCGTGGACGGTGCACACGGCTACTTCCCGCACGGGGCATTGCAGAAAGCCACGCTCGGCAACGGGTTGGCGGAAACGGCGGCGTACAACAATCGTCTGCAACCCTGCCGGATGAACGTGAACTCGTCGGGGACGTATTTCACCCAGTGCATCGACGCCGTGCCTGGTGGCAACGTGTTGGACTTGACCTACGGGTTCGACTGGGGGACGGCCGACAACGGCAACGTGGCCTCCTGGGCGGCCAGCGGGGCACAAGTGTTCAGTCGGAGCTATACGTACGACGAGCTGAATCGCCTGAAGACCATGTCGGGGACGGGAGGATCGTGCACCGGCCTGAGCTGGAACTATGATATTCGGGGCAACCGGACGGACCAGAATGTCACGGGAGGCTCTTGCGGCACCTCACATGTGACGGTGAACACGCAGAACCGCTTCGTGGGGCCGCCGTATCAGTACGACGCGGCGGGAAACCTGACTAATGACGGCAGCCACACCTACACCTACGATGCCGAGAACCGTCTGACGCAGGTGGATGGCGGCGGCGGAAGCTACGTCTACGACGGCAATGGCCGCCGCGTGCGCAAGAGCGTCGGCAACGCCGTCACTGATTACATCTACGACGTGACAGGCAATGTCGCTGCCGAACGCATGGCCACGACCTGGACCAAGGGCTACGTCTATTTCGACGGCCAGATGCTGGCGCAGTACGACAACACCCTCAACCCCACCACTACCCTTTTTGCTCACAAAGACCACCTCGGTTCCACCCGTCTGCTCACGAAGATTGACAAGTCTGTTTACGACAACTTAGATTATCTGCCCTATGGCGAGCAAATCGCCGGTGACACCGGCACCACCCACAAACTCACCGGCAAAGAACGGGATGGCGAGAGTGGGTTAGACAATTTTGGTGAGCGGTACTACACAAGCTCAATGGGGCGATTTACTAGCCCAGATGAACCGTTTGTAGATCAGAGTGCGAGCGACCCGCAGAGTTGGAACTTGTACAGCTACGTGCGTAACAACCCGCTTGCCTTCGTCGACCCGCTCGGCACGGTTTACTGCCGGCCTGGAACTGCGTCTGAGAGGAGGGACGGTGGAGCGGATAGGATATGCGATGTTACCGACGAGGAGTACGACAAAGACTCCGACAAATTCAAAAACCAGGGTTATTCCCACTATGACCTTGAGAATCAAGGTGAGGAGAAGTCCGAGAGCCTCTTGGAAGGTCTCGGAAACTTTTATTTGGACGGGTTTAAGTCGTTCTTTGCTGTGTTTGGCCTTTACGAGCCTAAGAACCCCAAGGAAAAGAACGATGCCGAGCAGGCGATGTTCATCATCGGACTCATGTCGGGAGGAGGAAAACAAGGGGCAGCAAGTGCTCTCCGTCCGCTTGCGAAGATGGGACATGCGGCGAAGCACTTGAAGGATTTTCAGACAATACATCCCTCTCTAACTGAGAAGGAAGTCGCTCAGATCTTGACGTACGTGAAAGAAAACTTCCCTGGCGTCCGACAGGCATCCGGAAAAGTAGTGCACGTCGGTGAAGTGAGCATTGGAGGCCGAAATGTGACAGTCAAAGTCGTGGAGACTTCTGCCGGCAATATTAGGACTGGCTATCCCGTGCCGTAAAGTACCGCAGGGAGGTTCTTCAAATGCTCTCGCCACTGAAAGTTGTTCTCAGCGAGGAAGACTTGCAGGAGATCTTTGCTTTGTTCTCAAGTCCTACGGACGACGAACAGAAACAGGTCTACGATGAAGCCAGCCCCCACTACTACAAGAGGGAAGACGTCATGGAGGAGTATTCTTTAACACAAGGCAAGAGGGAATTCGCAGAGGATGCGTGGCGCGCAGTCGTCTACTTCCTTTACCAGCATGGCTTCTCAATCACGAGAGAGGGAATAAGCTACGACCTACTTGCCTCCTCTGGCTACTTAGAAGCGGATACATAAAGGAAGGTCCTGATCCTTCCACGTGATCCCGGGAGAACCTACCAGTACGAGGTGGAGGATCGCATGACGTCGTACAACGGCGGGGCGGCGACACACACCTACGATGGCGACGGAAAGCGAGTCCATAAGTCAAATGGGAAGCTTTACTGGTACGGGATGGGGAGTGACCCGTTGGTGGATGCGGACTTGGCAGGGAACAATTCCACCGAGTTCGTGTTTTTCAGCGGCAAGCGGAGAGCATGTCCCCCCTTTAGTTGAAATCTGAGAAGGCGGAGCAACGCCTCTCGACCCGAACTCGGTTAGAGTGTGGGGTGACCAATCTCTTTTCGAGAGGAGAGCCGCTGTGAGGAACACCATATCCTTTCGGTGAGACCTGCCCCCCGGATCCGCACACAGGATCATACAAGATTCTCACCGTGCGAGACACCTCCGTCGCTCGGCGTTGCATGATTCGCCCAGCGCGGAAAGCTGCCTTGCGTGGTTTTCTTGACATGGCTCCGAGTGGCCGTATAATGGGCCATCCGCTGGAATGCGGAGGAAACGGCATGTTCCTCGACGTAAAAGAGTTAACGGTTCGCAAGATTCGCATCCGCAAGAGCTATGCCCCGGGCACGGTGGACTACCACACGGGGGAGTTCCGGCAGATCGAGCCGCTCGAGGTGCGTGCCACCGCCGAGCTGGTCGAGGGGCAGATCCGCATTGACGGCTCGCTGCACACCCGGCTGGAGCTGGTCTGCGCGCGCTGCCTGGAAACCGTGCTGGAAGAAGTGAGCCGGGATTTCGATCTCTACTATCGTCCCATGGTCAGCATTGCCCGGGAGGAAGAGGTTCACCTGAAAACCGATGACACCGAAATCGGTTTCTTCGAGGGCGACGGCCTGTTCCTGGCGGATGTCCTGGCCGAGCAGGTGATCCTGGCCCTGCCGATGAAGGTGATCTGCCGCAGCGACTGCCGGGGCTTGTGCCCCCACTGCGGAGCCAACCTCAACAGCGAAGAGTGCCGCTGCGAGACCCATGCGGCGGACCCGCGCATGGCGCCACTCGCACGTCTCAAACAGGACTGGTTCAAAAAGCAATAGAAATCCAGCATTGAAAACCATAGAATGCCCTGCACGAGAGCGGGGCGAGCAAGAGGAGTTTGTATGCCCAATCCAAAACGTCGTCATTCCAAGGCCCGCAAGAACAAGCGGCGGGCGCACGACTTTCTGAGCGCACCGGCGCTCGCCGAGTGCCCGAACTGTCATGAGATGAAACAGCCCCACCAGGCCTGCCCGCACTGCGGTTACTACAAGGGGCGGGAAGTGATGGATACGTCGGCCTGACGCCCCGAGCTTTCCCGGCGTCTCGCGACATCCCCCGCCGGAGCTTGCATGATCACCATCGCCGTTGACGCGCTGGGAGGCGACCATGCCCCGCGCCCTGAAGTGGAGGGAGCGGTGCTGGCGGCGCGCGAGCTCGGCGTGCGCGTGATGCTGGTGGGCCAGCCGGGCGTGGTGCGGCACGAACTGGCCAAGCACGCGCACCGCGGCCTGGCCATCGAGCTGGTGCCGGCGAGCGAAGTGATCACCATGAAAGATTCGCCGACGCTGGCCTTCCGCAAGAAGAAGGACAGCTCGGTGCACGTGGCTGCCAAGCTGGTCCGCGCGGGCCGCGCCGACGGCATGGTCAGCGCAGGCAACACCGGCGCGGTGATGGCGGTGGCGCGGTTCGGGCTGGGCACGCTCGAGTCGGTGGACCGCGTGGCGCTGGTGGCGCCGTTTCCTACGCTGCGCGGCGGCGTCTCCGTGATGCTCGACGTAGGTGCGAACGTGGATTCGCGGGTCGAGCACCTGCTGCAGTTCGCGGTGATGGGCGAAATCTACTACCGGGCGATCTTTGGCACGCGACGTCCCAAGGTGGCGCTGCTTTCGATCGGCGAAGAGGAGATGAAGGGCAACGAGCTGACCCGCGAGGCCCACAACCGCATGAAGCAGTTGCCGCTAAATTTCGTGGGTAACGTCGAGGGGCGCGACGTCTTTGCCGGCAACGTGGACGTGATCGTCTGCGACGGTTTTATCGGCAACGTGGCACTGAAAATCAGCGAGGGCGTGGCCTTGCTGATCGTCACCATGCTCAAGGACGCGCTGAAGAGCACTTTGAGTTCCCAGGTAGGCTCGCTGCTTTCCCGCCGCGCCTATCAGGGTTTCAAGAAGAAGATCGACTACTCGGAGTACGGCGGCGCGCCGCTGCTCGGCGTGCGGGGGATCACCGTGATTGCGCACGGCAGCTCGAACGCCAATGCCATCAAGAACGCGATCCGCGTGGCCGCCGAACTCGCCCGCGCCAAAATGAACGAAAAGATCGAACAGGAGCTTTCCGCCGCGGCCATGGCTGTGCGGGCTTGAGCCCGGTCGCCTGGATTGCTGCGGATCGGAACTGCGCATGGGCAAACTCGCATTCCTGTTTCCCGGACAGGCGTCGCAATACCCGGGAATGGGCAAGGAACTCGCGGAAAAGTATCCGGCTGCCCGGGCTGTTTTCGCCGAAGCTGATCAGGCGCTGGGCTTTTCGATTTCCGAGTTGTGTTTTACCGGCTCGGAAGACGCGCTCAGGCTGACTGCGAACACGCAGCCCGCCATTCTGACCGTTTCCCTTGCGGTCTATCGCATCCTGGAAGAGAAGGGCATTGCGCCGAACTTCGTCGCCGGGCACAGCCTGGGTGAATACTCGGCGCTGGTGGCCGCAGGCGCACTGACGTTCCGCGATGCCGTGCAACTGGTCCGCAAGCGTGGCGAGTACATGCAGGAGGCGGTGCCCGCCGGCGAAGGTGCTATGGCCGCGATCATGGGCCTCGCCCCCGCGCAGGTTAGCGGGATTTGCAAGAAGGCTGCGGACGGTCAGGTGGTCGGGCCGGCCAATCTGAATTCGCCGGAACAGACGGTGATCTCCGGGCACGCCTCGGCGGTGAAGCGCGCCGTGGAGATCGCCTCGCAGAGTGGCGCCAAGCGCGCGGTCGTCCTGGGCGTGTCCGCACCGTTCCACTGCCTGCTGATGATGCCCGCCCAGCAGAGGCTGGAGGGCGATTTGCGCCAGACGGCTTTTTCCGCACTGCGCGTGCCCCTGGTGACCACCGTGGACGCGGAGGTGATCACGAGCGGCGAGGAAGCGCGCGATGCCTTGATCCGCCAGGTCTCTCTGCCGGTCCGTTGGGAAGAGTCCATGCGCGCCCTGGTCGAGCAGGACGTGAGCACGTTCGTCGAGGTAGGCCCGGGACGCGTGCTGAGCGGGCTGCTTCGGCAAATCGACCGCTCGGTGCACTGCTTCAACGTCGAGGACGAGAAAAGCTTGTTGAGCACCCTGGACAAGCTGGCCCAGGCACAGGCGGAGACGACCGAGGCTTAGCGACGCCGATGTTCAGCCTGAAAGGCCGTGTGGCCCTGGTGACCGGTGCCTCGCAAGGCATCGGCCGTGCTGCTGCGCTCGGGCTGGCCCGCGCCGGCGCACGCGTGGCCGCTGCGGCGCGCAACGCGGAAAGACTGGCCGGCGTGGTCGCGGCAATTGCGGCCGCGGGCGGCGAAGCTCTGGCCGTGACGATGGACGTGGCTGCCGCCGAGCAGGTGAAGGCGGGCTTCCAGCAAGCGCTCGAGCGGTTCGGGAGACTCGACATCCTGGTCAACAACGCCGGCATCACCCGCGATGGCCTGGCCGTGCGGATGAAAGCGGAAGACTGGGAGGCCGTGCTGCGCACCAACCTGACCGGGGCGCACCTGTGCGTGCAGCAAGCCCTGGCGGCGATGATGCGGCAGCGCTATGGGCGGATCATCAATGTGACCTCGGTGGTGGCGCAGATGGGCAACGCCGGCCAGGCGAACTACGTGGCTGCTAAGGCGGGTTTGATCGGGCTAACCAAGGCCATCGCCGTCGAGGTGGCCTCGCGGAACATCACCGTGAATGCGGTGGCCCCCGGCTTCATCGTCTCGCCCATGACCGACCCGCTGCCGCAGAAGGTCAAGGACGAATTGACGGAGAAGATTCCGCTGGGGCGCCTGGGCAGCGACGCCGACGTGGCCGCGGCGATTGTGTTTTTGGCCAGTGAGGAAGCCGGTTACATTACCGGGCACGTGCTGGACGTCAACGGCGGGATGTACATGGCCTAGCGCCGGCGCGGTGGCGGTGAACTGCGCCGGCGAGCACTTTGGCAGCAGGCCGGGTGGAACAACCCCTGGCCCTGCAAGAACCGCTGTGGTTGACCTCGTCGGGGGCCGTGCATAGAATGGGCGGGTTCTTATCAGGGCTAAATGGCAGGGGTAACACCGAGAAGCGGACCCGGAAAACGCGCAGTCCGGAGGGAGAGAGAATGGCCAGCGTCGAAGAACGCGTCAAGCAGATCATTGTGGAGCAACTGGGAGTGGACGAGGGCGAAGTCACGCCCACCGCTTCGTTTGTGGACGATTTGGGCGCCGATTCGCTCGACACGGTCGAGCTGGTGATGGCTTTTGAAGAGGCTTTCGGCATCGAGATTCCCGATGAGGACGCCGAGAAGATCGCCACGGTCAAAGACGCCATCGCATATATCGAGAAACACGCTCAGGCGAAGAAGTAAACCGCCGGTCGCCAGGATCCTTACAGGAGAACACCAACGTTGAGCCGCCGCGTCGTCATAACGGGTGTCGGTCTGGTTTGCGCCTGCGGGATCGGCACCGAGGAAGTCTGGAAAAACCTTTTGGCCGGCCAGGGCGGTATCGGCCCCATCACCCAGTTCGATGCCAGCGCATTCGACTGCCGTTTTGCCGGTGAGGTGCGCCATTTCGACCCGCTGAACTGGGTGGAGAAGAAGGAGCTGAAAAAGGTTGCCCGGTTTATCCAGCTTGGTCTGGCGGCGGCGGATTTTGCGGTGAAGATGGCCGGCCTGGAAATCACCCCGGAAATCGCCGACGAAGCCGGCGTTTATGTTGCCTCTGGAATCGGCGGGTTCGACATCATCGAGCGCGAGCACACCAAGCTGTTGCAGGGTGGCCCCGGCAAGATCTCGCCGTTTTTCATCCCCGCCGCGATTGTCAATCTGGCCTCCGGTCAAATCTCCATTCGCTATGGCGCGCGCGGACCGAATTCGGCCACGGCGACGGCCTGCTCGGCATCGGCCCACGCCGTCGGGGATTCGTTCAAGATCATCGAGCGCGGCGCCGCAGAGGTGATGATCTGCGGCGGCGCAGAAGCCGCCGTCACGCCGATGGGCATCGGCGGTTTCGCCGCCATGCGCGCGCTTTCCACGCGCAATGACGAGCCCGCCCGCGCCAGCCGCCCCTTTGACGCCGAGCGGGACGGCTTTGTGGTGGGCGAAGGCGCGGGGGTCCTGATCCTGGAGTCGCTGGAGCACGCCCAGCGCCGCGGGGCAAACATTCTGGCCGAAGCCGCGGGTTACGGCATGTCGGGCGACGCCTACCACATCACGCAGCCGTCCGAAAACGGCGACGGCGCCTATCGCGTGATGATGGCTGCGCTCAAAGACGCCAAGGTGCTGCCGGATGTGGTGGGCTACGTCAACGCCCACGGCACCTCCACGCCGCTCGGCGACGCGATCGAAACCGTGGCGCTGCACCGCGTCTTCGGCGAGCGCGCGAAGAAAGTCCCTGTCAGCTCGACGAAATCCATGACCGGACACCTGCTGGGTGGCGCCGGGGGCCTTGAGGCCGGCATCAGCATCCTGGCGCTGCGCGACCAGATGCTGCCGCCGACGATCAATTACGAACATCCCGACCCGGCCTGCGACCTGGACTACGTGCCGAACGTCGCGCGCCCGGCCGAGGTCGAGTACGCGCTCTCGAATTCGTTTGGCTTCGGCGGCACCAACGCTGCGCTGCTCTTCAAGCGCTGGGACAGTCGTTGACGTATTCCTGGGGCTGGTTCGGAGTCATCGCCTGAATCGGTTTGCCTGCCGCGCCCGCTGGAGGATTCCTTGAACATTGTCGTCTGCATTAAGCAGGTCCCTGCCAAAGACGCTCCCCTGACGATTGCCGAGGGTGGCACCTGGATCCGCGAAGCCGATATCGGCTTCGAGATGAATGAGCCGGACAGCTACGCCCTCGAAGAAAGCCTGCGCCTCAAGGAGAAGCACGGCGGGGAAGTGGTGGCACTCTCGATGGGGCCGGAGCGGGTCAAGCAGACCATCAAGGAAGCGCTGGCCAAGGGTGCCGACCGCGGCATCCACGTGGCCGACGACAAATTCTTCGCCCTCGATCCACTCGCTGCTGCGCGGTCGCTGGCTGCGGCCATCGCCAAAGAGAAATTTGACCTCGTCCTGACCGGCCTGCAGAGCGACGACCACGGCTTCGGGCAGACCGGGGTCCTGCTGGCGGGGATTCTCGATCTGCCGCACGCCACCATCATCATGCAGATTGACGTGACCGACGGCCGCATGAAACTGAAGCGCGAACTGGAGGCCGGCTGGTTCCAGTGGGTGGAGCTGCCGCTGCCGGCGGTGCTGAGCGTTCAGTCCGGCATCAACAAAGTGCGCTATGCCACGCTCAAGGGCATCATGGCGGCCAAGAAGAAAGAGATCGCCATCATCCCGCGCGGGTCGCTCGGCGTAGCCGTCGAGCCGACGCAGCGCGTCGAGCGCATTTACGTGCCGCAGAAAACCAAGAAGACCGAGATGCTGGGCGGCACGCCTAAGGAAGCCGCGGCGAAGCTGGTGGAAAAACTCAAGTTCGAGGCGCGGGTGCTGTGAGGGGTTTGCTCGCTGGTGTCATTCCGAGCGCAGCGAGGAATCCCTCCGGAGGGATGCTTCGCTCCGCCCAGCATGACAACCCGAGACGAATTTCATTCTTACTTTGGATTGAACCATGAACATACTTCTGATCACTGAACAGCGGGAAGGGAAGTGGAACAAGACCAGCTTTGAGACACTCACCGCGGCGCAGCAGATTGCCAAGGAAGCCGGCGGCAGACTCGCCGCTGCGGTCATCGGCAAAGGCGTCGCCGCGCTGGCTGAAGAGCTTGCCGCCAGCAAACTCGACGAATTGCTTCTGGTCGAGCACGAGCTGCTTGCGGCCTATACTCCCGACGGCTTCACCATCGCGCTCGCGCAGGTCATTGCGCAGACGAAGCCCGACTTGGTGCTGCTGCCGCACACGTATCAGGTGCGCGACTTCGCGCCGAAGCTCGCGGCGTCCCTGGGCAAGGGCATGATCGGGGATTGCGTGGGCTACCGCCACGAGAGCGGCAAGCTGATTTTCGTCCGGCAGATGTTTCAGGGCAAGACCGCTGCCGACGTGACGTTTCAGGGCGTGCCGCCGTGGTTTGCGACGTTTCAGGCCGGCGCGTTTCGCGCGGACCTGGTCGAGAGCGGCGCGGCCAAGGCGCCGGTGCGCGCGGTCAGCGTCGAGTTGAAGCCCGAGCAAATCCGCACCAAGCCGATGGAGCTCTTCCGCGAGGCGAAGCAAGCGGTGGACTTGACCCAGGCGCCGGTCATCGTTGCCGTCGGTCGCGGCATCAAGGCGCCGGAGAATATCGCCATCGCCGAAAAGCTGGCCAAACTGTTGGGAGGGGAGCTGGCGGCATCGCGCCCCATTTGCGACGAGGGCTGGCTGCCGATGGAGCGACAGATCGGCAGCTCGGGGCAAACCGTCGCACCGAAGCTCTACCTGGCGCTGGGCATCAGCGGCGCCATCCAGCACGTCGTGGGGATGAAGGGCTCGCGCACGATCGTAGCCGTCAACAAGGACCACAACGCCCCGATCTTCGAAGTTGCAG
>JACQDH010000207.1 GCA_016201215.1 Acidobacteriota bacterium | reverse complement strand
TGATGGACCTGCACGCTCCCCTCGCCTGGCGACTCCTCGGTTCGGTCGAGCCTGCCTATCCGCTCAGCCAGCAGGAATTCGCCAAGAAGCTCGCGCGACTCCGTCTCGACGCCTTCGAGTACTACACCCGGGGGCTGCTGAGCCTGAATGACGAGCCGCGCCTGCGCGACTTCCTGGAGGCGGCGCGACTCGAACCGGCCTGGGATGATCCTGCCTTCGCGCTCGGTCAGGCCTATTTCGCGCGGCGCGACTGCGAAGCCGCCTTGCCCTGGCTCTCCCGCGTGCGTCCGGCGCACGAGCGGGGACAGGAAGCCAGTTTCTATGCCGGCGTGTGTCACCTGCTGCGCAACGACTCTGCGCGCGCGGAAGCCGCCTTCGCCAGCCTGCTGGAGAGGTCTCGCCGCTCGCCCGGCGGGGCGGTGGAATTGCCCGAAGTACTTAATAATCTGGGTGTCGCCTGGTTGCGCTTGGGGAAGTCCACCCAGGCGGCGGTGGAATTCGAGCGCGCCACCCAACTCGATGCCGAAGAAGCTGACTACTGGTTCAATCTCGGTCTCCTTCGGCTGCGGAGCGACGCGCCCGCTGCGGCTGTCCAGCCATTCCGCGAAGCCTTGCGCCGCCAGCGCGCTGACGCCGAGGCCCGCACCTTGCTGATCGCCGCGCTGGAGCGCAGCGGGCATGCCAGCGCAGCCGCGGCCGAACGCGAGGAATCAGCCCATAGCGGCGCAGCCACGCAGAGCCAGGAGAGTGGCCGAGGTCCGGACGGGCGTCGTGTCGCTTCGTCGTCCCTCCAGCCGGACGCCCTGGCGCGGCTGGCACGCATTAAACTGCACTTCGATTCCGCTGGACTGCGGCTTGCACCCGAGGTCCCCGCGCAGGCCGTGGCGGAAAGCTCTCCCAGCCCCCCGGCGCATCCGGCGCGGCGCTGGCAGCATCGCCAATTCCATATGTTGCGCGGCCGTGAGGCCCTGGCGGCCGGCAAGATGGCGGACGCGCAGCGCGAGTTTGCCGAGGCGGTTCTGCTAGGGCCAAACGACCCGGCCGGGCACCAGGGCCTTGCCGAAGTCTATCGGCGGGAAAATCGTCTCGACGACGCCGTGCGCGAGATGCGTGCGGCGCTCGCCAGCCGCGACGATGCCGCGACGCGCACCGCACTGGCGCGCCTCTATCTGCAGCAGAATCTTCCCGCACAGGCGCGCGAGGAGCTCCGCCAGGTTCTCAAGCAGGATCCCGGCAACGGGGAAGCGCGCCAGTTGCTCGAGCAAATGGAAGGGCGCGGCGGCCCCGGAGCGCCGAAATGATTCGTGGAGCCCCAACGCGGATGGATACCTGGCTCACGAGCGCCCTGCTGGCCGCGGCGCTGCTGGCGTTTCTTGCGCGCCCTGCGCTGGGCCAGGCCGGAGGCCAGGCGGGCGCCTCGGCTCCCGCGCGCGTGGTGGAATTGCGCATCCGCGACGAAGTTCAGCCGATCCTAACCGAATACATCCTCGGCGGCATGGACGAAGCCGCACGCACCCACGCCAGCCTCATCCTGATCATCATGGACACCCCCGGCGGATTGGGCAGTTCCATGCGCGACATCATCCAGCACATCATGGATTCGCCCGTGCCCGTCGTCGTGTACGTTTCGCCGGCGGGCTCGCGCGCGGCTTCGGCGGGCTTTTTCATCCTGCTCTCCGCCGACATCGCGGCCATGGCCCCGGGCACCCATACCGGCTCGGCTTCCCCGCTGCTGGCCATCGGCGGCATCCCGCTCAACGTGGACGAGACGCTGCGGAAGAAGATCCTGAATGACGCCACTGCCTATCTCCGCAGCTATGCCAGCAAGCGCGGCCGCAACGTGGCCCTGGCGGAAACCGCCGTCACCGAAGGCAAAGCCTTCACCGAGAAGGAAGCGCTCGATGGCAAGCTGATCGACCTGCTGGCCAAATCGCCCGAAGACTTGCTCGCGCAGCTCGACGGCCGCACCATCACCCGCTTTGACGGCAGCCGCGTCACGCTCGAGCTGCGCAACCCCTCGCGCGTGGCCTGGGAGATGTCCACACGGCAAAAGCTTCTTTCCTTGATTGTCCGGCCCGATGTATTTTTCATCCTGTTGATCGTGGGTGTGCTGGGACTTTACACCGAATTCACGCATCCGGGCCTGGTCGCGCCGGGCGTGATCGGCGGGATCGCCACGGTGCTGGCGCTGTTCGCCATGCACATCCTTCCGGTCAATTTCGCCGGGCTGCTGCTGATCGCGCTGGCCCTGGCGCTGTTCATCCTGGAAGCGAAATACACCAGCCACGGCGTGCTGGGGGTCGGAGGAGTGGTGGCCATGCTGCTGGGCGCGCTGATGCTGATCCGCTCGCCGCTGACCGGCGCCGGCGTCAGCCTGGGCGTGGCGCTGGGAGTGACGCTTCCCTTTGCGCTGCTGACCATTCTGCTCATGCGCTTGGTTCTGCGCTCGCGCACCTGGAAGCAAGCGGCCGGAGCCGAGCAATTGGTCGGGGCACTCGGCGAGGTCACCGAAGCCATCGGGGCGGCCGGGAGCGAGGGGCCAGGCCAGGGGCCTGACGGGTTCAAGCGCGGGATGGCCCTTGTGCACGGGGAGCTGTGGCGCGTGTCTGCGCGCGAGGCGATTCCGAAGGGCGCGCGAGTGCGCGTGCTGGCAGTGGATGGACTCACGCTGTACGTCGAGCCGGCAGAGAAAGCGCCCGGCCCGCAGGCTTAGGAGTTCTTCAAGGTAACATCTCAGTTGGGGAGGCAGCGATGGCACAATTTGGTTTAATGGGCCCGCTGGTAGCGGCCCTGATTGTCCTGATCTGGTTCTGGAATTCCCTCTATGTCATCAAGGAGTGGGAACGTGGGGTGGTGCTGCGGCTGGGCCGTATGTTGCCCGAGGCGAAGTCGGCCGGGCTGCGTCTGGTGTTCTGGCCGATTGAAACGCTCTACCGCATCCCCTTGCGGATCGAAACCCTGGATGTTCCGCCACAAGACATCATTACGCGGGACAACGTCTCGGTGAAGGTGAACGCGGTGTGCTACTTCCGAGTGGTGGACGCCAATCTGGCGCTCTCCCAGGTGCAAAACTACATGTACGCCACCTCGCAGCTCGCGCAGACCACTCTACGCAGCGTCGTGGGCCAGTTCGAGTTGGACGAGATCCTCTCGGCGCGCGAAAAGGTAAACGCGAAGTTGCAAGTAATCCTTGACCAGGATACCGAGCCTTGGGGTATCAAGGTAACTAAGGTGGAGGTCAAACAGGTCGATATCCCGGAGACCATGCAGCGGGCCATCGCGCGCCAGGCGGAGGCTGAACGCGAACGCCGCGCCAAGGTCATTCACGCGGATGGCGAATTTCAGGCCTCCGCCAAGCTGGCCGAAGCCGCCGGTGTGCTGGCCACCCAGCCCGCGGCTATCCAGCTTCGCTACTTGCAGACGTTGACGGAGATCGGCGTGGAGAAAAACACTACCGTAGTGTTCCCACTGCCGGTGGATATCATCAGCAACTGGATCAAGACCCTCGGGACGGGGAAATAACCGATGGGCTTAGGCGGCAAGAGAGGCGGGGAAATGGTGCTGGAGAGTCGCCACCTGATTGGTGTCTTCCTGCTGATGGTCGTGATCTTCGGTGTCGTGTTCACGCTGGGCTACCTGCTGGGCCGCGGCCAGGCTGGCTCGGCGCGCCTGCTGGCGTCGAACAGCCCTGCGGCCACTGGGCCGGCCGCTTCGGCGGCTGGCACTTCCTCCGCGAAGGCCGATCCGGCAGCAACCGGGGGCGCCCCCGCGCCATCCGACTGGGATCTCTATCGCCCGGACCCGAACAAGAAGGCCAGCGCACCCAACGCCAAGCCAGGAAAGACGGCTGAGGCGGCCAGTAAACCTCCCGAACCGGCGCCGTCTTCCCCGAAGGCGCCTGCTGGCAAGGGCAGGGCGGCGATGACGGCGCCGCTGGTGCCCCGCGGCGCGATCCTCCTCCAGGTAGCCGCGCTCACCAAAGAAAGCGACGCGCTGGCCCTGGCCGAGGCCCTGCAGCAGAAGAAGTTTCCCGCGTTTGTTCTGACGCCCGGTGCAGACCACTTCTACCGCGTGCAGGTGGGGCCCTACACCGACCAGAAGGAGGCTAACGCCTCACTGCACAAGCTCGAGAACGAGGGATTCAAGGCCATCGTCAAGCGCTGATGACAGCGTTCTCGTCGCCGCGCTGCTTGCTGATTGCGTTATTCTCCGGTGCGCTGCTTTCCTTCGCGTTCTGGTCCTTGCCATTCCAGAATGATCTGCTGGTGGGGTTGAGCTGGCTGGGGATGGTCTTGCTGATCGGCGTCTCGGCAGGCTCGCGGCCGGGCCTTGCCTTCTTCATCGGCCTCCTCAACGGAGCCGCTTTCTACACGCTCTCTCTGCCGTGGATCTACACGGTCATGCGCATGCACGGCGGGGTGCCGCCCCTACCTGCGGTGGGCGTGCTGGCGGCTCTGGTTACGGCCGCAGCGGTGTTTCCCGCTGTGTTCTCGCTGGGGATTGCCTGGCTGAGCGGGAGAAGCATTGCGCGCGCCTGCCTCGCCGCGCCGTTCCTGTGGGTCACGCTGGAGTTTGCCCGCACACGTCTGCCTGCCATTGGCTTTCCCTGGAACCTGCTCGGCTATGCGGTGGGAAGCAGCCTGCCGCTGCTGCAAGTTGCCCCGCTCACAGGAATCTACGGCTTGTCGTTCTTGATCGCGGCCTGGTGCTCGCTGGTGGCTTGGGTGTGGGTGGAATGGGGTTCCCAGCAGAAGCGCGGCATTCTGCTGATCCTCTTGTTGCTCTCGACCCTACTGCTGCCTGCGGCAACCGCGCTGGGCAATGCGTGGGTCCCGGGCGAGCAGCCGCAACACGTGGCCCGGCTCGTACAGACCAACTTCCCGCAGGCGCCTTTCTACCCGGCCGACTGGATGGACACTCACGCCGGCGAGCTCGACGCGCTCGAGCGCTGGAGCGTTTCCGGCGCGCCCCGATCTTCTCTTGCGCCCGGTCCGGTTATCTGGCCCGAGGTGCCCGCGCCGTTTTCCATGCAGGACCCGCGATTCGCTGCCCGGGCCCAGCGCATTGCTCGCGCGGCGGGGAGGCCATTTCTGGTCGGTGTAGTGGACTGGAAGCCGGGAGCGCACGGCGGACTGGCGCCCTACAACAGCGCGGTACTGCTCGACCCATCCGGCCGGCAGGTTTTCGTTTATGATAAAATTCATTTGGTGCCGTTTGGTGAGTACGTGCCGCTGCGCCGCTGGCTGACCTTTGCCAAGAAGCTGACCGCAGAAGTGGGCGACTTCCAACCGGGTTCGGAATACAAGGTCGGGGCATTGCCGGGCGGCGACGGGAAGTTCGGCGTCTTCATCTGTTACGAGGCGATTTTTCCGGATGAAGTGCGGCGCTTCGTGGCTCATGGTGCGGGCCTGCTCATCAACCTGTCGAACGACGGTTGGTTTGGTCGCTCGGCGGCACCGGAGCAGCATTGGATGATGGCGCGGGTGCGTGCGGTCGAGAACCGCCGCTGGCTGCTGCGCGACACCAACAACGGCCATACGCTGGCGGTGGACCCTTACGGGCGCGAGGTGGCACGACTCGCCCCTGACGTGCGCGGCGCGCTCGATGCCCCTTACGGCTGGCGCAGCGACTTGACCCTGTACACGCGCTGGGGGGACTGGCTGGCCTGGCTCTGCGTCGCGGCCGCATTGTCTTTCGTTCTTGCCAGGGCACGGCAGGCCGAGGCCCCGCAGGGATGAATTCACCGGTAGGCGCTGTGCCTGCTCCGCCTCGCAGGGCGCAGCGAGCAGCGCTCCTCCGCGGATAAGAAGGAATCGTCGGAATGATGATCGAAGACTTGGAACACCGCTACGAAGAATTGCACAAGCGCATCGAGCTGGTGCGGAGTTATCTTTGACGTTCCGCAGAACCGTGCACGCCTTGCCGCGCTAGAGCAGAAAATTGCCCAGCCGGACTTCTGGCAGAACCCCGAACAAGCTCAGCAAATCATCCAACAACGCAGGAGCGCGGAAGACTGCATTGGTGCGGACGGGAAACTCGCCCGGGTGTCCAGCGACTTGGAGACCTACTTCCATCTCGCCCACGAGGAAACAGACCCCGCGCAGCGGCAGGGAATTCTCGAAGAGATCGGCCGCGAACTCGACGCCGCCGACGCCTACGTGGCCGAACTCGAAACCAAAACCCTGCTGAGCGGCGAGAATGATGGCCTCAACGCCATCCTGACCATCAAGCCCGGTGCCGGCGGCACCGAATCGCAGGACTGGGCCGAGATGCTCCTGCGCATGTATATGCGCTGGGCCGAGCGCAAGAGGTTTCGCGCAACGCTGATCGATTCGACGCCGGGGGAAGAGGCCGGTTTCAAGTCAGCCACGCTGCTGGTCGAAGGCGAGAACGCCTACGGCCTGCTTTCCACCGAGAGCGGCGTGCACCGGCTGATCCGCATTTCGCCCTTCGACCAGGCGGCGCGGCGGCACACCTCGTTTGCTTCGGTGTTTGTGATCCCCGAGATTGACGAGCGCATCGAGATCGTCATCAAGCCGGACGACCTGCGCATCGATACCTTCCGCGCCGGCGGCCACGGCGGGCAGCACGTCAACGTCACCGACTCCGCGGTGCGCATCACGCACCTGCCGACCGGGATCGTGACCCAGTGCCAGAACGAGCGCAGCCAGTACAAGAACCGCGAGTTGGCCATGAAGGTTCTCCGCGCGCGCCTCTATGACTACGAACTGGAGAAGCGCCGCGAGGAGGCCCGCAAGCTCGACGAGGCCAAGCCGGAGATCAGCTTCGGCAGCCAGATCCGCACCTACACCCTGCAGCCCTATCGGTTGGTCAAGGACCACCGCAGCAAGTTCGAGGTGGGCGACGTGGACCGCGTGCTCGACGGCGACCTCGACCCGTTCATTCGCAACTTCCTGCTTTGGCGGCTGGGCCAGGTGGGAATCAAAAGGGATGCCAAGGCCGCGGCAGAGAACCAGTAGTGGAAAACGCCTTCACTTACGGTGTGGTCCTCTGGCTGGCGCCGCGCGCGTTTCAAGGTCGCCAATCAGCCGTTTGGCCTGCGGATAACGCGTTCGGATTCAATGCGTTGACACTCTGGATACGCCATGTTAGTTTCATTTTTTGTTGGTTTCCGGCATTCCGCTATTCTTAGGCCTTTGAATTGCTTCTCAATCCGCCGCCGGAGAATGTCTTGAGCCCCGACAAGCGCAACTTTTTGTTTACCTCGGAGTCGGTCACCGAGGGTCACCCGGATAAGATTGCTGATCAGATCTCCGACGCCGTCCTCGACGCGGTCATGAAAGAAGACCCCAACGGCCGGGTGGCCTGCGAGACCCTGGTGACCACGGGACTGGTCGTGGTGGCCGGCGAGATCACCACCAAAGCGCACCTGGAGTATTCCGACGTGGTCCGCGAAGTCATCCGGGACGTGGGCTACACGCGCGCCGAATATGGCTTCGACTCGGAAACCTGCGGCGTCATCTCCGCCATCAAGCGGCAGTCTCCCGACATCGCCATGGGCGTGGACACCGGCGGCGCCGGCGACCAGGGGCTGATGTTCGGCTTCGCCTGCGATGAGACCGAAAACCTGATGCCCATGCCCATCGAGCTGGCGCACAAGCTGACCCGCCGGCTGGCCGAAGTGCGCAAGAGCAGCGTGGTGGAATTCCTGAGACCCGACGGCAAGACGCAGGTCACCGTGGAATACGTGGAAGGCCGGCCGGCACGCGTCGATTGCGTGGTGGTCTCGACGCAGCACAGCGAGGAAGTGTCCAACCAGGACCTGCACGACGCCGTCATGCACGAAGTGATCAAAGCCGTCATCCCCGAAGCGATGCTGGACAAGCGCACCAAGTTCCACATTAATCCCACCGGCCGGTTTGTGATTGGCGGGCCGATGGGCGACGCTGGGCTGACCGGGCGCAAGATCATCGTGGACACCTACGGCGGCTACAGCCGCCACGGCGGTGGCGCGCTTTCGGGCAAAGATCCGACCAAGGTGGACCGCTCAGCCTGCTACATGGCGCGCTACGTGGCCAAGAACCTGGTGGCCGCCGGCGTGGCCCGCAAGATCGAAGTGCAGATCGCCTACGCCATCGGCGTGGCCGAGCCGGTCTCGGTCATGGCCGATACCTTTGGGACCGGGGTCATCCCGGAAGAACAGATTACCGAACTGGTCCGCGCCCTCTTCCCCCTGACGCCGCGCGGCATCATTGAAACGCTCGACCTGCGCCGGCCGATCTATCGGCTGACCGCGGCCTACGGCCATTTCGGCCGCTCCGAACCCGGCTTCACCTGGGAGCGCACCGACAAGGCCGAGGCCATCCGGAAGGAAGCAGGACTGCGTGGCGCCGAAGTCGGTGCCCGCCGCTAGGGGATTCAACAAAATCTACTCGGGAGCTCTCGCGTGCCAACAGCGCATCGATTGACTGGTGATGTGAAGGACCTTGCCCTGGCCGACCAGGGCAAGCGCAAAATCGAATGGGCCAACCAGCAGATGCCCGTGCTGCAAATGATCCGCAAGCGGCTCATCAGTGAGCAGCCACTCAAACGCGTGCGCATTGCCGCCTGCCTGCACGTGACCAGCGAAACGGCTAACCTCGCCGTCACGCTGCGCGACGCCGGAGCCGACGTCGTGCTGTGCGCCTCCAACCCGCTTTCCACGCAGGATGAAGTGGCCGCGTCCCTGGTGAAGGACTACAGCATCCCCACCTTCGCCATCAAGGGCGAGGACAATTCCACCTACTACGCGCACCTGAACGCCGCCCTGGACCACAAGCCGCAGATCACCATGGACGATGGAGCCGACCTGGTCACCACGCTGCTGACCAAGCGCACCGACCTGGTGCCCGGGGTCATCGGTGGCACGGAGGAGACCACCACCGGGGTGATCCGCCTGCGCGCCATGGCCAAGGACGGCACGCTGAAGTATCCGGTCATCGCCGTCAACGACGCGCTGACCAAGCACATGTTCGACAACCGCTACGGCACCGGGCAATCCACCATCGACGGCATCCTGCGCGCTACCAACCTGCTGCTCGCCGGCCTCCGGGTGGTTGTCGCCGGGTACGGCTGGTGCGGGCGCGGGGTGGCCATGCGCGCCAAGGGCCTGGGCGCCGACGTGATCGTCACCGAGATCAGTCCGCTCCGCGCGCTCGAAGCCGTGATGGACGGCTTTCGGGTGATGCCTATGGTCGATGCCGCCAAGATCGGCGACATCTTCATCACCGTCACCGGCAACAAGAGCGTAATCTCCGCCGAGCACTTCGACAAGATGAAGGACGGCGCCGTGCTGTGCAACTCCGGCCACTTCAACGTCGAGATTGACATCCCGGCGCTCGAGAAACTCTCCAACGCCCGCCGCCCGGCGCGCCCCTTCGTGGAGGAGTACGCCATGCGCGACGGCCGCAAGATCTACCTGCTCGGCGACGGCCGCCTGATCAACCTGGCCGCCGCCGAGGGCCATCCCGCCGCAGTGATGGACATGAGCTTTGCCAACCAGGCGCTCTCCGTTGAATACCTGCTCAAGAATGCCGGGCAGCTCGAAAAGCAGGTCTATCCCGTGCCCGAGCCGATTGACCGCCAGATCGCCAAGCTGAAACTCGAAACCATGGGTATCCAGGTGGACAAGCTTACCCCCGAGCAGGAGCAGTACCTGGCCTCCTGGTCCGAAGGCACCTGAGTAGCTCTTGGTGACTTGCTCTTGGGGACCGGGATAAGTTTGCGCCCCGCAGGCTGTCGATTGTGCCAAAAGGGTCTCTCGCAGGGGCTTTACAACTCGCGGGTTTTTCCCGTCATCGTTTGGGTTTCTGCGCCTGTGCCAGAACTACAGGAGGCTGTTGCAGAACTGCGGCCGATCCCTCTATCACGCATTGAGTAGGAACCTAAGTTGTTCATTATTCGTTCGTCGCAGGCGGCTTGGGGTCAGCCAAGAGACTTCTTCGACAGGCTCATTCAATTCCCGCTCGTTCAACGCCCGACCGGCTGAGTAGCCAGATCCGCTGTCTGGAAGGGCACTCCCGGAACACCCTGCTGAATTCCACGTGACGAACGTTCACCAGGTGTCAACGGGTCAGGGGAGGACAGCCCCTACGCCCCTGGCGGTGGCCGGTTGAGAGCCTTGCAGGTGACCCGAACCAGCATCCAGAGCAGATAGTAAAACGCTACGAGAAGCAGAACCCATAGTCCCCGAAGCCGGGCCGGAACCGGCTCTCCGAGAACTAGAGAATGCACGTTCAAGACAAAGGCGACGAACAGACCTGCGGCCAACCCCAGAATCGCTCCCCATAACGGGAGGCGCTGCGGTACCCAGGCCTTTGGCGTAAGCATGGCCCAAAGACCCCACACGAGCGGCATCAGGCACCACACGATGGTCACGGGGTAAAACCTCCGCGGGCCCAAGACTGGTGTGAGGAGTACCACAAGGGCGAGTAAGGCGATCGCCATGGAAGCGATGGCACTGCCCGCAGCAAAGCGCTGTAGCATGGCAACCTCCTGCGGTGCGACTGATAGGAAGAAGAACCGTGAAGTCCAGGTCATGTTACTGCTCAAGTCTGCCGGAGGTCAACGCACACCGATAGGTGTCGCTGTAGGGACTTTTGTCGGTAACTGTGTTATAGTTCCTGTGGACTCTCAAGAAGTCGGATTGCGTCATTACCTTCCCGGGCGGCGTTTGCGGTCTGCCTTACCTGACTTCATCCGGTCCTCATCGCCGTTTCGAGGCAATGTGAATCCGGCTGGGTGCCGCGACACCTCGCCACCGGCGCTGCACAGAGTTAAGGAGAGAAAGGGAATGAAGAATCTGTTTGTTGGCAATATGAGTTTTCAGACGACGGAAAGCGATTTGCGCGCGCTGTTCGAACCGTTCGGACAGATCACGCGCGTCCACCTAGCGATGGACCGAGAGACTGGCCGGGCCCGCGGCTTTGCTTTTGTGGAAATGGCCAATGACGCAGAGGCGGCCAAGGCGATTGCGTCTCTCGACGGAAAAGAGGTTGGCGGGCGCAACCTGAAGGTGAACGAAGCACGCCCCAAGACCGAGCGGAGCGGGCCACGGGGCGCTGGTGGTGGCGGCCGCGGGCGGGGCGGATTCTCGAACGAGGATTACCGCGAAGCCGCGCGCAAGCCGCGCGAACCCCGCTGGTAGCGTTCAACCACGCCTTTGCCGATCGCGGCATGGTCCGCGCCCCATCCCGATTTCGAGGAGGCCCGATGGCAACCACGTTCCAAAAGCGCCAGAAGGAAATGAAGCGACTGGAAAAACAGCGCATGAAGGCCGAACGCCGTGCGCAGAAAAAGCTCGCCAACCGTGCGGAAAACGAAGCCACGAACGAAACCGTGACCGTGCCCGCCGAGTCGGAGCCGCAGAGCTGATGGGGAGCGGTTTCCGCCTGGACTCCCTTCCCGTCCACGAAGTCTCTCCTGCCCGCGCCACTCGGCTTTCCGAACACGCCGCATCCCTCGGCCGGGCAATACCTGGAGGCGAAGCTGCCTGGACCATTCGGGGCCGTTTGACGTTGCGCGCCGAGCCGCCGCTCCCAACCTGTGGAACAGAGATGAGGAATCTTGTGTAAGCCGGCGACTCCCCCTCAGAGCTGAGCAAAAGGGATTTCCTTTTGACGGCACAGGGCAGACTTGGGTCCGATTTCGGTCCACTAAGCGCCAAGTACGGTATCAAACCGTGCAGTGAGGTGCAGGACTGAGCAAAAAAAATCATCAACAGAGTGTTCTATCGCTGGTCGCCGGCATCAGAGGTCAAGGTATCGCGGATTGGGCCAACGGCATGGTTTCTGCTCCAACCAGGCGGATCGGAAGAGTTCCGTCTCTAACGGCGAGTTCGTCCTGTAGGCCCGGGTCTCCGTTGACGAGCGATTACTATTGAGGTATCCTGATTTGTAGAGCCTGCCAGCAGTCCTGCCGGCCCTACCCGTTCCACCTTGGGGGGATCGCCGCCCGTGCGCACTCGTATAAACCCTTTAGAATCTGCACTTGCGAACGCCGCGTCTATAAGTGCCGTGGAATCTGCACTTACAAAAAACAGGGGGTGGGGGGCGGTACCATTCAGCTACTAAGCCCTTTCTTAACAAACACTTGTCTTTTTCCGGCCCGCTGTATTTTGGCGCCACAGCATCACTTTTCGTCTTTCGATGCGGGCCTTGCGCCTGACCCGTTGAGGGCCTGGAACCGGTTTCGTAATTGTCGGTGGCGCATTTCATCGCTGCCGGTAGTATGGAGTGCTTGAGAGAAACATGATGCAGGACTGGGCCAACTGGGCGCTCGATACCGCAAAGCTGCGCGGCGCAACCTACGCCGACGCGCGCGTGATGGACCTCCGCCAGCGCGACCTCTCCACCAAGAACGGCCAGGTAAGCAATCTCAGCGAAAGCGAATCGCTCGGCATCGGGGTGCGCGTGATTGCTGAAGGTGCCTGGGGCTTTGCGGCCACCGACCGGTTGACACGCGAAGGCATCCAGGCTTGCGCCGCCGAGGCGGTGGCCATCGCCCGGGCTTCGGCGCTGGCCAAGCGCCACGACGTAGTTCTGGCGCCCGAGGGTGGGTTCGTCGATTCCTGGGAAAGCCCCTGCGCCAAAGATCCGTTCCGCATGCCGCTCGAGCGGCAACTCGACCTGCTGCTCGCCGCCGACGCGGAGATGCGCAAGGTCGCCGGCGCCACGCTGACGGAGACCTCGATGCACTTCCGCCGCATCGAGCAGTTGTTTGCTTCCAGCATCGGCTCGGTCATCCGCCAGACCAAGACGCAGAGCGGGTGTGGCATCGTCGCCACCAGTTTCGCCGCCAACGAAATCCAGAAGCGGTCGTATCCGAACAGCTTCGGCGGGCAGCACGCGCTGG
>JACQDH010000010.1 GCA_016201215.1 Acidobacteriota bacterium | reverse complement strand
CCCGGGAAGTAGATCAGAAGAAAGGCCGCTAGGTTGTGTAGCGGCGCGCTTGAACGCGCCACCATTGGCGGCCGGTGCGACAGGAAACATGGCGGGCTCCCGACTTCGTCGGGATAAATTCCGCCCCCCTACACTCAGGATTCTGGCGGGGGGAGGTAGTAGCCGGGGCGCGAGCGCACCTTCACCCCGGGCCGCGACACCTGCACCTTGATTTCGTGGTAGCCGGCGGGGTCGGTGCCGGTGGGGCGGTAGCTGACCGTGTACTGCGCGTGCAATTCGCCGCCGATCTCATCAATAGCCTTCTCGATCGAGCGGTCACGGAAGGTGTTGACGTGCATTCCGCCTGTGGCTGTGCTGGCCACCGCGAGCGCGTGCTCGTGCATGGCGTTGGCGGCGTGCTGCACGATCCAGACCGCCAGCGCCATCAGGTCGATGTTGCCGTAGCGCTGCTGCTCGGTGGTCGGGGTTTGCGGCGTGCCGGGCTGTGGCGGCAGCGGAAAGGTGCCCGGCGGCGAGATCTGCGGCGGGCCGGACTTCTTAGGCGGCGCGCGCAACTCGGCGGCCGTGGTGGAAAGGCCTACGGTGTAGATGGTGATGTTGGCGAGCTGGGCTTCGCGCAGCACCTGGCCCAGCTTGTTTTCGCTGCCGGTATCCACGGCTTCGGAAACGGCCACAATCACGCGGCGACGGTCCGGCGGCGCGTTGCGCAGCAGGCCCACGGCCTCGGAGAGCGCGTCATAGAGCCGCGCGCCGGAAGTGCCCTCGCGCAGGTGGCCTAGAGTCTTTTCGATCTTGTCGGCGTCGCGGGTGAAGGGCAGCAGCTTTTCGATGGTGTCGTCAAAGCCCAGCACGGCAGCTTCGCCGGTCTGCCCGAGCACGGTCTGCGTGAAGACGATGCCGGTGCGGCGCACCGCGGGCAGCAGGGCCTCGACGCGCGAACTGGTCTCCAGCAGAATCACCACCGAGAGCGGCTCGCCGCCCAGGTCGAAGTGCTCGATGCGCTGCTCGACGCCGTTGTCGAAGACGCGGAAGTCGCGCGGGGTCAGGTCGAGCACCATCTCACCTGCGGCGTCGCGCACCGTCACCGGCGTGTTCACCAGGTCCACCTTCACGCGGATGTCCGATTTCTGCCTGGTTTCCTTCGGCGGAGCCGGCTGGACGGGAACGCCCGGCTTCGGAGGCAGCGGACCCGCCGGCGCCTGTGCGCGCGCCGGAGCCACGCTCCCGGCGAGCCATGCAGCCGCCAGCAGCGGCAGCATCAAGGAAGCAGCGAGTTTTCCTGCGAGAGTCATTTCCCGGGAATCTCCCCCGGTTCCCAGTCTACTTGATTCGACGCCGATTCGGCGCCCAGCGTTGCCGCGGCAGGGTTTCGCTTGCGGTGCATTGGCGCGCGAAAGCTGGTGTTTCTCTGCAGCGCATGCGTAGAATGACCTTTCGCCCGAACTCTCTCTGGGGAGACGTCATGAGCCCTTCTCGACACAACCATGCGAAGGTCGCCTACCGCAATCCGGAGTTCATGGAGAGCCTGGCGGCGCGGCCGATGCGCATCCTGGGGGAGTACCTCGACCCACTGGTGCGGCTGCGCAAGGAGGGGGTGGGGGACACAATCGTGATGTTCGGCTCGGCGCGCATCGAGCCACGCGCCCGCGCCGTCGCGCACTTGAAGCGCCTGGAGCGTGCGCGGAAGCGCCGGGTGACGCCGCAACAGCGCGCCGAGAACGAAAAGAAACTGCGCGCGGCGCGCTCCGATGTGGAGATGTCGCGCTACTACGAAGAGGCGCGCGAGCTGGCCCGGCGCATCACTGAATGGGCCCTGACGTTCGGTGAGCGCCCCCGCCGCTTCGTGATCACCTCGGGGGGCGGCCCGGGCATCATGGAGGCCGCCAACCGCGGCGCCGTCGAGGCCGGAGGCAAATCCATCGGCTTGAGCATCGAGTTGCCGCACGAGCAGTGGCCCAACGCCTATATCAGCCCCGAGCTCAGCTTCAACTTCCATTACTTTTTCATGCGCAAGCTCTGGTTCGCGCAGCTCGCCAAGGCACTGATCGTCTTCCCCGGGGGCTTCGGCACCATGGACGAACTCTGGGAGATGCTCACGCTGATGCAGACCGACAAGCTGCCGCCGAGCAACCTGATCCTGATCTACGGCCGGCGCTACTGGGATCAGGTGCTGAACTGGAAGGCCATGTTGCGCTGGGGCACCATCAGCGAGCGCGAGTACGGCCTGCTGCAGTTCGCCGACACGGTGGACCAGGCCTTCGAGCGCGTGCGCGCCAACCTGGAGAAATACCACATCCGGCTGGAGAGCGCCCTCCAGGAGTAGGCCCCGCCGCCGATACCCCCCTGCCGGACAACCCGGCGCGCCCCGCTGTCATCGTTCTAAAGGCAGGGCAATGAGCCTCACCGGCCCCAGGTCGCCGTCGTTGCCCGGGAGGAGTTTATGATCTGGAACGCAAGGGCTTGGAAAACCACACTGCTCAGCGCAGCGCTGGGCGGAACGGTCTTGTTGGGCCGAGTCCTGCTGTCGAGCAGCGTGGCCCAGGCGGACGACTGGAACCGCGGTTGCCAAGCGCGGATCCGCGGCGAGGAACGCGAACTTCAGCGCAACATTCGCCGCCACGGCTTTTTCAGCCGCCAGGCCAATCACGACCGGCGCGAGCTGAACGCGCTGCGTGCGCGCTGCGGCGGCAACCGCCGCTGGGATGGGAACCGGGATGACCGCTGGCGCGGGCACCGCGGGCGCGACTGGGACCATGACAGCGACCGCCACCAGCGGTGGCGCCGCTGGTGAGCAGGAATCGAGCAACACCAGGTTTGGGAAAAGCAGAAGCAGAGGCGGGAATAGAAAACCGGCCGGCCCCACGAGGCCGGCCGGTTTTGCATGCGCCAGGATCGATTTAGTTGTTGACTCCGGTTAGTTCCCCGGAAAAAACCGCCTGGAAACGTCGCTTCTCATTTTCGTCGTGCAGCATGACCACCGGCACGACGCGCAGCGAGTTCCGGCAATTCCGGCAGGTGGTCAGCTCACCCTGCAAGTCCTGTACGAAGCCGTCGGTGAAGTGATACCGCGTGCGGGCGCGCCGCGCACCCTTGGTGCCGCGATGCCCGCAGTGCGGGCAGGTAAACTCCACCCGATCTTCCTGGGGGTCGCGGTCCAGCGCCGCACGCCCGGTGAAACGAACTCCCACGGTTTCAATTGCCTGTCGGTTCATAAGCTGCCTGCCTCACCCCCTGTTGAGACCCCCCGCACTATACCTAGATGCAACCGATGGCCTCACCGATGCATGCCGGGGGTAGCCGAAACGACACATTTTAGAATCGTTCTGAGGAAAAAGCAAGCCCCCCGAACGAAAAACACAACGTATCTATAACAAAAATAAAGCCTTACTGTTCAAGCCCAAAGATCCGGGAACTCTGCCCCTGGTGCGGTGTCCAAGCGCATGAGGGCGCGCGCTCCTCACATCCCTGCGAGGGCGGCGTCGGTCTTAGATGGCCGGCGCCGCCGGGTGTTCCCCGGCGCCCGCGGTCACGGGACGCCGGTTAGGCATACCCGAGAGGTTTGGAGGTGCGCCCATGATCGAACCCACGAATCAGAAAGCTGACTCCCGCAGCGAGGCAAGAAACGCATTTCTTCAAGACTGTTTGGTCGAGGGAGACCGAGCCGCGTCTCGGGTTGGTTACCAACCGATATGCTCGCGCGAGGCCAGGGCGTTTTCAACCTCCGGTGGAACAAGAACTAAGGTCTTTTGACCGAAAAGGAAAGGGCCGGGCTTTGCACCCGGCCCAGTTCCGGCTGAAGTTGACCAGCGAGAGTGCCTTACCGGCCGAACCGGAAGAGAATTCCGGTCGAGAAGCGCAGATTGTTCTGCGTCTGCCGGTTGGGCGTGCTTTCCTGGAAGCGGGTCATCAGATACTCGACCTGGCCCGCCCGGACGGCCACGTGCTGGCTCACCTTGATGTCCACGCCGCCGCCAGCGGCCATGGCAAACGCATTGGCCGACCCAGTGCCCAGAGCGCCGGAGCTGGCGTGCGCCCCGCCGAAAAGCACCTGAGCAAACGGCGTGACCCATTCATGCTTGCGATAGGACAGCCGCGGACCGAACAGGTACGTGTAGAGGTTGGCGTCCACGCTCGTGCCGGCGATCTGGCCCACATGGTAGCCGCCGAAATCGGCCACGATCCCGAACGACTCGCTCGGGTTGTAGGCGATCGACGCGCTGCCACCATTCAGGTTGAAGCCGGGCGCCCCGGAAGTGGCCGGGTTGGCGCGGACGTACGAGTAACCCAGGAATGCGTCCGCTTTCGGGTAATCCTGCGCTGCAGCCGTCAGGGACACGAGCAGAACCATTCCGAGCAATAGACTTGCCTTTCGCATTTGAACAGCCTCCTGAAGTTTAGTTTGTCGGGGGAGTTCGTGTCTCGCGACTGCCCCCATCACTCGCTGAGCAGCGCGCCAGTGGGGGGCGCTTGGCCGCTCACAATCGCATTGTTTTCTTCGATGCACCGGAAAGGTACAAGGTTGCAAGCCAGTATCCGTTTGAACTTATTGTAAGAGCAAGACTTACTAGAGAATTGGCTCGCCGCAGTGCTGGGCGATGGCCGCCCGGGCGGCATCACGGAGCCGCACGATCTCGTGCCAGTCTGAGGGCGAAGCCGATGGCGAGGGCTCGAGCGGGGGACAGATGGTCAGCGTGACGCTGGTGGGTTTTGGCAGATAGGTTTCGTCGCGCAGGAACCGCCGGGTGCCGCGGAGTGCTACCGGGCAAATCGGCCGGGAGGTGGTCACCGCGGCCTTGAACGCGCCCAACTGGAACGCCCGCACCCCCTCGTGGGGTGTGAAGGTGCCTTCGGGAAAGACCCACACAGACTCCCCACAGCGCAGGAGCTGTTCGAGCTGTTCGGCTTGGCGAAGACGCGCCTCCGGGTCGCTGCGGTCGAACCACACGTGGCCGAGCTTGCGCAGGAAGGTGCCGATGAACGGCATCGAGCGCACTTCGACTTTGGAGATGAACCGGTAGTTGACGCCCAGGGCCGCCATCAGCACCAGCACGTCGAAATAGCTGGTGTGGTTGGAGACAAACACGCGCGCCTGGTTCCCGCGCAGGTGCTCGCGCCCATGGACCCGGATGCGGCAGCCCACCAGCGCCATAAACAACTTCAGTGCGTTGGAAGTGAGCCAGGCGGATAGCTTGCGCCCGGGGGCCAGCAGCACCAGCAGCCAGGTGGGCACAATCCAGGCGCCGAAGACGACCGTGGCATAGACCCCGTAGATCACGTCGAGCGCGCGGTGAGCCTTGCGGCGGGCCGTCTGCATGGCGCTGGCCAGCGCCAGCCGCGCCACCTGCAGCCAGGCGGGAGGGGTGCGCGCGTTCAGGCTGCCGGCGCGGTAGAGATCCTTGGTCTCGGCGCGACGCAACTTTCCGCTGGAGGTCTTGGGAATGCTGTGCGGGGGCACCAGTTCGACTACATCGGGTGGCAGGCCTAGCGCCGCGGCAATCTCCTCTGCGATGGCCTGAGCGATCTGCGCGCGGCGCTCCGGATCATGCTCGCGGGATTCGGCGACGACCAGCAGCCGCTCGGTGCCGGAGGCCTCATCGGTGATACCAAAGGCAACCACGCAGCCGCTGCGCACGCCCGCCACGCGCCCGGCGAGCTCCTCGACTTCATGCGGGTAGAGGTTGCGCCCGGCCTTGATGATGATGTCTTTGACGCGCCCGGTCACGTAGATCTCGCCGTCGGCTTGGTAGGCTCTGTCGCCCGAATCCACCCAGCCCGTCGCCGCACATTGAGGGAACAGTGCCTGCGTGGCGGCCTCATTCCGGTAGTAGCCGCGCGTCGCCGAGGGGCCGCGGAACCACAACGCGCCTTCCACGCGCTCGCTGGTGTCGCGGCCGCTGGCGTCCACGATGCGCACTTCGTGTCGCGGCAGCGGCCGGCCCACGGAGACGAACGAAATCACGTCCGGATCGTCGCGGCGCGCATCGGTCCGCACGGGCACCGCGCGGCCTTCGCGCTCGAAAGCGACGCGCTCGATGCGATCCACCTGCGCCACCCTTCCGAGCGGCGGCACGGTCACTGCGAGTGAGGCTTCGGCCAGGCCATAGACGGGCAGGAGCGCCTCGCGGCGTAAGCCGCAGCGCCTGAAGCGTTCGGCAAAGCGCTCGAGTGTGTCCGGGTTGATCGGTTCGGCACCGTTCAAGAGCGCGCGCCAGGAGCTCAGATCGACCCCCTCGATGTCGCGGTCGGCAATCTTGCGCACGCAGAGCTCGTAGGCGAAGTTCGGCGCCGCGCCCAGCGTGGCGCGGTGCTGGTGCGCGGCCCAGAGCCAGCGCTCGGGCCGGGTCAGAAACGCGAGCGGCGACAGAACCGCCAGCGGCCAAGCGAAATAGAGCGGCGTCATCCAGGCCCCGATCAAACCCATGTCGTGATAAAGCGGCAACCAGCTCACCACCACATCATCGGCACGAATCTGCACGGCCTCGCCGGTGGCGCGGATATTAGCCAGCAGGTTGGCGTGAGTGAGCACCACGCCCTTGGGCTCGCCGGTCGAGCCCGAGGTGTACTGCAAGAACGCGAGGTCATCGCCCCGCGGGCGGGGCGGCCGGACTGGCGTCCATTGCGAGGCTTGCGCTTCTGGCTCGGGCGCGCAAGGTTCGGCGAGCCGGGCGGCGTTGACCACGCCCACGAGAGAGGGCACACGCGGGCTGAGCAGCCGCGCCACTGTTTCTGCCTCGCGAAACGTCACCAGCAGCCGTGCCTCGGCATTGCGCAAAATGGCCGACTGCCGCTCCGCGTATTCCGCAATGCGGTCGGCGCGGAACGGCGGATAAATGGGCACAGGAACGGCGCCGGCCAGCAGCACCCCGGCAAAGGTGTAGAAGAATTCGGCGGAGGTCGGGAGCATGATAGCCACCGTGTTGCCCGGCGCCACCTGGCGGCGGGCGAGTTCTGCGGCCACGCGCTCCGCGCGCTCGTAAAGTTCGCCGAAGGTGATCGTCGAAGTGCTGTCATCGTCTTCGCGGAGGTAGAGATGCGGTCGGTGCGCGTCCGCGCGCGCGCGATAGCGCAAGACGTCCTGCAGTGTCTCGGCGGATTCCAGGCCATGGACGCCCCGATGCGCGGCCGGATCACTCCCTGCTGGCGCGGCGTAGCGTACCGCGGGGGCCACTGCGGCGACCGCGCTGCCGGAGTGGCGCAGCAGCGCAGCGGCGAGATCGTCCACCGTGTCGGCTTCGGCAACCACTTGGTCGGGCAGGCGCGTGCGGAACTCAGTGCCCAGCCGCAGCATTAGTTCGACGCGCTCGAGGCTGCCGAGGCCCAAGTCGCGATCCAGATGCGCCGAGCCGCTCACCGCCTGGAACGCCCGATGGCTGCCCAATTCGGCCAGCAACTGGCGTACAACGTCGAAGACTTGCTCTTGAACAGCGAGGCGGTCGAGTTGTGTGCTGGGTGTGGCCACGGCTGCGGAGTACGTATCTTGGGGAATCCGTGTGCCCCCACGCCTCGCGTTGCGGCGGGTGGGGACTCTTCAGCGCTGGGTGCAGGCTATCACGCCGCTTTGTGCGATTCAACTACTCCGGGCGTGGTTGTTGCTACCCAGTGAGAATGTGCGGCTTGTAAAGTAGAAATGTCCGGTTTCATCGGGACCTTCATTGAGTCAGCGATGACAACCTCTACTTGGTACTGGGCAGGGGGTGTACACTATGAGGATCCGGAACTAAGCAGGATTTCATCGCTTCTGAAGTTAGGAGGTCTCCGATGAGTGCTGTGAATCCGTTACCGAAGGAGAAGACGGTGCCGGAGCTGCACGCAATCTATGATGCCATGGCGAAGAAGTT
>JACQDH010000209.1 GCA_016201215.1 Acidobacteriota bacterium | reverse complement strand
TACTGTCTCCTATGTGCAACCCGGAAGAAAGCCCGAATCGCGATTCGGGCTTTCTTCCGGGTTGCACATAGGAGACAGTAGTACAAAAGTCCTATTCGGCCACCCAGCCGCTGCCAGTACTCTAGTACCGGGCAACCTAGCTGCCCTAACTCTCAGAGTGTTACAGACAACTGAATTCCCGGCAGTGGAATCTAGTCTGGGCGATCGAGGATTATGAGCACCTCAGTGACGCGGCTACGGCAGGGGAGTCTTCGCATCGGTTTCGGCGCTGGGGTGCCTCCCCAGAACAAGGACAACTGGAAGAAGTACGTGGGCCAGAAGCGCGTGAGCGCACGGCTCAGGCTGCTGGAGGACCCCAAGCCGCGCTGGAATGCGTTCGGCGGCGGCGTCCTGGTGCAGATTATCGGCGTGACGCTGCTGGTCACCGTGCCCATGCTCTTTCCGCAGAAGCTGGTCCCCTTCCTGCGCCACGAGATCATCCCGCTGGCCGCGCCGCCCACCGAGGTGCCGCTCCCGCCCGAGCCGCCCAAGGTGGTGAAGATCAAACCGCGCCCGCAGCCGCCACCGGAAGTGCCCGTCGAGCCGCCCAAGGTGGCCAAGATCCTGCCGCCGCCCAAGCCCCTTGTGCCCAAAATCAAGCCCAAGCCATTGCCGGCCGAGGCGGCTCCGAAGATCGATCCGGTTTTCACCGCGGCGAGGATTGACGCGCCCAGAGAGCAACCCAGGCGCCCGCGGCCTCCGGTCGAGACGGGCGTCCTTTCTACGGGCAGCGCGGCACCCGCAACGTTGACCAACAAGCGGCCCGATCAGGTGCAGACCGGCGGCTTCGGCGATCCCAACGGCATCCCGGGCAAGGGGGATCCGAACAAGCGAGCCAACGCCGCCCAGCGCGGCTCGATGGACCTGCCCCCCGGGCCGGGCTACGGAAACGGCACCGGCGGAGCCAGCGGCGCTCGCGGCACGATTGCTAGCGCGGGCTTCGGCAACGGCGTCGCCATCCCGCCCACCGGCGGGAGCGGCCGCCGCGGCACTGTGCAGCAGAGCGGCTTTTCAGATGCCACCAAAATCACCGAGGCGCCCAAAAAGGCTGCGGCGCAGTCCACGGCCGCGGTGCAACCCGTGGAGATATTGGCCAAGCCCAGACCCGCTTATACCGATGAGGCGCGACACCTCAAGATCGAAGGCGAAGTGCTTCTCGAAGTGGTCTTCGGCGGCAATGGCCAGGTACAAGTGATCCGCATCATCCGGGGCCTGGGACACGGGCTCGATGAATCGGCCACCCGCGCGGCCCAGCAGATTCGCTACAAGCCGGCCCTGCGCGAAGGCCACCCCGTGGATTTCCCGGCCACCGTCCACATTGTGTTCCAACTGGCGTACTAAGATTCGGAGGAAGGCATGCGCATCTTGAAGACGGCTGTGGTAGTTCTGGCGCTTGCCGCGCTGCCCGTGCGCGCGGCGGACCAGCCGGCGACCCTGGACCAGGTGATCGACCGCATCGTCAACCGCGAGCAGGCGGTGGTCGCCAGCCTGAAACAGTACACTCCGCTGGTCGAAACCTACATCCAGAACATGAAGCCCGACGACAAGCTGGGCGAAGTGCCCGCGGGCGACAACTACTTCCTGGGCCGCGCGGACCTCGCCAGCGGCGTCGAGCTGCGCTCGCTCAGCGAGAAAACTGGCACGACGCACAAGTTTCTCGGCGGGCTGAAGGGCTGGTTCTCCTTCTCCCTGCAGTACCTGCCGCGCGGCTTCCTGCAAATGGTTTACCTCGACACCAGCGGCTTCGATCGCCAGCACTACAGGTTCGACTACGTGCGCCGTGAATTCTTGGGCGAAGTCCGCTGCCTGGTCTTCGATATCACGCCTCTGCCGAAATCCGGCAAAGGGCGCTTCCTCGGCCGCATCTGGGTCGAGGACCAAGACTTCACCATCGTGCGCTTCAACGGCGCTTACTCCGGCACGTCCAAATCCAGCTTCTATTTCCATTTCGATAGCTGGCGCATCAACGCCGGCCCCGGCCTGTGGCTGCCGGCGTTCGTCTACAGCGAGGAGTCGAACTTTCAATACGCGCTGGTCAAGCGCCTGCAATTCAAGGCGCAGACCCGCCTGTGGGGCTACAACCTGGGCCACACCGCACAGGAACAGGAGTTGAGCAAGATTCTGGTGGAAGCGCCCACGCCCATCAAGGACCAGAGCGTAACCGCGAATGATCTCTTGCCCATCCAGGCCCAGCGCCTCTGGGATCGCCAGGCCGAAGACAACGTCGTCGACCGGCTGGAGCGCCTCGGCCTGCTCGCGCCGCGCGGCGAAGTGGACAAGACGCTGGAGGTCGTGGTCAACAACCTCGAAGTCACCAACAACCTCGACATCCAGCCCGAAGTGCGCTGCCGCGTCCTGCTCACTTCCACGCTCGAGTCGGTCACTATCGGCCGCACCATCGTGCTCAGCCGCGGGCTGATCGACGTGCTGCCCGACGAAGCCAGCCTGGCCACTATGGTGGCCCACGAGCTCGGCCATGTCGTGCTCGGCCACCGCATTGACCCGCAGTTCGCTTTCTTCGACCGGCTGCTGTTCGACGAAAGAGACACCTTCCGCCACTTCGTCTTCGCCCGCCCGGCCGGAGAAGAGGAAGCCGCCAGCGCCAAAGCGGCGGAACTGCTGAAGAATTCCCCGTACAAAGATCAGTTGGCCACCGCCGCCCTGTTCGTGCAGGCCCTGAACGCGCGCGCGGCGGAAATCCCCAATCTGGTCAGCCCGCACCTGGGCAGCCGCGTGCCGACCAGCATCGCGACGCAAGTGTCGGCCAGCGCGGAGCCTTTGGATCCCTCCAAGCGCGCCGGGCAGATCTCCGCCCTGCCGCTCGGCGGGCGCATCAAGGTGGATCCCTGGACCGACCGCATCGAGATGATCAAGGCCAAGCCGGTGGGCTCACTCTCCGAGCGAGAAAAGATGCCCTTCGAGGTCACGCCGTTCATGCCCTATCTGATCCGGCAGAGCAGCAGCCTGCTGCCCCCGTCGGCGGTCACGGCCGACTCGAAGAACGAGCCCGCCAAGAAACCCAACGAATAAATCCAACGGTTCTCCGACCCGGCGGCTCCGGCCGCCGGGGCTTTTTTTCTCCCCGCAGCTTCCCTCGCAGCGTCGCGGTTCACCCATCACGCGCGCCTAAGAGCGGGTAAACAGTGACAATCGATGTATCCCTTTCAGTTGCTCTACTCTTTCCCCTGTGGTAACTATCTCGCTTGATGTCTGACATTA
>JACQDH010000017.1 GCA_016201215.1 Acidobacteriota bacterium | reverse complement strand
ACCCCGAAGTCTTTGCGGGCAAGGACCAGGAGATGCTGCAGGACTTGATCCGCGCGGCGGTGAACGAAGCCAACCGGCGCGTGGACGAAGAACTCGCCAACCAGATGAAAAACCTCACCGGCGGGCTGCCCGGGATCGCTGGCCTGAAAATCCCGGGGCTGTTCTGATTGAGACTCTGCGTGAGTTTCCACCCTCCGATCCACCGGCCGGGGCGCCGGTCAAACCGCCATGCCTGACTTCGCCGCTCCCATCGCGCGTCTGATTGACGAACTCAAGCGCCTGCCCGGCATCGGGCAGAAGACGGCGCAGCGGCTGGCCTTTCACCTGCTGCGGGTGACGCCTGAAGAAGCGCTGGCGCTTGCCGACGCCATCCGCGACGCGAAGGAAAAAATCCGCGAGTGCTCAGTGTGCAACAACCTCACCGACACCGACCCCTGCCTGTACTGCTCCAGCCCAACGCGCAACCGCAAGACCATCTGCGTGGTCGAGGAGCCGCACAATATTCTGGCCGTGGAGAAGACGCGGCAGTACAGCGGGCTCTATCACGTGCTGGGCGGCGCGCTCTCACCGTTGCAGGGCGTGGGACCCGAGCAGCTCAAGATCAAGAGTCTGATCGAGCGGCTGAAGGGCGGCGCGCTGGAGGAGATCATCATCTGTACCAACCCCACGGCCGAAGGCGAAGCCACCGCCGTGTATCTCTCCAAGCTGATCAAGCCCCTGGGCGTGCGCGTCACGCGGATCGGCGTGGGCATCCCGGTGGGATCGGACCTGGAGTACGCCGACGAAGTGACCATGCTCAAGGCCCTGGAAGGCCGGCGCGACCTCTAGCCCGCGCCCGAAACGAATTCCCTCAGTTCCCTCTTGCGCATCTCCCGCCCCAGCGGTATATATCGAGCCCGGGTAGATTTGGTCGGTCGCCCCCCTCCGACTGAGTGGATCTCTTACCAGGGCTGATTCTGGCCACCGGCGGCTTGTGCTGCCCACCAGCACGGAAATGAAGCGCATAGAGCGGCGGACGATTCTTGCAACGCAGCGCGGCTCGCTGGTGTCCTTGGCGCTGCACATGGATTACGAACGCAGAGACATCGCGCTCGAACATGGCTCTGACCGGCACTCCACCTATCAGGACTTCCCGTGTTGAGGCGAAGGCCGGCGGCTCCGTTTATCCCCCGGGAAACGTGTGCGCGAAAGTTAAGATACCGCTCGGCAAGGGGGGTTTGGGATGCCGACCTTCGATGAGTACCTGTCGAGGTATGACCACGAGCACACCACAGTCTGGAATCGGGTGTTGCACGGCGTGGGCATTCCCATCATCTTCGCCGGCATCATCCTGCTGGCTCTGACCTGGTGGCGGCTGGGGGCCGCGTTGTTTGTCGGGGGCTGGGTGCTGCTGTTCCTGGGCCATCGCATCGAAGGAAACAAGCCGGCGTTTTTCCAGGGACCCATCTATTTTCTGATCGGGCCGGTGTGGGTGGCGAAGGAGCTCAGGGATTTGCTATGGGGCCGGGCGAGCCGCGCGGAAGTCCCGCGGCCGCGCTAAACGGCACCGGAAACTGCATTAACTGTTTGGCACGCCGCGCCGGAGGCTCTCGACGTGCTCCGGCCCAGGTGTTAGGCTTGCAAATTGTCCCCCGGGGTCATCGATGCCGGATTCCGCAGCCAATTCAGATCTGGAGCCAAAGAAGCGGCGAAGCACACGCATCGTGCAGGCCGTGCCCCTGACGGTCACGGGCGTGGATGCGCTCGGCCGGCCATTCCAGGAGCGCACCTCGACCCTGTTCATCAACTGCCACGGCTGCCGCTACCAGTCCAAGCACTACGTCCTGAAGAATATGTGGGTGGCCCTGGAGGTGCCCCACCCGGAGACGGGCCGGGAACCGCGCAGCGTTCGCGCGCGGGTGACCTGGATCCAGCGACCGCGGACGGTACGCGAGCTCTTCCAGATCGGCGTGGAGCTGGAAATCCCCGGAAATGTCTGGGGCATCGCCTTCCCCCCGGAAGACTGGTTTCCGTTCCCCGAGGTCGTGCCGGAGATTCCTGCCCCCGCCGCAGAAGCCCAACCGCAAGCAGAAAGCGCGCCCGAGGAATGGGTGCTGCCCGCTGCGCAAACTCCGGCCCCTCGTGAAGAGGCTCCGGCTCCGCGCGAGGACAATCTCCGGGTGCTGCCGGTGCCCGGCAGCACGGAGGCCGCCTCCATCGCGCTGGCGCGTCAGGTGGCGAAGCTGGTCTTGGAGGCCAAGCAGCAGGTGCAGAGCGCGGTCCGGGAAGCCACCGCCACCGCGGTGGCGGCCGAAACCCGGCCGATCCTCGCCGCCCTTCAGAACCAGTTGAAGGAAGCGGCGGAGAAATCCGTGAAGGCCGCCGCGGCCGCCTACGCCGAGGAGGCCATTCGGCAGACGCTGGCCAAAGTTGAGGAAGCGCGCGAGACCGGTGCGGCGTCCCTGCGCGAAAAATGGCCGGCGGAGCTTCAGCTCCACTTGGATGAGGCGAACGCGAAGCTTTCGGCACACCTCGCCAAGATCAGCCAGGCGCACGAAGCCACGCTCGAACAGCAGCTCCAGAACCACGTGCAGCTCGCCTTGCAGAAACTGAACATGCTCGGCGGCGACCTCGAGGCACGGTTCAAGGGAGCGGAGACGGGCGTGCAGCGCTTCCGGCAAGAGATTGACGCCGCCTCGGACGCCGCCAGCCTTCGCTGGAAGGAGATGGTAGAAAACCGGGCGGAGGAAGCCCGGGGACGCCTGGAAGAACTGGCCAAGGCGGCGCGGCACCTGAGCGACGAGATCGCCGCAGCCACCTCTGCGGCCCAGAACGGCTGGCGCGGACGGCTCGACGCCGACCTGGCCGCTGCCACCACGCGCTGGAACGAAAAGGTTGAGAGTTCGCTCGAGAGCGCGGCGCGGCAGGCTGCCGAACGGCTGGCCCGGAATTCGCAGGCCGCCACCGCCAAAGTGGAGCAAGAACTCACCATGCGCGCGGCGGCACTCCGCCAGTCGGTCGAGCAAGCCACCACAGAGGCCGGGAGCACCCTGGACACGCTGCGCACAGCGCTGAACAAGGAGAGCGCACGGGCCCGGGCCTCGCTGGCGGAGATCCAGCAGGCCGCCGGGCGCATGGAGGACTTCTCCAGACGCCTGGAAGCGATGGGCCAGGCCACCGCCGAAAAGCTGCAGCAGCGCTTCGAAGAAATCCTGGCCACGGAAAGCGCAGAGCTCAATCGCCGCGCCGAGTCCGCCGTCTCCGCCATGGCCGAGCGGCTGCAGCCCGTGCTGGAGTCTGCGGGACACCAGACGCTCGCCCAGTTGGGCGCGCAACTCGAGCAACAACTCGCCCCGCACGTGGACCGCGTCAACGATTTGCTGAGAAAACTGACCACCGGCGAAGGTCTGGCCGAAGAATCCCTGCGCACGCATCAGCAGCGCCTGCAGGAAGCTTCCGAACGAACCGTGCAGGATTCGGCGGCGCGCTTGCAGGAATCGGTGCGCCGCTTCGAACACGATTTCCAGGAGGCCGGGCGCGCCGCGACCGCGCGCTGGCTCGCCGAGCTCGACACCAAGGCCACCGATACGACCCACACGACCTTCGAGGCACTCTACAAGTCCGCCGACTGGTACGAGAAGAAAGTCCAGACGCACATGCAGGCCACGCTGGACAAAGGCCTGGAGCAGGCCTCCGACGGCCTGCGCGAGAAGGCCGGTGAGATTTCCGGCCTGTTTGCCTCCGAGCTCGACCATTACAGCCGCAGCTACGTCGAGCACGCGCAGAGCCAGATGGACGAAGTCGTGAAGGATGCGGTCCAGCGCGGGCGCGTGCAGATCGCGCAGGCGGCGGAAACCACCGCGGCGGCCTTCGGCGAGGAAGCGCGCCGCACGGCGCAGGGCGAACGCGAGCGCTTCACCGCCTCGCTCTCGGGCGCCTTGGAGCAGACCGCCGCGCGCCTGCAGACCCACATGGCCCAGGTGCGCGCGAGGATCGACGCGGACGCCCGGCAGTTCTTCGTGGACTTCCACAAGGGCATGACCCAGGAAATCCAGCAGGGCGTGGCGGCGGCGCGGAAGGAGATCGAGGCCGCCACCGCACCCGCGAAGGAATCCCTGCGCGCCGAACGGGAGGCGCAGGAGCGGCAGTTGCAGGAAACCGCGACGCGGCTGAGCAACGAGTCCATCGAGGGTTATAAGCGTCGCCTGGAAAATGTCTCGAACTCCTGGCTGGTCACCACGGTCACCAAGCTCGGCCAGCAGTCGCAGGACATGATCGGCACGCTGGCCAACACCGCCGAGGAGCGCCTGCGCCAGACCTGCGCCAACGTGTTTGCCCACGTCGGAGAAACGCTGCGGCAGCGCTTGCTTGACTTCTCCAAGAACCTCGCCGGCACCACCCCGCCGCCGGAGAAAAAATAGCCCCAGCGCGACGCCCTTTCCGGGCCCGCCTTCTGGCCCGCCGGGTGTGCGTCTCCCGCGCATCCGGAAAGCAGTGCCCGGGCCTGTATAATATCTGGATGGCGAATCGCACCTATATGAGCATCTGGGCGAGGGACTTTTCCGAAGCGACGATGCTCGGGCAGTTCGAGCGCCTGCTGGGGGCAGTTCCCTTCTCCGCCGTGCGCCCCGGCTTCACGGAACTGGTGATCCGCGCGCTCGATCCCAGCCAGGCGTCGGTCCTCGAACGCGATCTGCGCGGCCAGTTGCTCGATGCTGCTGCCGTGGCAGAACTGTTGCGCGAATACCTGCACGCTGATTCGGCCTACGAAGTCGGCACGCACTGGGACCTCTGGGCATTCGATGCCGGCCCGACGCGCTGGCAAATGCGGCCGCAGCCGCTGGAGATTTTCTGCCATGGCGAGGAATACGACGGCGGCGTTTACACCGAAGCCGGCCACTTCCAGGCCGATCTGGGTTTCGAGCATCTGTTCACCGGGCACGCGGGATTGCTCAGCGGGCGAGCTGGGAACGCCCTGGCGACCGAGCATCCGGATGAGGCGGCGTTTCTAGCCCGGATGGAGCAGCCGGAGAACTTGCGGGAATATCACCAGAAGACCCGCGAGAACATCCAAAAGCTGATGGACTGGGTGCAGGCGATCGAGCAGGCCCTGCCCGTCGAGCACTACCGGCTGTGGTCGGAGGGAGAGGAGAATTTTGAAGCGCGGCTCGATGAGATTCTGGCGATGCGCTAGCGCGCTCGGGGTGTGTCTGGTGGTCGCAGTCGCCGTGGCCGGAGCAGCGGCGCAGGGCGCGGATTCGTCGGCTCGGGCCAACGAGCTGACGCTTGCCGGCCTGCGGCCCGGCCGGGACACGCTCGCCAAGGCGGATTCGCTCTACAAGGCCAAGAACCGGTTACCTGCGCCGGCGAGCCATGCATCGCCGGTATGGCTGGACATCTGCGCGCGTCGCTCTTTGAGTGTGGAATTGGACGACAAAGGCAGGATCCAGAGCGTGGCGCTTTCCTCCCTCGGTCTGGAAGCTTTGAGGGGCGATTGCAGCAAGAAGGGTTATCACCCTGGGGCGAGAGACTTGTGGAGGACCGGCCGGGGGTTGAAACTGGGCGATCCGCGGGACCGTATCATTGAGCTCTACGGCGAGCCAAGCTCGAGCGGGCCTTCCACGAAAGAGGGGCGCGAGCTAGAATTACTGTTCTACGCATTTGACTGGGCGGGGTCTGAGGTGCCGCAGGTCCTGGAGGTCTCCTGCGACCGCTCGACGGGGCGCGTGGTCGAAATCACGCTCGCCTACCCCAGTTTGTAGAAACCTCAGGAGAACCGATGCGTCTGATAGCTGTGACCATGCTTTCCTGTGCTCGGCCGGGAACAGGTGCTGGTGGTCAACCGGCTGGCCAAGACACCGGCGGGGACCGTCCCGGGGACGCTGGTGACGCGCGCGGCGGTGGTGGAAAACGATGGCGGGAAATGGATAGAAGTCTTCCACTGTGACGAGCACCTGAAGAACCCGCAGGGTTTTCTCGGCGCCACCCCCATCGCTCCAGTCACCGGCTGGCGCTTGCAGTACGAGCAGAACGCGGAGAGAGGGTTGCAGCTCTACTTCACCCCGCTGGAGATGTCCGGGACCAGCGGGCACATCCCCACGATCGGCGTGCGCTGGAATCCGAAGGTGAAGCGCTATCAGTCGCTCGACCGGAATTATGAGAACTTCCTGGGCGAGGTGCCCACGCTCGAAACGATCCATTCGCACCTGAAATGAGTGCCGCGGCACAAACCGTGACCGTCCAGCCGGCGCCGCCGCGCGTCTCGGCCTGGAAACACCTCCTCGGCCTGTTGCCCTACCTCGGCCGATACAAAGGCCGAATCACGCTCGGGCTGCTCGTGCTGGGCGGGATGGGCGCGGTGGGGAACCTGGTTCCGCTGGTGATCGGAGCGCTGGTCGATTCGCTGTCCGGCAACCCTCTGCCCAGTGTGTTTTCGAGCGGCATCACCCGGCCGCTGCTGAGCCCCTTGATTCCCTTCTACCACCCGAGCAGCGCGCGGACGCTTGTGGTGTTCTGCCTGGCGCTGCTGGCCATCATGGTGCTCAAGGGCGTGCTCTCGTTCTGGACGCGGTGGACGCTGATCGGGGTCTCGCGCGACATCGAATACGACCTGCGCAACGACCTGCTGGTGAAACTCGTCCAGATGGAACCGGAGTTCTACGTTCGCAACCGCACCGGCGAACTGATGTCGCGCTGCACGAATGACCTGAACGCGGTGCGCATGGTGCTGGGCCCGGGGATCATGTACAGCGCCACGACCATTGTGACCATGGTGCTGGCCATCGCGCTGATGCTCAAGCTCTCGCCGGTGCTGACCCTTTGGGTCCTCTTGCCGGTGCCCGTGGTCGCCATCGCCGTCGGCCACTTCGGAAAAATCATTCACGACCTCTACGAAAAGATCCAGGCGTCCCTGGCCGCGCTTTCGGCGCGCGCGCAGGAAAACCTGGCCGGGGTGCGCGTGGTTCGCGCCTACCGGCAGGAAGAGGCCGAGATGCGCGGGTTCGACGCGCCGAACCGCGAGTACGTGGCGAGAAACATGAAGCTGATCGCCACGTGGAGCATGTTCATGCCTTCGCTCACCGCCCTGATCGGCACGACGTTTCTGATCGTGCTCTGGCAGGGCGGGAGCCAGGTCATGCGGGGCAGCATCTCCCTGGGCACGCTCATGGCGTTCTATACCTACCTCGGCCTATTGATCTGGCCGATGGTCGCGCTGGGCTGGGTCACGAACATGTTTCAGCGTGGCGCAGCCTCCATGGGGCGGATGAACTACGTCTTGAACGCGCAGCCGTCCATCAACGACGCGGAGGCGCGCGGCACCGATGGGGCACAGATCCGAGGCGAGATCCAGTTCCGGCACCTCACGTTTGCCTATCCGACGACCCGCAGCGCCAACGGCGCGGGCCCGGGAGGCGAGCCGGGCGGGCCGGTGCTGCGCGACATCAACCTCGATGTGCCCGCCGGTTCGACGCTCGCCATCGTCGGCCCGACCGGCAGCGGCAAGACGACGCTGGCGGCGCTGGTCGCGCGGCTCTGGGAGGCGCCGCCGGGCACCGTGCTGCTCGACGGGCGGTTCATCCGCGAGTGGCCGCTGGCTACGCTGCGCCGCGCCATTGGATTCGTGCCGCAGGACACCTTTCTGTTCAGCGAAACAGTGAAGGAAAACATCGCCTTCGGAGTCGAAGACGCGCCCGCAGAACAGGTCACCGAGGCCGCGCGGATGGCCAGCCTCTACGGCGACATCAGCGGTTTTCCCGCGCAATTTGAGACCCTGGTGGGCGAGCGCGGTATCACACTCTCCGGAGGACAGAAGCAGCGCACGGCCCTGGCCCGCGCGGTGATTCGCGAGCCCCGCATTTTGATCCTCGACGATGCGCTCTCCAGCGTGGACACCGATACGGAAGAGAAGATTTTGCGGCACCTCAAAGACGTGGTGCGCGAGCGCACCACGATTCTGATCTCGCACCGCTGCTCAACCGTGCGCCACGCCGACCAGATCGTGGTGCTGCGCGACGGCCGCATCGTCGAGCGCGGCACACACGACGAGTTGCTGGCGCTGGGCGGCTACTACAACGACCTGTACCAGAAGCAGTTGCTCGAGGAAGAGCTCGAACGCGCATGAGCGACCACCGCGAAGAAGAGGCCCTGGGCAAAGCGTACGACGCGCGGCTGACCCGGCGCCTGCTGCAGTACCTGCGCCCGTACAAGTGGCAGGTGCTGTTCGCGCTGGCGCTCACGCTCGCTGTGACGCCGCTCGAGGCCGTTGGTCCCTACCTCTTCAAGATTGCCGTGGATACCTACCTGGTGCCGGCCACGCGCGGCCAGATCAACTTCGCGACCGGGATCCGCGGGCTCGAATGGATTACGGCCGCGTTCCTGGGCGCCCTGGTGCTGGGGTTCGCACTGCAATACGTCCAGGTGCGCGTGATGCAGCGTGTGGGCCAGCAGACGATGTACGACCTGCGAGGCGAAATCTTCGGCCACTTGCAGCGGTTGCCGATGAGCTTTTACGATCACCTGCTGCTGCGGCTGGACTGGCGGCTGGCACTGGCCACCCTTTCGGTCCTGCCGTTTCTCCTGGTGGTCACCCTGCTCTTCCGCACGCGGGTGCGCGACGCCAACCGTCGCATCCGCGCGGCGATTGCGCGCATCAACGCGTTCCTGCAAGAGCACATCGGCGGCATGGTTGTGGTGCAACTGTTCAACCGCGAGCGCAAGGCGCGCGCGGAGTTTGCCAAGCTGAACCGCACGCATATGGAGGCGTACAAAGACGCCATCCTGGCCTTTGCGCTGTTCTATCCCGCAGTGGAACTTCTCGGCGTGGCGGCGGTGGCCCTGCTGTTCTGGTTCGGCGGCCTCAAGGTACTGGCAGCCGGTGGGATTGGCCTGGGCGTACTCATCGCCTTCATGCAGTACGCGCAGCGGTTCTTCCAGCCGATTCGGGACCTGAGCGAAAAATTTAACATCCTGCAGACGGCCATGGCCGCCTCGGAGCGCATCTTTAAGCTGCTGGACGAGCCGGCGCCTGCCGCCGCGACCGACGGCGCTCAGGTCCTGGAGCGGCCGCGCGGCGAAATCGAGTTCCGCAACGTCTGGTTCGCGTACACCGGCGGCGCCCACCCCAGCGACGAAGACTGGGTGCTGCGCGACGTCTCGTTCCGCGTGACGCCCGGGCAGACCGCCGCCCTGGTCGGGCACACCGGCACGGGCAAGACCACCATCATCCAGTTGCTGTTGCGCTTCTACGAGATCCAGCGCGGCCAGATCCTGCTCGATGGCACGGATATCCGCTCCTTCAGCGTGCAGGAGCTGCGACGCCACTTCGGCATCGTGCTGCAGGACCCGTTCCTGTTCTCCGGGACGCTCGAATCCAACGTCCGGCTGGGCACCGAGGGCATCAGCCGCGCCGAGGTCGAGCGGGCGCTCGCCGAGGTGGGTCTGCATGATTTCCTGCGCACGCTGCCCGGCGGCGTCACCACGCCGGTCACCGAACGCGGCGCAACGTTTTCGGTGGGCCAGCGGCAACTGATCAGCTTTGCCCGTGCGCTGGCGCACAACCCGCGCTTCATGATCCTCGATGAAGCCACCTCGAGCGTGGATACGAAGACCGAACTGCTGATCCGCGAAGCGCTCGACCGGCTGCTCGAGGGCCGCACCGCGCTGGTGATCGCACACCGGTTGAGCACGATCCAGCACGCCGGCCGCATCCTGGTCTTCCACAAAGGCCGCCTGCGCGAGCAGGGTTCCCACCAGGAATTGCTGGCCCTGCGCGGCATCTACTACCGGCTCTACCAGCTCCAGTACAAAGACCAGGAGCTGCGCCTGCCGCTCGGGGCCCCGGGCGAGCCCGCCGGGGCGCCGCTGCCCGCCGATGATTAGGCTGCCAGCGTCTCCAGCGAAGTTTGGCTTGCTTGGCAGGCGCACCTGCCTCGGCCACGCGCGATGACCAAGCCTCAAATCCTGATCTCGGCCGGCGAGGCTTCCGGCGACATGTACGCGGCGCGGCTGGCGGCTGCGCTGTGCGCTCGCGCGGAGGTCCACCTGTTCGGTCTCGGCGGGCAGCAGATGCGCGCCGCCGGCGTGGAGTTGGTGGCGGAGAGCTCCGATGTGGCCGTCGTAGGCATCACTGAAGTGCTGCACCGGCTTCCGGCGTTGCGCAGTGTCATGCGGCGCCTGGTGGCGGAGGCCGCGCAACGCAAACCGCGGCTGGCCATCCTGACCGACTTCCCGGGCTTCCACATGCGCCTGGCGTGCAGACTGCAAGCGCAGGGCGTGCGCAACGTGTATTTCATCGCCCCACAATTCTGGGCGTGGCGGCCATGGCGCGTGCGTCTGGTCCGGCAGCGGTTCGAGCGTGCGCTCTGCATCTTCCCCTTCGAGGAGAAGTTCTACCGTGATGCGGGCGTGACGGTGGATTTCATCGGGCACCCGCTGGTGGACCAGGTGCGGCCGAAGCGATCGCGCGACGAGTTTGTGGCGCAATATGGCCTCGATGCGACTCTGCCGATCATCGCGCTGCTGCCCGGGAGCCGCCCCGGGGAGCTTGCTCACAACCTGCCTCCCATCCTGGAGGCCTGCCGGCTGCTGGCGCAGGAGCGCTCATCGCAATTTGTCCTGGCGGTGGCGCCGGGTCTGCGGGCAGATGAGCTCGCCGGATACGCACGCCCGGAGGTGACGGTGCAACTGATCGAGGACGGCACCTACGACGCGCTGGCGGCGGCCGACGTCTCGATTGTGGCCAGCGGGACGGCCACGGTGGAGGCTGCCCTGCTGGGCGCGCCGATGGTCGTGGTCTATCGGGTTTCGGCGCTCACGGCATTGCTGGCCAAGCGCCTGATGCGCGCGCCGTTTTTCAGCATGCCGAACCTGATCGCCGGGCGGCGCGTGGTGCCGGAGCTGATTCAGGACGATTTCCGGCCGGAGCCGGTGGCGGGGGAGGTCCGCCGGCTGCTTGCATCGCCGGAAGCACGCGAGCAGATGAAACGTGATCTCGCTGAGGTGCGTTCCAAGTCAGGGCCCGGCGGCGCCATCGAGCGCGCCGCAGACATCATCGCCGGGATGCTGTGAGGTGCGGCCCGTTGGCAACTCGCCGGGTGCACTCTGGTATCCTAGTTAGGCGCACTCGATCTCGACAAACGTTGAAAGACAGAATGACGCCATCCCGCTCATGAGGAAAATCCGAAACGCAGCAGTCATCGCCCTGCTTCTGCTCGCTTGTGGCAGGGCCCAGGCCCAGGCGCCGCGCAAGTGGGCCTTCCGCGCCGTGAACTATGAGGTCAGCGCCGCGTTAAATCCGGCCGACCAGACCCTCACGGCCAAGGCGCGGGTGGATTTTCAGGCGTTCGAGGCCTCGCGCGTCGTCGACGTGGAGCTGCACCCCAACCTGAAGGTCACCGCGGTGCTGGGCAGCGACGGAAGACCGGCGAACTTCGAGCGCGATGACGCTGCGCCGCTGGCCGTGCGCGTGACCCTGCCGCAGCCGGCCACGATTGGTCAGAAGGTCACGCTCACGTTTGACTACGCCGGCCCGCTCGCCAACGAAGAGAACAGCCCGGTAAAAGGAGTGCGGCTGGCGTCAATCAACGCAGATGGTGCCTATCTCCTGCTCCCGGCGCGGTGGTTTCCGCTGACCGACTATCCGGCCAATCGCTACACGGCGGTCTTCAACATCGAGGTGCCGCAGGAGTTCGCCGTGGTGGGCACCGGCAAGGCCGCGGCGCCGAGCATGGTGCCGGCCCGGCCGGGGCCGCCGACCCCGCCCGGAAAAGTTCAGGCCGCTCCAGCCCCTGCCGGCCCGCGCATTCTCTACACCTTCCGCTGTGAGCGGCCTGAAGATTCCGGGACGTTCGTGGCCGGCGGCATCCAGCTCGTTCCGGTTTCGGCCGAGGGCTTGAGCCTTTCCGTGTACGTGCGCCCCGCGTTCCTCAACACGGCGACACCCTACGGCGAAGCGCTGGGTCGCGCCGTTAATTATTTTTCCGAGCAGTTCGGCCCGCTGCCGCAGCCAAACCTGGCTGTGGCGCAGCTCCCTGACGGCACGGTGCAGGGCTACGCGGCTCCGGGGCTGCTGCTGGTGAGCCTGCGGCAGTGGGACCCCAAGGTGAACTCGCGGTTGCTTGCGCAACTCGCCGCGCGGCAATGGTGGGCCAACGAGGTGTTGCCGGCGTCGCCCTCCGACGTGTGGGTGACCGACGGGCTGGCGCGCTACTCCGAGGCGCTTTACGTGGAGCAGACAGCCGGCAAGGAAGGCTTCAACCGCGCGCTCGAAGAATTCGCCATCGGCGCACTGATGCACGAAGAAGCAGCGCCCATCTCCCAGGCTGGGCGGCTGCAACCGTTCACTAGCGAATACCGGTCGGTGGTGCTAAACAAGGGCGCGATGGTCTTCCATATGCTCCGCGCGCAACTGGGCGACGACGCCTTCCGCGCCTTGCTGCGCGAGTTCTACTCCAGGTTTGCCGGGAAGGCGGCGCGCATGGAGGACCTCGAAAAAATGGCGCAGCAGAAAGCCGAGGCGAAAGGTGGCAGCCCCGCACCTAACCTGACGCCGCTGTTCGCGCAGTGGCTGAACTCCACCGGGGTGCCCGAGTTCAAGATCGAATACATCATCTTCCGCACGAAAAAGGGCTTCAAGGTCGTCGGCAAGGTGAAACAGGATTTGGAAGTCTTTCGCTCACCGGTGGAAGTGAGAGTGCTGACCGAGGGCAACCCCGAGTTCAAGACCATCGAAGTCATCGGCACGAACTCCGACTTCACCATGGAGACCTTTGGCCGGCCCAAGCCGGGTGGCATCACGCTCGATCCCAACAACAATATCTTGAAGTCGAGCCCGCGGCTGCGCGTGCGCGCCTCCATCGCCCGCGGCGAAGAGCTGGCCGAGCAGGGCCGCTACTACGACGCCGTCCAGCAGTACCAGCGCGCCCTGGAAGTGCAGAAGAACAATTCACTCGCCGATTTCCGCATGGGCGAGGCCTTCTTCTACCAGAAGAACTACCAGGCCGCCGCCAATGCCTTCCGCGAGGCCGTGGATGGCGACCTCGACCCCAGCTACAAGTGGGTCGAGGTCTGGTCCCACATTTATCTCGGCAAGATCTTCGACATCGCCGGCGATCGCACCCGCGCGGTGAACCAATATAGCAAAGCCAAGCAGACCAACGACGACACCGGCGGCGCCCAGGCCGAGGCCGACCGTTTGATCGCACAACCGTACAAGGAAGACGCCGGGACGCGGTCCGGCAGCCCGTAAGGTCGCGCAGGAATTCAAAGCCCGGGGCCGCGTCGCTGCGCCCCACAGATTCCCAGACAAAATGTGCTGTCGGCTAACAGGGCTCGAGGCCCGTGAGATGCGGATGCTCGATTCCCTTGTGTTGGATGAAAACCTGGAAGGCTTCTCCCATGCCTTCGGGGAAGATCAGATTCTTCAGCAGCAGGCGCGCGCGGAGGCGTTCCACTTCGCTCTGACCGGGGTCATACAAGTCAGCAAATTCATTGCCGCGGCCGAGCGCCAGCAAGAACCGCGCCTGCGACACCAGCCCTGTGCGTTCGAGCCCGGCCCGTCGCCCCCACAGATCCAGCGCGGTGAAGTTTACATGCGCGGTGAGGTCCTGCTCTCCCGGCGCGGCCAGAAGATCCTCGCTGGCCCGATGCTGGTGGTAGGCGAGGAGCGTGCCGCGCAGATGGCGTTCGTTGTAAAGCTCGCGGGCTTCGTGACCATAGTCCACGGTGAGGACAAAGCCGCGGCCCAGCCGGCGGCCAGCGTCCTCGATCCACGCACACGCCTCGAGGCCTACCTCGGCCTGCTGGCCTTCCAGTAATTCGATTCCCTGGGTGCGAAAATACTCCGCGAGCGCGGGTGCCGAAAGCGCGCCCAGTTGCTCGCACAATTCGTCTCCTCTGGCAGCCACGTAGATCTCGCGCAGAATGCCCTTCTCACGCACGACGCGATGCACGGGTAGCGCGTCGAGCAATTCGTTGGAGAAGATGCAGCCAGCGGGGATTTCCGCCGGCCACTCGGCGGCGGAGACTGCCCGGCCGGCTTTCCTGTGTGAGCCGAACGAGGCTGTGTGAGCGGCCCGGCGCGCGGGCGATGGCTCCACGGCGACATAGCGCAGCGCGCGGTAGAAATCGCTCAGTTCACGCGCGGCAAAATCGAGGAGGTGTTGGCTCAGGCGCCCGGCTCCGGCGCCGGCTTCGACGGCCCAGAACTCCGCCGGCCGGTCGAGCAGCACCCACAACTCGGCAAGCTGGCGCGCGACGAGGCGGCCGAAAATCGGGTGGACGTCCACGCTGGTGTAGTAGTCGGCGAAGCGCCGCGTCTCCGCCCGGCTGTAGTAGCCGTGCTCGGGATGATAGAGACACTCGCGCATGTACTCGGCAAAGGTGAGCGGGCCGCGCTCGCGGATGCGCGCAACGAGCAGGCGCGCAAGGGGTGTCGGAGTGGTCGTGCGGGGCATCAGTCCTGCCGCTGGGGATTTCGGGTGAACATTTCGATGACGAAGTCGTGCAGGCAGTCGTAGAGCTGCTTCTGGAAGGTCCACGGGAACTGCTTGTGCTCGACCTCACGCGGCCGGAGGAGAAACCGATAGGGGTGAACTTCCACGCCGGGAGATTGGAAGTGAATGTGGACTTCGACGCCTTCGGCGGCCGGCCTCGCGTCAAAGGTAAACAGCGGGTGCTCGTACCGGGCGAGCTCCTGGCGCACCTTTTCGACTAGCTCGCTCACGAACTGCCGGCCGCGACGTCGGCCTTGCCCTGCGCCTTCGTCCCGCTCCAGACCTGCTCAAAAACCTCCAGGGTGGGCTGGTCGAAGAGCACGAAGTAAATCTTCTCGAGCGTGGTCGGCCCCTTCAGATGCTCAGCCACTTCGCGCAGCATGATCTCGGCACATTCCCGCGTGGGAAAGCGGGCGACGCCCGTACCGACCGCGGGGAAGGCCAGGGTCTTGAGACCCTTTTCGGCCGCAATCCGCAGGGAGTGCGCCGTGGAACTGCGCAGATCGAGAGCCGTGGTGTGCCCGCCCAGTGGCATGCTCGCGGCGTGGATGACGTAGCGGGCTTTCAGCTTCCCGCCCGAGGTGATCGCCGCGCCACCCACGGGAATGCTGCCGATGGCATCGCATTCGTGCTGGATGGCGTCGCCGCCCTTGCGCCGGATCGCTCCGGCGACGCCGCCGCCCAGTTGCAGGTCGTTGTTCGCTGCGTTGACGATGGCGTCCACGTCCATTTCGGTGAGATCGCCTTGCAGGATTACGATCTTGTCGGTCATGTTCACCACCAAGGCAGATGATAGCAGAGGATACGCGCCCGGGGGCAGCGGCTACGCCTGGGCCTTGGATTTGGCGTCAGGGTAATCATGCACCCCGCGCTTCGATTTGCGGCCCAGGCGCCCGGCCTTGACGTACTGGCGGAGCAGCGGCGCGGGGCGGTATTTTTCGCCCAGCGTCTTGTGCAGATACTCCAAAACCGAAAGGCGCACGTCCAGCCCGACCAGATCAACCAGCTCAAACGGGCCCATCGGGTGGTTCAGGCCGAGCTTCACGGCCTTGTCGATGTCCTCTGCCGAGGCGATGTGTTCCTCGAGCATGTAAAACGCCTCGTTGCCAATCAAAGCGTTAATGCGGCTGGTGATAAAGCCCGGAGACTCGCGCACCACAACCACTTCCTTGCCCATGCGGCGACCCACCTCGCGGCAGGTGGCAATCGTGTCGTCGGAAGTTTCGAGCGCCTTGACCACTTCGAGCAGTTTCATCTTTGGCACGGGATTGAAGAAGTGCATGCCGACGCACTTCTCCGGCCGAAAGGTGATCGCGGCCATTTCCGTGATCGAGAGTGAAGAGGTGTTGCTGGCAAAAATGGCGCCGGGCTTGGCGAACTTGTCGAGCAGGGTAAAGATTTCGAGCTTGAGCTCCATCTCTTCGGGCACCGCCTCGATCACCAGATCCGCCTCGCGGCAGGCATCTTCGACCGAGCGCGCCCTGCCCAGATGCGCTAGGGCATGTTCCTTCTGCTGTGGCGTGACTTTGCCGCGCGCGACGCCCTCCTCGAACGTCTCGCGGATGTAGGTCAAACCCTGCTCGAGCATGGGCGCGGAGACGTCTTCCAAAATGGTGCGGTAGCCGCCGAGTGCTGCGGCGTACGCGATGCCGCGGCCCATCGTGCCCGCGCCAATCACCGCAATCGTATTCACGTCCATCGGTTACCCCAAGTGAAGAATTTGTCTCAGAGATGCGGAACTCTTAGAGAATACCTTAGAGTGATCCCTCTCGGAGTTCATCCAGAGCCCTTCGCTTTCGCACATGACAAGTTCCGTGAAGGGCTCGGGATGACAGTAGCACGCGCTAATCTGGGCGCAACCACGGCGCCGGCGGCGAATTACTTCTGCCGCGGGAACAGGCGTGCGGCGTTGTCATAGCCAATCTTGCGCCGGGCCGATTCGGAGATCGGCAGCGCAAGAAACTTCGCGATATTCCCCTTGACGTCGGGCACGCCGGGACCGGGCCAATCGGTGCCGAACAGAACTTTGTCCGCAATTTCCTCCAGCCGCGGAAAATACTCCAAGAGCCTTTGCGGCGGAATCCCCGAGATATCCATGTGCATGTTCCTGTGCCGTCGGACGAGGAAGAAGGCCTCCTCCATCCAGAGCGGGCGGCCGCCGTGGGCCAGGATCACGACCAAGTCAGGATAATCTACGCCAACGTCGTCAACCAGGATGGGCTGGGCGTACGCGTTGCGCGCGCCGGGAAAAATCGAAGTGCCGGTGTGCACCATCACCGGCAGGCCGATGGCCTGCGCGCGCTCGTAAACCGCAGCGAGCGGCCCCAGGCCGTTGCGGTAGGCGTTGGGCGAATAGACCTGATGCGACGGATGAATCTTCAGGCCGCGGATGCCGATGTTCGCCAGCCGATCGACCTCTGCGCCGGCGTCGGGGACGTATTTCGGGTGGACCGATCCAAAAGCGAGGAGGCGCTCGGGCGCCACAGAACAGTAGCGCGCGATCCAGTCATTCACCTCCGGCCCGAAGCCGATGACGTCCGGGCTGACGTAATTGATCAGCCCGGCGCGCTCGATACCCACCTCGTCGAGGAACTTCAAGAAGGCCACCGGGTCGGAGGAGTATTTTTCGACCTGGGCATAGTCACGCCGGCCGCGCTGGATCAACTCGAGCGCTTGCGGCTTGAACATGTGCAGTGGCTGGATGTGAATATGAATATCAATGATCGGGATCACGGTCTTCTCACGAATGCTATCGAGCGGGCTCGGAACCACACCGGCCACAAGAATGCTTCAGTCCCTGCCATTCTTCCAGGCTTCTTCCAGGGCGCGGCGCGTGAACACACGCAGCATGTCGCGGCGATAGACGGGCGTCGAAGCTGAAGTCGTCAGGGGCTTGCCGGTGCGAATGGCGGCCTGCGCGACGCGCTCAACCAGCTCCGGCGAGTACTTCTGACCCACCAGCCACTCGCTCGCTTCATTGACCAGCAGCGGTGCCGGGTTGACGGCGGTGACGGCTACGCGCGCCTCGCGGCAGACGCCGTTGCGGTCCACCTCGAGCGCGACGGCAACGCCGGCCAAAGGATAATCGATCGAGTCGCGGATGCGCAGCTTATGATAGAGGCCGCGGCGGCCCACGGTGCGCGCGGGCAGGAAGACGGCTGTAACCATCTCGTCGCGGCCCAGCGCAACGCGGTATATCCCGTCGTTCCGGTAGAACTTCGCCAGCGGCAGGCGCCGCGAACCACGCGGCCCGGCGATCTCCATCTCGGCATCGAGCGTCAGCAGGGCGGGCGCCGAGTCGCCGGACCACACGGCCCAGCACCGTGCGCCGCCGGGCGCGACATGGCAGACGTCGCCTTCCTTTTTCAGGCAGCCGCCCAGCGCCTTGCGCCAGAAATACGATTGGTTGTACCAGAGGCAGCGCGTCTCCAGGCACAGGTTGCCGCCGAGCGTGCCCATATTGCGCTGCAAGGGTCCGGCAATGGTCGCCACGGCGCTAACCAGGACCGGGTAGTTACTCTGCACAAGCGGCGAGTCCACGATCTCGGTCAGCGTGTTGAGAGCGCCGATGCGCAGCGCGCCGCCCGCGACCATCGTGATGCCCGCGAGGGCACGGATGGGCTTGATGTCCACCAGTACGCGCGGCGTGAACAGTTTCATCTGCAGGTTCGGCACGACATCCGTGCCACCCGCGATAATCATGGCCTCCGGGCCACTGTCGGCTAGGATGCGCACGGCTTCTTCGACGGTCTTGGGGCGCGCGACGCGGCAGGCCGGCATCGTCACCGGCGACCTCCGTTGCTGCGCGCGACTTTTCCGCCGCGCTGCTTTTCCTTTTCGCGGAGTGCCGCTAGGATTTTCTCCGGCGTGATGGGCAGCGAGTTGATGCGCACGCCCACGGCGTCGTAGATCGCGTTGGCCACGGCGGGGATGGTCGCGGCGAGCGAGCCCTCGCCGGCCTCCTTGGCCCCGAACGGGCCTTCGGGGTCGTTGCTTTCGACGATGATGGATTCGATCTCTGGTGTCTCGAGCGTGGTTGGAGTGCGGTATTCGAGCAGGCTCGGGTTCATCAACCGGCCCTCGTTCCAGATCATCTCTTCCTGCAGCGCCTGCCCCAGGCCCATGTAAACCGAGCCTTCGATCTGACCCTCGACGGTGAGGGGATTAAGTGCCTTGCCGCAGTCGTGAGCGGCGACGATGCGGTGGACGCGTACCTGGCCGGTCTCCGTGTCCACGGAGAGCTCGACCACCTGCGCGCTGTAGCTGTAGGAGGGCGAAGGGCCGACACCGGCGCCTTTGTGTTTGCCCCCGCGGGCCTCTTCCGGCGGCGCGTAGGTGCCCGTGGCCACCAGGGCGCCGTGGAAGTCAATCGCGGCCACCGCGGCCTCGTCGAAATTCATGCGCAGCCCTGGGTCCCGGGTCGAGAAAATGAAATCGTCGCGGGCCTCGAGCACTGCCGGATCGCAGCCGGACTTCTTGGCCACCGCGGCGAAGACCTGCGCGCGGATGTTCTTCGCGGCTTCGAGACATGCATTGCCGGCCATAAACGTGACCCGGCTCGAATAGCTGCCCAGGTCCACCGGCGTCAGATCGGTATCCGCGGCGACCAGCTTGATACGTTCCATCTTCACGCCCAGCACTTCCGCGACGATCTGAGCCTGGATGGTGTCCGAGCCCTGGCCGATCTCCGACGCACCGGTGAAGAGAGTCACGGCGGCGTCGCGATCCACTTTGATGTTCACGGTCGTGTGCGGCATGTTTGAGCGGATGATGGGATTGGCCGCGCCGCTGACGTAGTGGCTGCAGGCGATTCCCACGCCGCGACCGTAGGGCAGCTTGCCTTTCTTCTCCGCCCAGCCGGAACGCTCGGCCGCCTTCTCGATGCATTCGGGCAGGCCATAGCTGGTGACGCGCAGGCCGTTGACCGTGATGCACGGCGCCTTCAGCAGATTGCGGCGGCGGATCTCGACAGGGTCCATACCGGCATCGTGCGCGAGCTGATCGAGCGTGGACTCGAACGCAAAACGGACGTTGACCGTGCCGTGCCCGCGCATCGCGCCGCAGGCAGGCTTGTTGGTCAGCACGCGGTAGCCGTCGTAGCGCACGTTGGGGATGTCATAGAGGGCGCCCAGCAACGCGCCGGAATAAAGCACCGTGACCGGGCCGTAGCCGCAGTAGGCGCCGCCGTCCTGCACGACGCGCGCGGCCACCGCGTTGATCTTGCCCTCGCGCGTCAGCCCGACCTTCAGGTCCGCAATGGTGATGGGCCGGCCGCGATGCGCGTAGAACACCTCCTCGCGCGTGTAGGTGATCTTCACCGGGCGCCGGGCCTTCTTGGCCAGCACCGGTGCGGCCACCTCGAGCGGGATCACTTCGCTTTTGCCGCCGAAGCCGCCGCCCACCAGCGGCTTGATGATGCGGATCTGGCTCATGGGCATCTCGCAGACTTCGGCGATGGTGCGGTGCAGGTAGTAGGGCACCTGGGTGGAGGAGTGCACGGTCAGGCGACCGTCGGGCTCCCAGATGGCAAGTGTCGAGTGCGGCTCCATTGCCGCGTGCGTCACCTCGCCGGCGTAGTAGCGCTCCTCGCGGATGAAGGCAGACTCAGCAAAGGCTTGCTCGGGGTTGCCGAATTCGTGGTGGTACTCTTTTTCAACGTTGCCTGGCTTCTGCTCGTGGATCCAGTTCGAGGTCGCCTGCATCGATTCCAGCGGATCAAACCAAGCCGGCAGGGGCTCATAGTCCACGTCGATCAGATCGAGTGCGGCTTCGGCGATTTCCGCGCTGGTTGCAGCGACCGCGGCGACGTTATCCCCGATGTAGCGGGCCTTGTCGAGCGCGAAGACGCGCTCATCGTGGCCGATGGGCAGAATGCCGTACGGGTTGGGCGCGTCCTTGCCCGTGGCCACAGCTTTGACGCCCGGCAGCGCCTCTGCCTTCGACGTGTCGATCGCGCGGATGCGCGCGTGCGGATGCACGGAATGCAGGATCTTGCCGTAGAGCATCCCCGTCACAGTGAGGTCGTCGGCGTATTTACCCAGGCCGGTGACCTTGCCCGGCGCGTCGGTCATCGGGAGCGGCTTGCCGATGTGGGAGTGCGAAGCCATCGCTAGCGGCCCACCGGCGCAGGCTTTGCGGCTTCGCGCGCCTGCGCGCGCTCGATGGCGAGTTGCACGGACTCATAGATCTGCATATAGCCCGTGCAGCGGCAGAGATTCGAGGAGAGCGCCACGCGGATTTCCTCGAGTGTCGGATGGGGATGGCGAGCGAGCAGCGCCTTGGTGCAAATCAAAAAGCCCGGCGTGCAGTACCCGCACTGCGCGCCACCGGCCAGCGCATAGCCTTCCTGCACTGGGTCGAGGGTGCCCGGCGGAGCGATGCCTTCCACCGTGACGATCTCCGCGTCCTGGTAGCACGAGGCGATGGCCACGCAGGAAAGTATGGCCACGCTATCCACCAGGACAGCGCAGCAGCCGCAGCTTGAATCGTCGCAGCCGCGCTTGGCGCCGGTCAGGCCCAGATCCTCGCGCAGCACGTCGAGCAACAGCTTGTGAGGCGGCACAGCCACTTCGTGCACTTCGCCGTTCACCTTCAATCGTATGAGTTCCTTGTTCACCTTTTCTCCCTGTCCGACGCTAAAGGCCGCGAATGACCCGCACTCACTCGAAGACCCGTCGGCCAACAAGCAGCCCTAATACGAGAACTGCTCCCGCGATGATCGCCGCAACTCCCGCAGGCAGGCCCCCATAGAAAATGCCCCCCACGAACACAAGCAAGGTCGTCACAAAAGCAACTACCAAGTCCAATTGCCTATCAAAAGTAACGACGCACCCAACCTTCAGCCCTCAGACTGCCAGCTTCTTGAGGGCTTCTTCGTCGTAGCCCAGCACGATCTGCGCGCCGTGGATTACCACCGGCCGGCGAATCAGATTCGGCTCCTGGGCCATCCATTTCAGCGCTGCGGAGCGTGACGGCGGCTTCTCCGCCATCTTCCTTTCCCGATACAGCTCATTCCGCGGATTAAGAAAGAGCCTGTAATCGCGATCGCCGATCAGCTTGTCCAGCTCCTCCGCGCTCAGCCGCTGTTTAGCCAAGTCGCGCAGTTCCAGTTCCACGCCTTTTTTTTGCAAGAGACCTCTTGCTTTGCGACAGGAGGTTCAAGTCGGCGCACGGGCTACGGAGGGCGGGGCCAAAGCCTGGAGCGCCCGGTAGGCCGAGGCTCGGCGGTAATCCGGGGGTCGGGTTCGGCATCGAC
>JACQDH010000204.1 GCA_016201215.1 Acidobacteriota bacterium | reverse complement strand
GAAACGCATTATACGCACGCTCAACCTGCACACCGTGTGCGAGAGCGCGCGCTGCACGAACATGGGCGAATGCTGGGAGCACCGCACGGCCACATTCATGATCCTCGGCAACATCTGCACGCGCGCCTGCGGCTTCTGCGCCGTGCCTTCGGGCAGGCCGCTGGGGCCGCCCGACGCGGAGGAGCCGCTGCGCGTGGCTGAAGCCGTGGAGCGCATGGGCTTGCGCTATGCGGTGGTGACTTCGGTGAATCGTGACGACCAGCCCGACGGTGGTGCGGTAATCTTCGCGCGCACGATCGAGGAGATCCGCCGCCGCGTGCCCGGCTGCAAAGTGGAAGTGCTGATCCCGGATTTCCGCGGGGTCTGGACGGCGCTCGAGACCGTCGTGGCGGTGCGGCCCGACGTGCTCAACCACAACACCGAAACGGTGCCGCGGCTCTACCGCCAGGCGCGGAAGGGCGCCCTCTATGAGCGCTCGCTCGAACTGCTGCGCCGCGCGAAGGCGCTCGCGCCCGAGATGCCCACCAAAACCGGCCTGATGCTGGGCCTGGGCGAGACGCGCGAGGAAGTTCTGAACGCGATACAGGACCTCGTCGCGCAGGGCACCGACATCCTCACCCTGGGGCAATATCTGCAACCCACACGCGAGCACCTGCCCGTCGCGCGCTTTGTCCATCCGGACGAGTTCGCCGAGTACAAGCAACGCGGCGAGCAGATGGGTTTCAAACACGTCGAAGCGGGTCCGCTGGTGCGCTCCTCCTATCACGCCTTCGAGCAAGAGCAAGCCGCGCATAGCTAGGCGGATCCATTCCTTCGCCTCCGGGCTTTGTCATCCCGAACGGAGTGAGGGATCTCTCCGGGTGGGGAGAGATTCCTCGCGGAGTTTACCCTGAGCCCTTCGCCCCGGCCTGGCCGGGGCTCCGCGAAAGGCTCGGATGGCGCCATGTCAGCCGCCCGCGCACGTCAGCGAGTTTAGGGAAGATGGAGTGCGGCGAGCGCCGCGCGGAGCACCTGCTGGAGGCGCGCCGGGCAGGTGGCGTCGCGCACCGTCAGCGCTTCGGCGGCGTGGAAGCTGGCAGCGGCCTTTTCCTTGCGGTTGAGCTTGGCGTTCATGTCGGCCAGCAGCAGGTGGAAGAGCGGGTTCTGCGGGAATTCCGCGACGAGCGGCTCGAGCACCCCTGCGGCGCGCTCGTATTGCTGGTCGTAGTTGCGCAGGTTCTTGGCCAGGTAGAAGCGCGCTTCGACCGCGGTCAGCTCGCCCTGAGTCATGGCGCGCTGGAGCTGGCGAACGCCTTCGTGTTTGTCGCCGCCGGGAATGCCCATGAAAAAGCGCAGCAACTTGGCCATTGCCGAGAGCGTGTCCACGTAGTAGTTGTAAAGCCCGAGACCCGTGTAGGCGTCGGCCAAGTCCGGGTCGAGATGAAGCGCGCGCAGCAGATGCTCGCGCCCCCGCACCCCGGTGCGCGCGGTGGCTTTGCGCTCGTCGCGCAGCCCCAGCAGGCGCGCCTTGAGCAGCAGGCCCATTCCCGCATAGAGGTGCATCTCGGCCGACTCGCGCTGCTTGAGCTGCGCTTCGGCGAGCGCGACGGCCTTGTCGGCGAGCGCCAGGTAGGCATCGTCTTCGCGAAGCCGCGGGCGGCGCCAGGCATCAATCAGGTTCCACTTGATTTCCAGCGCTGCGCAGTAGAGCCTCCACCAGCGGGCGTTGACTTCAAGCAGATAGCCCAGCGGATGCTCGGGCTGTTCCTGCTGGAGCTTGCGGAACCGCTCGTTGGCCGCGTCCGGGTCGCCGCTGTAGAGCAGCCGCAGGCCCTCGGTCGCCTCCGGCGGCAGATGGAGCTTGCTCGCCCTCGCCGGCGCGGCGAGAAGCAGGCAGGATGCCAGCAGAAGAATCAGACAGGAAGACCGCAACCTGAAGAGGGGAAATTGGGAAGGAGCCGTGGCGAGGGTTGTGGAGGCGCGCGTCACGAGTCACGAATCACAAGTCACGGTTTCTTCAGCCAGCCCACCAGGATGTCATCGCCTTCCACCTTCACCTCGTAGGCCGCGACCGCATGTCCACCGGGGTGGTCGGGCAAACCGCTGCGCACATCGAAGGTCCAGCCGTGCCACGGGCAGGCCACCACGTGGCCCTCGCCGACTAGGCGGCCTTCGCTGAGCGGCCCGCCCATGTGCGGGCAGATGAAATTGATGGCATAGAATTCGCCGTGGACGTTGAACAGGGCCATGGGCTTGTCGTGGGCGATCACCAGCTTGCCGGTGCCCGGCGCGACGTCGCTGCGCACCGCCACCTTCACGAAACCTGGACGCTTTGGCATGTCAACTCTTCGGCTTGCCCACGGGCAGCCACCCCAGCAGCCGCGCGGCGAAAACGTACATCACGAAGCATTCCAATGCAAACGGAAGGAAGCCGAAGTAGCCCGGGGCGGGCATCTCAAAGATTTTCCATTGCTCGAACATCGGAAAGATGTAGTGCCATTTCGCTGCGGCCCAGTAGTTCCAGAACTCCCAGAGCCAGCCGCACACCCAGCCGGAAACCAGCAGCGAGTAGAGCCGCCCGCGGCGCCCCGCCGCGAGGTCGCCCTCGAGCGACGGCAAGTGCAGGCGGTGATTGATGGGGTCGAGAAGGAAGAGGAATCCCAGCCACACCAGCGCAAACAGGCGCGCCGCAACGTACCTCGGCGCAACCAGTGGCACAGCGAGCAGCGCGACGCCCAGCGCGATGCTGACGCGCTCGTATGCTGAGGAGAACCTTACCGGCTGCGCCGGCCGCGCAAACCAGCCGAAAGATTCAACGACGTCGGCGGTGACAAAGATCGCCGGGGTGATGGTGGCGAACGACCAGGCATAACCAAACTGGCTCGCCAGCCAGCTCATGGGCAGCCCCACGTAGGTCCAGTTTTCCAGACGCAGGTTGTAAGCCTCGAAGATCAGCCACAACGGGACGGAGAGCAACGCCACCTGCGCGAATGCGCGCGGGGCCTCACGCAGGCGCGAGCGGCCGGTGACAGCGAACACCGCCGCGTCGGCCAGCAAGATGTATGCCGTCCAGGCGATGGGCGTGAAGTAAGTCGCTACTGGTTGGATGCCACGGAACATCAGCCACTCCGCTCCCGCCAGCGCCAGCAAACCCAGCCAGCCACTGGCCGGCAGCGGTCGCGTGCGGCAGCGCAGGAACTCAGCCACCAGGATGGCCACCGTAGCAGCGGTAATGGCGACGCCGAGCTTCACCATGGCGCGGAGTTGCGCGTTTTGGATCTCATGTCCCTCGAGGCCCTTGGCCTTGTCATGCTGAGCCCCCATTCATCGGGGCGAAGCATCTCACCTTGAGATTCTTCGCTGCGTCCCCGCCAAGCCGGGACTCCGTTCAGAATGACCCCGCCGAGCGAGAGCATGGTAGCGCAGGTGGCTGGATTTTTGGCGGCTCGGAGGGAGCCATCTGCTATGCTTTGGGCTCTTTTTCGAAAACCATGATGGCCGGCACACTCCAACCGGATAAGCTCGAACGCGGCCTAGGTCTGAAGGAAGCCACCGCGCTCAACATGATCGACATGGTGGGCATCGGGCCGTTCGTGGTGATTCCGCTGGTCATCAAGGCCATGGGCGGGCCGCAGTGCCTGCTGGCCTGGCTGGTCGGCGCGCTGCTGGCGCTGCTCGACGGCTTCGTCTGGGCGGAGCTCGGCGCGGCGATGCCGCAGGCCGGGGGCAGCTATGTCTTCCTGCGCGAGGCCTACGGGCCGGGGCGCTGGGGCCGGATGATGTCGTTCCTGTTCGTCTGGCAGACACTGATCCAGGCGCCCCTGGTAATGGCCTCGGGCGCCATCGGCTTCGCGCAATACTTCACCTACCTGGTACCGCTGGGGCGATTTGGGCAGAAAGCGGTTTCCGGCGGCCTGATTTTGCTCCTGCTGTTTCTGCTCTACCGGCGCATCACCACCATCGGCAAAATCTCGCTGCTGCTCTGGGTCGGAGTGGTCGGCACGATCGGCTGGCTCATCTGGGGCGGCGTGACGCATTTCGACGCCCGGCTCGCGTTCACCTATCCGCCGGGAGCGTGGGACCTCTCCTGGGTCTTCTTCGCCGGACTCGGAGCGGCGACCGTCAACACCATTTACACCTACTGGGGCTACTACAACGTCTGCCACCTGGGCGGCGAGATCAAGCAGCCCGAGCGCAACATCCCGCGCGGCATTTTTCTATCCATCCTGGGGATCGGCGCGCTCTACCTGGCCATGCAGACCAGCATCCTCGGCGTGCTGCCCTGGCGGCAGGCCGCGGAGTCGCCCTTCATCGTCAGCGCGTTTTTCGAGCGGCTTTATGGCCCGGGCGCCGCAGGGCTGGCGACGCTGCTGATCCTCTGGGTGGCCTTCGCGTCGCTGTTCAGCGTCATCTTGGGCTACTCGCGCGTGCCCTATGCCGCGGCGGTGGACGGAAATTTCTTTTCTGTCTTCGCGCGCGTGCATCCCACCAAGCGCTTCCCGCACATCTCGCTGCTGACACTGGGCGCGGCGGGGCTTGTCTTCAGCCTGCTGTTTCGCCTGAGCGACGTCATCAAGGCCATCCTGGCCATGCGCCTGCTCGTTCAGTTCATGGGCCAGGCGGTGGGCGTGATCATCCTCCGCCGCCGCTGGCCGCCGGAGCGCCTGCCCTTTAAGATGTGGCTCTACCCGTTGCCGGCGCTGGTGACGATCGCGGGCTGGGCGGCGCTGTTTGTAGCCACCGGCTCTTTTGATCTCCTGGGCTTGCGAATTCCCTTCGCGGCGGCTGGAATCTTGATCATTTTGGTCGGGGTCAGCGTCTATTTCCTGCGCGCGCGCATCTTGAAGGAGTGGCCGTTCGCGGAGGCAGCCCAATGAACATTTCCCTGCAGCGCCGCGCCGCGGTTTGTATTCTTGTCGCCGCCCTGGCGGTTTTGGCCGGCGCCCCGGTGGCGGCACAAAGCCTGCCCGAGGCGCTCGAGGCGATCGACCGCGCGCGCATCACCACGCGCATCCTCTATGTGACCGCGCATCCCGACGACGAACCGGGGGCTGTGCTCGCCTACCTCGCCCGCGGGCTGCACGCCGACGTCGCCTTGCTTTCCCTCACCCGCGGCGAGGGCGGGCAGAACGCGCTCGGCCCCGAGCAGGGCCCGCAGCTGGCCATCCTGCGCACCGAGGAGTTGCTCGCCGCCGCCCAGGCCTATGGCGTGCGGCTCTATTTCACTCGCGCCCCGGACTTCGGCTACTCCAAGACAACCGAGGAGACGCTCAAGACCTGGGGCGACGTTGCGCTCGACGATCTGGTGCGCGTCATTCGCACCTTCCGTCCGCACGTGGTCATCAACAACTGGGGCGGGGTGCGCAGCGGCCACGGGCATCACCAGTCCGCTGGCCTGCTGACGCCCCAGGCCGTGGCCTCGGCGGCGGACCCCAAGGCGTTCCCGCAGCAATTGGCCGCGGGACTCAAGCCCTGGCACGCAGCGCTGCTCTTGCAACTTTCCCGCGGCGCGGATGCCGGTGCGTACCCGTTGCCGCTCGATCAGATTTCGCCGATCTGGGGCCAGAGTTACCGTGAGCTCGGCCTCGAAGGCTTTCTCAACCATCGCACGCAGGGCATCGCCGGCTTCCTGAATTCGCCGTTCCTGCGCCGGCCGATCTCGCTGCTGCCCCCGGATGGCACCAAGCTGGACGCCGCGCAACTGGCCAGGCCGCTCACGGTGCTGGCCGCGCCGGGGCAGCTCAACCTCGCTTTGGAGCGGGCGGATCGATTCCTCACCGAGGCGCGTGCCGCCGCGCCGAGGCTGGACTGGGCGGAGTGCGCCCGCCATTTGGCTGACACCGCCAAATGGATCGCGCAACTCGAGAGTCAAGATTCCCAGCCGTCGGCAGGGCCAGCGAACCTGGCGCCGGAGGAACTTGACCGCGTGCGCGAGCGGATCGACGCGGCGCTGGTCGTGGTCGCGGCGCTGCGCGTCGAAGCGCAGGCGGATCGCAGCGAAATCGTCGCCGGGGAGAACTTCTCCGTGCGCGTCGCGGTGCGCCGCCGCGCCGAGATTCCCGGCGAATTCGGCAAGCCAAGCCTGGTTCTACCTGCGGGATGGAGTATCGTGAAGGAAGAAGCCGAGCCCGGAGGAGGGGTCCGCTTCACCGTGGCCATCCCGAAGGAAGCGAAAACGCCAACCGCGCCGGATGCGTGGATGCTGCCCTGGCCGCCGGCACTGGTGCAGGCGCGCGTGCACGCGGTTGTCGCGGGGCATGCGTTCGACGCCGTAGCGCCGGTGATAAGTCGGCGGGCCACCTCCACGCGCGTGGATACGCTGCCGCTGCGGCTGGCGCCCGCGGTGACCCTCGCGCTCGAGCCGCGGCAATTCGTCATTGCGGAGAAGCGCCCGCCGAAGCAGCTCGAACTGCTCGCGCGCGTCCACTACTATGGCGCTGTAGCCGGCAAGGTTATCGTTGGGGTCCAGTCGCCCGCGGGCTGGCAGGCTTCCGCGCCGCAATCGCTGGAGTTCACCGGTGCGGGCGATCAACTCGTGCGCTTCACCGTGACCCCTCCCGCCAGAATGGCAGCCGGGAACTACGCGCTCAAGGCCTACGCGCAGCGCGGTGCAGATACTTTCGATCTTTCGCTCGATCCGCTGCCCTCGTTGCCGACGCGGCTGTGGAGCCAGCCCGCGGTCGCGGTCGTGAACGTCTTCGATGTGGCCGTGCCGGAGAATCTGCACGTCGGCTACGTGGCCGCGGAAAACGATCCCATCCCCGATGCGCTGCGACGCCTCGGCGTGCAGGTCGAGTTGCTCGACCCCGTCGCGCTGGCCTTTGGCGATCTGCGCCGTTTTGACGCCGTCGCCATCGGCATCCGCGCTTATGAGTTGCGCGACGACCTGGCGCGCGCCAACCCGCGCCTGCTGGACTACGCCGCTGCCGGCGGCACGCTCGTCGTGCAGTACCAGCGCGAAAACACCTGGACCGCACTGAAGCCTGCTCCGTTTCCGGCTGCCGTCGGCTCACCCACCGTGCGCATCACCGACGAACATTCGCCCGTGCGCTTCCTTGCGCCCGGCGACCCGCTGCTCAACTTCCCCAACAAGATCACGCAAGAGGATTTCCAAGGCTGGGTGCAGGAGCGGGGGCTCTATTTCTGGAGCCAGTGGGACGCGCGCTACCTGCCGGTGCTGGCCCTGCGCGATCCCGGCGAGGAGGAAACCTTGGGCGGCTTGGTCTCTGCGCGCACCGGCAAAGGCGTGTACATCTATACCGGGCTGGCCTTCTTCCGCCAGTTGCCTGACGGCGTGCCCGGCGCCTATCGCCTGTTCGTCAATCTTCTGAGCCAGTCGAAGACGCGGTAAGATGGCACAGGTCATGGCCACTGAGGAGACCATCTCCGGGCATCCTCTTTCGGCGTCGCGGAGCGACGTGCTCGAGCCCATCGAGCCGGCAATGGTGCGCATTCCCGAGGGCTGGTTCGAGATGGGTTGTGCGGCCGGCCGCGACGATGAAAAGCCCCTGCACCGCGTCTGGCTGGACGCCTTCGAGCTGGCCGTCTGCCAGGTGACCAACGCTGAGTATGCGCGCTTCCTCGCCGCGACCCGCCATCCCGCGCCGCTGCAGTGGGACGACCCGAATTTCAACCATCCACAGCAGCCGGTGGTCGCGACATCCTGGTTTGACGCAATGGCCTATTGCGCATGGCTCAGCAAGCTGACCGGCCGCTGCTATCGCCTGCCGACCGAGGCGGAATGGGAGCGGGCCGCCCGCGGCAGCGTCGAAGGCGCGCTCTATCCCTGGGGAGACGCGCCGCCCGAATCACTGCCCAACTACGCGACGCGCTGGAAGGATCGTCCAGAGCGCGTCGCGCAGTATGTACCCAATGCCTACGGGCTCTACAACCTGGGCGAGAACGTGCACGAGTGGTGCGCCGACTGGTACGACGCGGGCTACTACGCCCGCTCGCCCGAGCGCAACCCGCAAGGCCGGGAACGCGGCAGCCGCCGGGCCTCGCGCGGAGGCTCCTGGCGGCACCACATCAAGGTGACGCGCACGGCCGCGCGGTCCAGCATCCCGCCGGAGTTCCACTACGGCGACTACGGGTTCCGCCTCGCCCGCGACCTTTCCGTCTAGACCAGCGCATCCGGAGGAGAAAGCCACGCCGGAAATCCGCCACAACATTGTTACCCGCGAATGGGTCATCATCGCCACCGAGCGCGCCAAGCGCCCGGAAGAGTTCGCCGCCACCGGCAAGCGCCGCGAGGCGCCCGTAGCCCGCGTGGCCGATTGCCCGTTCTGCCCTGGCAACGAGGCGAAGACGCCCCCGGAGACCTACCGGGTCGAGCGTCACGGCGCCTGGCAGGTGCGCGTCGTGCCCAACAAGTTTGCCGCGCTAGACGCCGGGGCCGAGCTCACCCGCCGGCACGACGGCCTCAAGCGCACCATTTCGGGCGCCGGCATTCACGAGGTCATCATCGAGACGCCCGACCATCGTCGCACGCTCCCGCTGCTCTCCGAGCTGGATTTCGCCGAGGTGCTGGACACCTACCAGCGGCGTTACAACGCCATCACCGCCGACCCGCGCGTAGCCCACGCCACGCTGTTCAAGAACCACGGCGAGCGCGCTGGCACGTCCCTCGAGCATCCCCACGCGCAAATCGTGGGCACACCCATCATCCCCCCGCAGGTGCGCGACCGCATGGAAAATGCCCTGCGCTTCTACGACGAGACCGGCGAGTGCATCTTCTGCAGCCTGATGGCGGACGAGTTGCTCGACGGCGTGCGCATCGTCGCGCAGTCGAAAGACTTCGTGGCCTTCATCCCCTTTGCGGCTCTGACCCCGTTCCACTTGTGGATCTACCCGCTGCGTCACACCGCCAGCTTCAGCGACGCTACGCAGGAACAACTGGCAGATCTTGCCCGGTTGCTGCGCACTGTGCTGCGCAAGGTTTACTTCGGCCTGAAAAACCCTGACTACAACCTAAGCATCCGCACGCCGCCTCACGAGGCGCGCGGCCTGCGCTACTATCACTGGTATCTGAGCGTGATCCCGCGGGTGACGCGCATTGCCGGCTTTGAGATCGGCTCGGGGATGTTCATCAATACCGCCCTGCCTGAGAAGAGCGCCGAGTTCCTGCGCTGCGCCCCCGCGGAGCCGTCTTAAAGTGGGCGGGTGCCCGGGTTCTGCGCCGGATGTTTCGTGCTATCCTGCGAACGAGTGCCAAAGTGCAGGTGAAATGGAGGGAGACGCGATGAAGCACGGCTGGCGGACGACCATTTTGCTTTCGCTGAGCGTGACGCTGGGGCTCACGGCCGCTGCGCCGGCGTTCGCCGGGACCGCGCCGCCGGCCGCACAGAAGTCGCAGAAGAAGGACCGATCCCGCGAGCAAAAGAAGAGCGGCGATTCCGCCGACAGGCCCATTCGTTTGCCGGACGACCAGGCCATTGATCTGGCCATTTCCGAAATGCTCGCGGCCTGGCAGATTGGCAACACCGAGATGCTGCACAAGTATTACGCCGACGACGTGATGGTGGTGAGCGGCGCGTGGGAACCGCCGCTGATTGGCTGGGCCAACTTCCTGCAAGCCTATCAGAGACAGCGCGAGCGCATGCACAGCGGGCGCATGGACCGCACCAACACCTACATCAAGGTGAATGGCAACGCGGCCTGGGCCGTTTACCAGTGGGATTTTGCCGCCATCGTGGACGGCAAGCCCACCGGCGCCCGCGGCCACACCACGCTGATCCTGGAAAGGCGGGCGGACCGCTGGCTGATCGTTTCCAACCACACTTCGATTGTTGCGGAAAGTCAGGTTCCGCAGCAGGCTCCGCCGGCGGGCACGCCCAAACCCGCCGCACCCGCGGGACCCGGGGCGTAACGGCAGCCTCAGCTCCAGCCGCCGGTGCGGCGGGCCGGTTAGAAGCTCTTCAACCCTTCCCAGATCCACATTCCGGCGATCACCAGCAGCAGTACCCCGGAGAGCACGCCCAGAGCGGCGATCGGTTTGGAGAGCCGGATCAGCCGGGCCACGATCTCCCGCTGCTCCGCAGCCATATGTTCCTCGGCGGCGTCCAGGAAGAGCTGGTCTTCCTCTTTCGAGGAGAGAATGCTGCGGTAGATCAACAGGAGGATCAGCACTCCGGTGATGATTCCCCAGGCCACAGCGAGGTAGAGCAGCGGACTCCAGTGCAGAGTGTCCATGATTTCCTCCCTGCTGGACCCACACACCCTTTGCAGGGGGCCACTTCCGGGACACCCGAAAGGGGCCCCGTTCTTGGTGGGGATTATAGCACCGGGAGGCGCGAGTGGAAGGGCTCGCTAGCGCTTGGGCGGTTTGGTCGGGAACCGGATGCCCCAGAAGTCTTCGCGGGGGTTGACCGCCTCGACGCCGACCTCCCAGCGGCCGTCGCCCTGCTTCTCCCCAAGCCAGACCACGCGGAACTCCTGGGCGTCCTCGGAAAACCTGGTCTTCAGCGTGAGCGTGCTGCCCTCCTTGGGTCGGGAGCGCGTGCGCAGCAGCGCGCCAAACCGGCTGACCACTGCGGTTTCGGCCGTCTCGTCCACTTCGCGGCCGTCCTCCGCCACCGCGCGCACCTCCACGGGCACGCGGATCAGCACGCGCTCCTCGCGCCGCTTCTGCAGCTTCTTCGGTTCGGAAACCAACGTACGCTCGCGAAAGAGGGAACTAGGAAGCCGGCTCTACTCTAGGGTGCTGTTGGGAGCGAGTCAACTAGCAGGTGCACGCCGTTTTCTCGATTTGTTATGATGGCCGCCCCCGGTGGCATCCTGCCCCAACAAGGAGAGTCCCCATGCGCACAAGACGTGGTGTCTCGGTGGTCTGCAGTGCTCTACTGCTGTGTGCCGGCGCGGCTGCGGCGCAGGAGAGCCCGTTTGTCAGCGCGGAGATGTTCCGCACGCTCGGCGGGGAGATTTCCGGCGACATCAGCTATGACCACCTGCGTCACCTTACGCTGCACCACAGCATCAACGGGGCCTCGCGCGGCTTCCGCGACAAACAGCGCTGGATCGCCGAGCGGGCGCGCCAGTTCGGCCTCGAGGGTGTGCGCATTATTGACGACATCCGCTACAAAGGCCCTGGCTGGTCGCCGCTCGCGGCCGAACTCTACATCGTCAGCCCCGACCCGCGCCGCCTGATCAGCTTCCAGGATAGCGCCGTGGCCATCGCCGACTACAGCCGCAGCGGCACCTGGGAAGGCGAGCTGGTGGACGTCGCTGCGGGGGTCACCGCCTCCGACTACGACAGCAAAGACGTCAAAGGCAAGATCGTACTGGCCTCCGGCTCGCCCGCGACGGCAATGGAGCAGGCGGTGTGGAAGCGCGGCGCGCTGGGCGTGGTCTATTACAACGCCGCCCGCGGCATGGATCACCCCGACCAAGTCGCTTGGACGCGCCTGAACCCCCGTCCGCCGAACGGAAAGGAGAACACCTTTGCGTTTTCCCTCTCCTATCGCGCCGGGATGGAACTCAGGCAGCGGCTGGCGCCGCGGCCCAAACCTGGCCCCACGCCGGGCAGCTTCGGCGAGGGCGTCGAGCCGGGCGAGAAAATCGTCGTCCGCGCGAAAGTGGAAGCCGAATTCGAGGAGAACCCCAAGCAGTGGATCGTGGAAGGCTGGATCCGCGGCGCGCAACGCCACGACCAGCAGATTGTCCTGACGGCGCACGCGCAGGAGGAGAAATTCTCGGCCAACGACGACAACAGCGGCTGCGCCAACCTGCTCGAGATCGGCCGTGCGCTCGTGAAGCTGATCGCCGAAGGCAAGTTGCCCCGGCCCGCGCGCGACATCCGTTTCTGGTGGACCAATGAAATCGACGCCGAATATGAATACTTCGCCGCGCACCCCGACGAGCGCGGCAAGATCCTGCTGAATATCAACCAGGACATGGTCGGTGCCAAACAGTCGGCGGGCTCGCGCATCCAGCACATCACGCGCACGCCATGGTCGCGCCCCAGCTTCCTGAACGACGTTGTGGAAAGCATCGCCACGATGGTGATGCGCGGCAACTCCGCGTATCTGGCCGCGGCGCAGGCGGGCGCAAAACAACCCTTCAGCAAGCCCATCGTTTCCCGCATGGGTACGCGCGAGCGCTACGCCGCAGAAATCGTGCCCTACTTCGACTCCACCGACCACCTGGTCTTCAACGACGTCATCATTGGCCTGCCCGGCGTCACCCTGACGAACTGGCCCGATGATTTCATCCACTCCTCCGATGACGACCTCTGGCAGATGGATCCCACGCAGCTACAGCGCAATGCCTTTATCGTCGCCGCCACGGCGCTCTATTTCGGCAACCTCGAATCCGCAGGCCTGCCTGGTCTCTCCGTGCAGGTGCGGGCTGGCGCGCAGCACAGCCTGAACGAAGCCTATCGCCGCGCGAACGAGATACTGACTCTGGCGGCACCCGCCGAGCGCCCGGCGGCGTTTCTCGACGGCACAAACTTGATCGCACAGACCAGGTTGCGTGCAGGCGCCGCGCTGGATTCTCTGCGCGTCCTTGGCGCCGATGCGAAGCTCGCCGCGGAACTTGACGAATGGAAAACGCGTCTCGGGACCGCCAGCAATCATCTGCTCCAGGATCTCGGCCGCAACTACTCTGTGCTCAGTGGCGGTCCCCTGCCACCGACGGCACGACTCAGGGAGGAAGAAAAAGCCATGGCCGGCAAGGTGCCGGTGATCGCCGGCAGGATCGCCGACTTCCTCGAGAAGCGCCGCGACCTCGACAAGACCGGCCTCCACCCGCTGATGAGCTACGAGGTCTGGAACTTTGTGGACGGCAAACGCAGCTACCTCGACATCTACCATGCCGTCCGCGCCGAAGCGCAATCGGTCGGCGCGTGGTACTACGGCACAGTTTCGGCGAAACAGGTGGCCGACCTGCTCGACGCCGGCGTCAAAGCCGGCCTGCTGAAACTCAAGCCCTAGCAGGCAGAAAGATTCTGCCATCGTGCTCGCCAGTGCGTAGCGCCGCCTTCCAAGCGGCGTTTTTGTGGCGCCACTCCCGGCGCGCTTCCTTGGCGCGTCATTCCGAGCCCTTCACTTCGTTCGGGACAATCTCCGCGAGGAATCCCTCTGAAGAATTTCTCCGAAAGATGCCACGCCGTGCGCGGGATGCCTGGCCACTTGCGCGCCGTCTGTAAGATTTTCTGTTGAAAGTTGGATCGAAAAGGAAAAGGGTGTCTCCGATATTTCCGGCCCCAGGCACGGGGCAGAAAGGAGACACCCGACATGCTATCCCTAACCGGCAGAGTAGCACTGCGGGATTTGTT
>JACQDH010000016.1 GCA_016201215.1 Acidobacteriota bacterium | reverse complement strand
GATTGATTCAAGAGAAAAGGGTTAAGCTGTGCCTGCGCTTGGCACAGGTCGTGCTTCGAGGGCATGAAGCAGAGCAAGGTGTGGTGTCCCCAGACGGCGCTCACCACCAGATGACTCGCCGGCTGGCGACGTGAGGCATGCGGATATGCCGAATGTCACGTTCACTCTAAACGGAAAAGAGACCGCGGCGGCGTACGAACCCGGGATGCACTTCCTTGAGGTGCTGCGGGAGGAGTGCGGCATCCTGTCTCCCAAGGACGGCTGTGCCCCGCAGGGCTCCTGCGGCTGCTGCGCGATCCTAGTGGATGGGCGGCCGGTGCTGGCCTGCCTGCGCAAGCCCGAACACATGGAGGGCCGTCAGGTCGTCACACTCGAAGGTATCCCGGAAGAAAGACGCCGGGTGCTGGCAGAGGCTTTCGTCCGAGAAGGGGCGATCCAGTGCGGCTACTGCATTCCCGGTATCGTGGTACGCGCCTCCTCGCTGCTTGAGCAGGGGCGCGCGGACGATCGTGATGCGGTCGCTAAAGCGCTCTCCGGCCACCTCTGCCGGTGCACCGGCTACGGCCGCATCATTGACGCCATCCAAACAGCCGCTGAGGCGTGGAAGATCGGCGGCCGCTTCGCGCGCAGCGGGCCTCGCCATGCTCACTTCTTCGGCGAAGATTTCGGGCTGAGCCGCAAGTCAGGCGTGCGCCACAGCAACGCCAGCCACGGCGTGGGCAAATCTTCGGCTCGTTATGACGGCCCGGAGCTCGCGCTGGGTCAGAAGCCCTACGTTGCCGACCTGCACGTCGACGGCATGCTCCACGCCGCGCCGGTACTCAGCGCGCACCCGCGGGCTAAGGTTTTGCGCATCGACGCGGCCCCGGCGATGGGCGCTCCGGGCGTTGTGCGGGTCTTCACGGCAGAGGATGTTCCCGGCTCGCGTCACGTGGGCCTGATCGTTCAAGACTGGCCGGTATTTGTGACGACGGGCGAAACCACTCGGTGCGTGGGCGACGTGCTCGCCCTGGTCGTAGCCGACACCTGCTTCCATGCCCGCCAGGCCGCAGAAAAAGTGGCGGTGGAATACGAGGTACTCGATCCGGTGACGAATCCCGTCGCGGCGCTCCAGCCGGACGCTCCGCGGGTGCACAAGTCCGGCAACCTGCTGGAAGTGTCCGCGTTTTCCCGGGGCGACGTGGACGCTGGCCTCGCGGCCTCCCAGCATGTGCTCGAGCAGACCTTTGTGACGCAGCGGATTGAACACGCATTCCTCGAGCCGGAAGCGTGTTTAGCTCTGCCACAAGGAGACGGCATCAAGGTTTACTCCCAGGGACAGGGCGTTCACGACGATCAGCAACAGATCGCTGCGGTGCTGGGTCTCGGACTCGAGAAGGTCGAAGTGGAACTGGCCTCGAGCGGCGGGGCCTTCGGTGGCAAGGAAGACCTCTCGATCCAGGCTCAGACGGCGCTTGCCGCCCACCTTCTGCGCCGGCCGGTGAGGACCGTGCTCACCCGCGAAGAGTCGATCCGCATCCACCCGAAGCGCCACCCGATGATCCTGCACTACACGGTCGGCGCAGACGCCGAGGGCCGCTTGCAAGCGGTCCGGGCGCGGATCATCGGCGACACCGGCGCCTATGCGTCTGTCGGCGGGAAGGTGCTCGAACGCGCCGCCGGTCATTCCTGCGGGCCGTACCGGGTTCCGAACGTGGATATCGAAGCCAAGGCCGTTTACACCAACAATCCGCCGAGTGGCGCGATGCGCGGCTTTGGCGCCAACCAGGCTGCTTTTGCCATCGAGGGTATGCTCGACCGGCTCGCCGAAAAGGTCGGAATCGACGGCTACGACATTCGCGAACGGAACATCCTCGGCCCCGGCGAACCCTTTGCCACGGGCCAGCTCATGACCTCGAGTTGCGGCATCCGCGAGACTTTGGAAACCGTCAAGGACATCTACAAGAGCGCGAAGTATGCCGGGATTGCCTGCGGCATCAAGAACACCGGCATCGGAAACGGGATGGACGACAGCGGCCGGGTGCTGCTGCGCGTTCTCGACGGAGGCCGGCTGGAGATTCTCACCGGCTACACGGAAATGGGCCAGGGGTTGTTCACCATCCTTCCCCAAGTCGTGTGTGAAGAGACCAGCCTGACTCCCGAGATTATGGAAGTGCGCGCCGTGAGCGATCTCGCCGTGGTGTGCGGGATGACGACGGCGTCGCGGGCAACCGCCCTGAGTGCGGCGGCAGGCCAGCGGGCCGCCCGCAAGCTCGCCGCCGACCTCCAGCAACACCCACTCGAGGAACTCGCCGGCCGCGAGTATCGCGGCGAATATGTCTGCGACTTCACCACGAAGCCCGACGCCAAAGTCGAGAATCCGAGGACCCATGTGACCTTCAGCTATGCGACCCAAGTGGTCCTTCTCGGCGAAGACGGCCGCATCGAGCGCGTGGTGGCTGCCCACGACGTCGGACGCGCTATCAACCCCTTGCAGTGCGCGGGACAAATCGAAGGCTCGGTGCACATGGGACTGGGCTACGCCCTGTCGGAGGACTTCCCGTGCACCGAGGGGCGCCCCGATTCCCTGCTTCTGCGCGACCTCGGCATCCTCAAGGCCAAGGACACGCCGGAGATCGACGTCATCCTGGTTGAGGTTCCTGACGAGGTCGGCGGCTACGGCGCGAAGGGGGTCGGGGAAATCGGCCTCGTCCCGACGGCTGCTGCCGTCGCGGCTGCTTTGTACGCCTATGATGGAGTGCGCCGCAGTCGCCTGCCGATGGACGACGCGCCAGCCGCAGCGCCGTCGGTGCCGAAAACCCGCCGCCAGGCTTCGCGTCGCGACTAAACTTGAGTTTGAAGCCTAGCCGAAAGGGGTTTGGTGGAAGGCCCGGTGAGGTGAGGGCTCCCGAGACGCGCCTCGAGGGATGACCGTTTGATGGCAAGCTTCACCCCAGTGGAGTTCCCAGACCTGCTGCGCCGGATGCGGCGAGAAGTCGAAAGCAACCAGGCAATCTTCGACCTGCCGGTGGGCAAGTGGTTCTTCCCGAAGAAGGAGTTCGACTTCAGCGCCAGACACTTCTCCCACCGGCCCTCGACTCCGGTAGGTCCGGCTGCAGGCCCGCACACGCAACTGGCCCAGAACATCGTCCTATCCTGGCTTGCGGGCGGCCGCATCATCGAGCTCAAGACGGTGCAAGTGAACGATCAGCTCGAAATTCCGCGACCCTGCATCCACATCCCCAACGTCGGCTACAACGTCGAATGGTCGCAGGAACTCCGGGTGCCCGAATCGCTCATGGAGTACGCCAAGGCGGTCTACCTGATCGAGATCCTCAAGCAGACGCGCGGATTCGCTGCCTTCGCGGATGCATCAGGATTCGAGAGCGGTGTCGAGACCGTTTACGACATCAGCATCGGCTACGATCTCGAGGGCATCCGGTCGGAAAAGGTCACGGGCTTCTTGCGTTCGCTGCGGAGTCCGGCGCCGCACTTCACCGAGTTGCGTCGCCAGTTGACCGGCGATCTCCGCGAGTTTCACGACCTGGAGTTGCCGGCTTCGGTTTCCGACTGTGTGACCCTGTCCACGTTTCATGGCTGCCCGGCCGACCAGATCGAAGCGATTGCCCGTTACCTTCTGCAGGAGCTCGGCTTCAACACCATCATCAAGTTCAACCCCACGCTGCTGGGTTTCGATGCAGTTGGGGAACTGCTTCGAGACCGCCTGGGGTATCACCACCTCCTGCTGCGTCGCGAGGCTTTCGAGTACGACCTCCAGTACGACGACGGGCTGGAGATGCTGCGCCGCCTCCGCGCGGTGGCCCAGAGTTGCGGCTTGACCGTCGGGGCGAAGTTCACCAACACTCTGCTCGTGGCCAACAACGCGGAATTCTTCCCTACCCAAACCGATCCGTACATGTATCTTTCCGGGCCGCCCTTGCACGTGATCTCTATGAACCTGATGCAGCGCTTTCGAGAAGACCTCGGATTCGAGTTTCCTGTGTCGTTCTCGGCGGGCATTGACCGGAAGAATTTTGCCGCGGCGGTGGCCTGCGGCATGGTGCCGGTCACCACGTGCACCGACCTGCTCCGCCAGGGAGGCTTTTGGCGGTTGCCGCGCTACCTCAGCAACTTGGCAGAGGAAATGCGGCGCTGCGGGGTCGTAAGCTGCGAAGCCTACGTGCTTGCGGAGCGACGCCACGGTGCGCAAGCGGTGGCGGAGACCCTGCGTTCGACAAGCGGAGGCGCGGACGTTTGGGATCGGGAGGGGCCGCGCCTCACGGCGATCGCCAGGGAGCATCCAAACGACCTTCCCCAAGCGCTGCGCCAGGTCGCGGTCACCGCCGGCCTCGACGCCGAAGCCATCGTCTTGCAGGCCACGCGGGTTGCAGGCCGCCTGAACGGACGCGACATTGTCCCAGCCCTGGTTGACGATCCCCGTTACCACGCGCAAGCCAACCGGAAAGAGCCTGCTCGTATCGACAGGACCCTGCACCTCTACGACTGCATCAACTGCGACCTGTGCATCTACGCCTGCCCGAACGACGCCATCTTCGCCTATGAGGCCAAGCCGGTTGAGAAGCCGACAGAACAAGTTCGACTCTTACCTGACGGCAGGCTCGAGCGGGAGCCAGGAAAGGGATTCACGATCCGGAAACAGCACCAACTGGCGGTCGTGCAAGCCCTGTGCAACGAGTGCTCCAATTGCGAAGTTTACTGCCCAGAGGCAGGCGCCCCGTTCAAAGTCAAGGAGCGGGTGTTTCTCACCCTCGGCAACTTCCGTGCCGATCGTTCCCTGGACGGTTTCTGCCGCGAGGACAGCGTCCTCCATGCGCGCCTGGGTGGTCTCGAACTGCTGTTGGAGCCCCAACCGGAGCGCAACCGCGCAGTCGTGCGCGGCGAAAGCTTTCGTCTGGAACTCAGATGGGATACGTTCGAGGTGCAGAACGTGCGCCTGACAGGTCCACGTTCCGCGGAAATCAGTTTGGACAGCTCGCTGCTCTGGCGAATGAAAACGGTTTGGGAATCCATCTTCAACTCCGGAAGACCCAACATGGTCAATCCGGATCCCCGGGCGGGCCAGGGAGGACGACCGGCTCAAGAGGAAAGGCCTGCGGGAAGCCGCGTCTGAGAATGCGAGCACTTTGCGTGGCGTGGGCCTTTCTTGAGGCGGTGGGATGAGCGAAACGTTCCTGCTTGGAAACGGCGTTGTCGTGGCCGGTTTCTCACCGTCCTGCGCCGTTCAGCCCCAGGTGATACCCTGTGGAGCAGTGGTTTGGCGCGGAGAGCGCATCCTCGCGGTGGGTCCGGAGCCCCAAGTCGGGCGTGCGTACCCGGGGGCAAACTTTCTTGACGCGCACGGCGGCTTGATCCTTCCGGGTCTGATCAACCTGCACCACCATTTCTACTCGGCCCTGGCCCGTGGGCTCGACCCCGGGGCGCCTCTCGGCAGCTTCGCTGACGTGTTGGACCGGCTGTGGTGGCGGCTGGACCGTGCGCTCGACCCCGAGACCGTGCGCCTCTCCGCGCAACTGTCTGTCGCCGACTGCATCCGCTGGGGGTGCACCACGGTGTTCGACCACCACGCTTCGCCTTCGTGTTTGGCAGGCAGCCTGGACATCATCGCCGAGGCGGTGGAGGCGGGTGGGCTCTCGGCAGCGTTGTGCTATGAGGTAACGGATCGCAACGGCCACGACGCGGCTCGCGCCGGGATCGAAGAGAACTTGCGATTCATGCGCGAGCAGAGCGGCCATCCACGCATCCGCGGCGTCTTTGGCTTGCATGCGAGCTTCACACTGCGGGACGAAACGTTCGCCGAAGTTGCCGAGCGCCGGCCGGAGGGAGCGGGCTGCCACATCCATGTCGCTGAGGATCCGCTTGATGTGCAAGCGTCCCGGCGGGCGTTCGGGCTGGGACCGGTGGACCGTCTCGAACACTTCGGCCTGCTGGACCGGTGTTGCCTGCTGGCCCATGGCATCCACCTGGAAGCGGACGACTATGCCAAGATCGCGCGGTACGACGCGGCGCTGATCCACCATCCCGAATCGAATGCGAACAACGGCGTCGGCTGGCTTGACACGGTGAATGCGGCAAAGCGTGGCTGCCTGGTGGGGATCGGCACCGACGGTATGTCCTCGAACATGCTGCGCGCGCTGCGCAGCGCATTTCTTTTGCACCGCGCTGCGCGGCGCGATCCCAGCTCCGGGTTCGAGGTCTTGCCGGACTTGCTGTCAAACAACGTGAAAGTGGCGCGCCGGTTTTTCGACGAGCCGCTGCTGGGGGAACTCGCGCCGAGCGCTCCGGCGGACATCATCGTGATCGATGTTTCCACGATCACACCGATCGAACCCGGGAACCTTTTTGACCACCTGGTGTATGGCGCCAGCGAGGCTCCCGTGCGTCACACCATCGCCCGTGGGTGCGTGCTCCTGAAAAACTTCTGGCACGAGACCCTCGATCCGGATGCGCTTGCGGCCCGCGCCCGCGACCTAGTGCCAGCCTTGTGGCAGCGCTTCCGAGCCCTAAAGTGGGGCACGAGTTTCCTGGGGGACTGATGCTTCCGGCCGACCGATGGCCGCGGGGTCGTCAGAAAGGAGTTGCCAGTTGACAGGACTGAACAAAGAGCAGATCCGCAGGCATGCCGTGGAGAGATGCCGGGAGAGAGGGGTCCTGATCCCGACCTTCGCGGAGATGCGTGATCCAAGCACTGTCGATCCTGCTATCGTCGCCGCCCTGCGCGCGGTGGACATGCAGGCGGTCGATCCGCTGAACCTCTTTAGGATCACGTGGCACAATGATCCCAAGACGAACGGGTTCGGTGAAGTCAACGCCATCGAGCTTCCGTCGGAGCTGACCGGCGTGCCGGCTCGGATCGTCGGGCTGATCGGCAAACACTTTCCCACAGGTGCACACAAGGTGGGAGCGGCCTTCGGCTGCTTGGTCCCGCGGCTGGTGGCGGGCGAGTTTGACCCCACCACCCAGCGTGCCGTCTGGCCCTCGACCGGCAACTACTGCCGCGGCGGCGCCTTCGACAGCGTGCTGCTGGGCTGCCAGGCAGTGGCGATCCTGCCCGAAGGAATGAGCCGCGAACGCTTCCGTTGGCTGGAAAGCATCGGCGCCGAGATCATTGCCACGCCGGGCTGCGAGAGTAATGTGAAGGAGATCTTCGACGCCTGCTGGGAAATCCGCCGAACCCGGCCCGAGGCAGTGATCTTCAACCAGTTCGAAGATTTCGGAAACTACCTTTGGCACTATGGGGTGACGGGTCCCGCCGCCGAATCGGCGTTCCGCCGGCTCGGCGGCGCGCGCGCACGCTTTGCCGCCTGGGTCGGCGCCACCGGCTCCGCCGGGACGCTGGCGGCCGGCGACTATCTCAAGCGGCCATTGCCGGGATGTCGGATCACCGCGGCTGAGGCCCTACAATGCCCCACCCTTTTACTTGCTGGTTTCGGAGACCACCGCATCGAGGGCATCGGCGACAAGCACGTGCCGTGGATTCACAACGTGCGCAACACCGACGTCGTGACGGCCATCGACGACGAGGCCACGCTGCGGCTGCTCCGCCTGTTCAATGAGCCCGCCGGCCATGCCGAGCTTGCGCGCCGCGGGGTCGCTGACGCGGTCCTCACCGACCTGCCACTGCTGGGTATTTCGAGCGTCTGCAACCTGCTCGCCGCCATCAAGACCGCGCGCTACTTCGAGATGGACCACAACGATGTTCTGATGACCTCGTTCACCGATTCGGTCGAGCTCTACCGCACGCGATTGACGGAACTCTGCGAAGAGCGCGGGCTGTACACAGAACGCCAAGCCGCCGCCGACTTCGAGCGTGTTCTGGCCGGGGCAACCACCGACCATCTCCGAGAGTTGCGCTACCTCGACCGCAAGGCCATTCACAACTTGAAGTACTTCACCTGGGTGGAGCAACAGGGGAAGACGGTAGAAGAACTCCACGCCCTGTGGACCCTCTCCTTCTGGGAAGACCTGGTCGAAAAGTTGCCCCGGTGGGACGACCAGATTGCGACGTTCAACCGGGAAACCGGTGTTCTCAGCCAGATCAAGGGTGGCACGCACGCCGTTGTCAGCCGGGAGGATCGTGATGACAGAAGCAGGTAAAGCAGCCCTGGAAGCGGCTCGAAAATACGAATCCGGCATCGTCAGCTTCTTACGCGAAATGATCGCGATACCCGCCGAGAGCGGTCGCGAGGGCGAGCGCTGCGAACGCGTGCGCCGGGAATACGTCAGACTCGGCTTTGACGAGGTGTCTTACGACCGTCTGGGTAACGTGGTCGCGCGCATTGGAACGGGGCCGCTGAAGATCTTGATGGACGGACACATCGATTGCGTAGGCGTGGGCGATCCGCAGGCCTGGGAGCACGATCCGTTCAAGGGGAAGTTGGAAGACGGCAAGGTCTGGGGCCGTGGCGCGGTGGACGAACTTCCGGCCATCGCATGCATGGCGTACGGGGCGACGATCCTGCGCGAGCGCGGCGTGCCCCCCGGCGTCACGCTCTACCTCACCGCCTCGGTGATGGAGGAGGACTGCGACGGCTACTGCCTGCTGCACCTGATTGAGAAAGAAGGCGTCCGCCCCCATGTGGTGATTCTCGGCGAGCCGACGGATCTGAATGTTTACCGCGGGCACCGCGGGCGCCTGGAGGCAACCATTAGCACGCGCGGCAAGTCGGCCCACGGCGCCCACTGTGATCTGGGCATCAACGCGCTTTACAAAATGGCGCCCATCATCGCCGATATCGAAGCTCTTCACCGCCGCCTTCCGAGCGACGACTTCCTCGGCAAGGGCTCGGTGGTCGTCTCGTTCATTGAGTGCACTTCGCCCTCGCTCAACGCGGTCCCGGACAGCGCGCGCATCTACCTTGATCGGCGACTCACCCGCGGCGAGAGCGTCGAAAGCGCCATGCGGGAGCTGCGCTCGCTGCCCCACCTTGGCGATGCGGAGGTGGAGCTGCTCGCCTACGACGAGATCAGTTGGCGTGGCGAACGCGCCCGGCAAGAGAAGTACTACCCGACCTGGACGCTTCCGGAGGGGCACCCCCTGGTGGAGGATGTGGTGCGCGCGGTCCAGGCTGTCCTCGGGAACCCTCCGAAGATCTCGCGCTGGTCCTTTTCCACTAACGGCGTGGCCAGCATGGGCCGGCTCGGAATTCCCACGGTGGGGTTTGCGCCAGGCCTGGAAGAGCTGGCCCATACCACGCGCGAATGGGTCGCCACGGAGGATCTCGTGCGAGCCACCGCCGTGTACAGCCTGATCCCGGAGTCCCTGGTGCGGCACAAGGATGAGCTGATCGCGGCGTTTGCGACCAAGGACGGAGACTAGGGCATGGAAAGCAAGCTGAGGGGAAGCCACTTCATCACCGAGCAGGACTGGACGATTGAGGAGCTGGAGACACTCTTCGCGCTCGCTGCCGACCTCAAGGCAGCCAGGGCAGAGGGCCGCCCGACGCCGCTGCTTCCCGCCAAGACGCTCTACATGATTTTTTTTGACGCCTCGACCCGCACCCGCAACTCCTTCGAGACCGGGATGACCCAACTCGGGGGACACGCGATTTACCTCTCGCCCGACAGGATGCAAATCAGCCACGGCGAGAACGCGCGCGACACGGCCAAGGTCCTCTCGCGCTACGGCGAAGGCATCGCCATCCGCCACTGTGCTTTCGGCGAGGGCAACGCCTATCTGCGCGCGGTGGCTGCGGACGCCGAAGTCCCCGTGATTAACATGCAGTGCGACGTCTACCATCCCTGCCAGATCCTGGCGGACTACCTGACCATCCGCGAAAAGTTTGGGAACACCCGGGGCCTCAAGCTCGGCGTGGCGTGGACCAGCGCGCCCAATTACGTGCGCCCGGTGTCCGTGCCGCAAAGCCTGATCCTGATGATGCCGCGCTTCGGCCTCAACGTCACACTGGCGTACCCGCCGGAGTTCCGCCTCATGCCGGAGATCGAGGCGCAGGCCAAAGCGAACGCGAAGGCGGCCGGCGTGCGGTTCGAGATCACGCACCGTTTTGAAGACGCCTTTGAAGATGCCGACGTGGTCATCCCCAAGTCGTGGGGTCCGCTCGTCACCACGCGCAATACCGCCGAAGGGCTGCGCCTGATCGAAAAGTACCCGACCTGGCGTTGCGACCGCGAGCGCATGGCGCTGGGCAAGAAGCACTTGATTTATATGCATCCTCTCCCCGCCGATCGCGGCCGGGAGGTGACCGACGAGGTGATCGACGGGCCACAATCGGTCGTGTACGACGAAGCCGAAAACCGGCTACACGTTCAGAAGGCCCTGATGGCCCTGACCATGTAGCGGGCAGGAACCGACGATGAAATGTTGCCGCAGCGGAGCACGAGCATGCCTACACTTCCACGTCCGAGCCCGACACGTCCCAGGCCTATAAAGATGAGCAACTTTCGGTTTCGCTGCACGGAGTGTGGCTCCTGGTACCAAGAGGAAGAAGTGCGGTTCGTGTGCTCGGCGTGCACCCGCCATCAGCAACTGGGCGGCGTGACCCGCGGCGTGCTGGAAGTCGTACTCGACAAGCTCCCATCGAGCTGGCCCGCCGCACCTGCAGCGAGTGCGAAGTTTCTGAGTGCATTCCTGCCTATCCCTTCGATCGCATTCCTGCCCCCGCTTCCGGTCGGGGGAACACCGCTGCTGGAAGTCCCCAACCTACGCCGCACACTCGGCATGAAGCGCCTGTGGTTAAAGGACGACACGCGCAACCCCAGCGGCTCCACCAAGGACCGTGCCTCATTCCTCGTGGTGGCCAAGGCGCGGGAGTACGGTTGTGAGACAGTCGCCGCGGCATCGACCGGCAATGCTGCGACCGCACTTGCGGCTGTCGCGGCGGCAAGCCAACTCCAGGCCGTCGTGTTCATTCCCGCTTCAGCGCCCGAGGCCAAGCTCGTTCAGATGCTGAGCTATGGAGCCGTGGTCCTGCCCGTGGAGGGAACCTACGATGATGCCTTCGAATTGTGCCTCGCGGCCTGTCAAGAGTTCGGCTGGTACAATCGCAACACCGCGCTGAACCCGTTCACCATCGAGGGCAAAAAGACGGCGGCCCTGGAGATCGCTGTCGATCTCGCGCCCGAGTGCCCCGACGCGGTGCTTGTCCCCACTGGAGATGGCGTGATTCTGTCCGGCGTGGCCAAGGGCTTTGCCGATTTGCAACGCTGTGGACTCATCCTGCGCATGCCGCGCCTCATCGCAGTTCAGCCGGAAGGCTCCGCGGCGATTGTGAACGCCTTGCGGAAAGGGGCGGACACTATCATTACGGTTCCACACGCAACGAGCGTGGCCGACAGTCTTGTTGTCCAGGCACCCCGCAACGCGTTGCAGTGCCTGCGTGTGATCCGCACCTCCCAGGGAGGTGGGGTGACGGTTTCGGACGACTCCATCATCAAAGCTATCGCGGAACTCGCGCGGCACACTGGTGTCTTTGCCGAGCCTGCCGGAGCCGCAGCCCTTGCGGGCCTGCGGGCGGCACTGGACGAAGGCTTGGTGGACCCCGACGAACGGGTCGTGATGCTCGTCACCGGCACGGGCCTCAAGGATGTTCCGAGCGCCTCGCGCGCGGTGCAGAGACCCGCACCGATTCCTCCAAGCCTCGCGGCAGTCGCGAAGCGACTTCGGGGCCTCTCCGAAGGGTGACCCTCATGCCCGAAACACTGGTCATCGCTCTGGGCGGCAACGCGATCACCCGGCCGGACGAACCCGGCACAATCCCCCAGCAGTTTGCCCACACTGCGGAAACACTCGAGCGCCTGCTGCCCCTCTTTCGATCCGATCACAAGCTCGTGATCACCCACGGGAATGGTCCTCAGATTGGCAATATCCTGATTCGCGTCGAAGAGGGAGAGCGCCGGGTCCCGCCGCTGCCGCTGGACACTTGTGTCGCGGATTCACAGGGCGGCATGGGGTACATGATTCAGCGGTTGGCCGCCGAACTTTTCCAACGCGAGGGCATCCGCCGCAGCGTCGCTTGCGTGATTACGCAGGTCCTGGTGGATAAGAATGACCCGGACTTCGCCAACCCGACCAAACCGATTGGGTCCTTCTACACGGCCGTAGAAGTCGAACGGCTTCGCCGCGAAAAGCCGCACTGGAAGATCCGCGAAATTGAGAAGGGCCGCTTTCGACGCGTAGTGCCTTCTCCGCTGCCGCTCGACATCCTGGAAAAAGACGCCATCGCTGACCTCGCGGAGACTGGTGCCGTTGTCGTGGGTTGCGGAGGCGGCGGGATCCCCGTCGCCTGGGAGCGAAGCTCGCTGCTGGGCGTGGAGGCCGTGATCGACAAGGATCGTGCGTCCAGTCTGCTCGCCACGCAGATCCGCGCGCACAAGCTGATCATCGTCACTTCGGTGGAGCAGGTCGCGATCCGCTACCGGCAGCCCGGCCAGCAGTGGCTGGGAACTTTGACCCTTCCGGAGGCACGCAACTACCTGGCCGCAGGCGAATTCCCACCGGGCTCCATGGGACCGAAGATCGAAGCGGCGATTGACTTCATCGCACAGGGCGGCGAAGAGTGCATCATCACCTCCACGGAGCAGGTGGCTAAGGCCGTCGCCGGCAACGGAGGCACGCACCTCATTGCCTCCTGGGGCCACCGGAGTCTTGCCTTTCCCCTGCCTCAGCCCTGATCGCGCCAGTCCAGAAAGCTGCCATTCCACTGAAAAAGATTTTGCTTGCTTTCCCCTAGTGGGGTTGAGCCGCGGTACGCCCTCGGAAGAGTGTAAGGACGACCCGCGCACGCGGATCGAAACACTGGCTTACTTGCATGTATCGATGGCCGCTTAGAGTCCTGTCCAGCGTGCCCTTCTTGGCTTGCCCAAAAACCTGCCTGCGGCCTCTCCTGTAACCGCCTGAATCCTAAGAGCCGACCATCAGGTTGGGTCCCTGCCCACAAACACTCCGATTCTAAGGTCATTGTGGCCGACACTCTGGACGGCGCGCCCATCGGACCGAAGCAGGGACCTCGCAGGTTGGTGGCGCCACACGAAAAGCGTCCTGCTCGGGGAGTCCGCAGGCTCAAGCCAATCACCGTCCTCGACGCCTCGAAACAATCCGCGAGCCCGCGACTGCTCGCGAGAAGTCTTCGACGGCAAACAATTGCCCGTTGCGTTCGGTCACGGCAATACCGACGGAGTCCAGGTCCGTATCGAGCAGATTCGCACGGTGATGCGGCGATTTCATCCACTGCGCGTGGATGTTTCCGGCACTTGGCCCCTCAGCTACGTTCTCAGCAATGACGCTGGAGCGAGAGCCGGCCTGGATGGCGCGTGCGGGAAGGTCAAGCTCGCCGGGGAACTGATGCGAAAGCGAATTCTGCTGCGCCATCCGCAGCGCGTGCTGGCGCGCAGCGCGGGCAAGCTTAGCGTCCCACTTCAACGGCGGCAATGCATGTGCCGCCCGCTCGCGATTGGCGGATTCGAACAGCACCTGTTCGGCGTTCGTTTCCTTCTTCTGCGCAAAACTCGGTTGTGGAAGAAAAATCAGGGAAGCAATCAGTATGGCCGCGATCCTGGATGAAATCTGCATGAAATGGTTCCTACTCTCCAAGGAAACCCTTTTGCGCCCCGTCCCATTCGGTCAAGAACAGCACCCGTTGGCGTATTGTCTCCGGTCTTCTCAATAGGTGAGTATCGCCGACGGATCTACTGCCCAGCCTTCACGTCCCGGCGACAATGGCTACGCCGCGGATGATGTCCAGGATGGCGCTCGTCTTGCGGTTCAGGATGATGACGTGCGGCCCGATTCTGCACCGGCGGTAAATCGTGGGCAACCGCGGGAGGCGCACATCGAGTTCTGGTGGAAGTGGTTCGACGCGCTTTTGAAGGCCGGGCGGCAGAGTGCCGTTGCGCTCCAGGTGTTTCTCAAGTCCGGGAGGTAGATTGCCGTTGCGCTTCGCCAATCCCGGAGGCAGGCCCGATGGCCGCGAGCGGTAAAACTCGATAATGATCTCGCGGTCGTGCTTGCGAAAGATCGGACGAGTGTTGTCCCCATCGTCCCGGTCCTGATCTTCGTCTCGATCAGCTCGATCCTCACGGCCCTGCCCCTTCTGCTTGTGTGGGTTGCCCTGGCCGTGGCTCTGGGCCAGAACCGGCCAAGCGAACACTCCGAGAACGGCCAGCAGCAGAACAAGGGTGCGGACAACGCGGATCGTCATGGCGAATCTCCTCCAGGCCCAGTGTGCTGTATATCGCTCCATCCGACTACTCCACCACACGGCGCGGAGTCTGTGTGCTTCATTGATTTGTCCTAGTTCCGTTCTCGTGCGGCAAGCTGGCGCCGACTGCGTCCGTCAGGAGCGCACGAACTCGAACGCGGTTTTCTTCCTGCCCCCGTAGTCCGGCCCGACGTATAGGATACGGGCCTTTCTGTCCTGCTGCGCCCCATCGTTCACGAGCAGGATGGTTTGGCCTCTGCGCACATTTGCCGCGAGAGCCAGCACCCCACCGTGAGCGTTGAGTGAGTGGATGGGCGCCGCATCGAGGAACGCATTGCCGTCCACGTCGCACCCGTACACGAGAACGGGGGCGGACAGCACAACCTTGTCTTTGCTGGCCTGACCTCCCCCCGTATCTCGAACGGCCTTGGGACTCGCGCCCGAACTGACCATGCTCTCAACTCCTGGGGCTGGGCGCTGTGTCCATCTCCTCTTCCGCCGTGATCGCAAGCCTCGCTGGGGGACACCGAGAACGCTTACTGCAGCGACTTAGGGTCGGAGAGATTCCTGGCTGAGTGACTGTTCAACGTGGCTAGCAACAACTGCGCGCCGGCAGGTGTGCCGACGGCACCTCGGCGCACAATCTCCCGTGCGCTGACCTTGCGACCGTACGCCTTTTCGTTGGCCCCGTTGTGCTGCCGCAGAGTAGAACCCTCAAGCGATACGCCAGCGAAAAGCCCCCGGGAACGTGAGTAGGTGAGAATCTCGGCCCGCATGACCACATCGGTCTGGGCGGCGGCATCACGTCCCTTTGGGCCCGCAGCAGCCGAGGCGTCCGCACCCAGCTTCACTTTGCTGCCGAGGATGGAGTTCGCACCCTTGGGATTCATCACCAGCAGAACGAAGTCTGTCGCCTGCCCGCCCAACTGCAAGCCGATGTTGGCTCCTTCCAGTGCAAACATCGCCGGGGCGCTCCACGGGCCGGTCCAATGCTCGCCGGTACGGCACGTAATGGCACCTCGCCCATAGCTGCCCCCAATCCCGATGGCAAACTTTTTCACCGAGGGGATGACGATCACGCACTCGGCTTTATCCAGTAAGCCTTTGGGGATGTTGTCAGGAATGTTCAGGATCTCCTTGAGAACTTGGCCACACTCGTTCAGCCGTTTTTGCTCTTTACTCTCATCGGCCCCCAGCGCAGGGAGGGCCAGCAGAATCCCCATCAGCATTGCGGCCGACTTCCTCATCTCAGATCTCCCTGAGTATCTTGCAGAACTGGCACTCAGATGATGATGCCTCTTGCGAAGGGGAAGAGCACCGCTATCCGGCAAAGTCCTGCCTTAAGGGGTACCTGTACTTTCGGACAGGTCGTGAGCAGAACGCGCCAGGTTGCGAAACGTCCCAGCCATGCGCTTGCCCATCTAATGGCTCTTCATCTCCGAGCAATTGCGTTGAAAATTCTAAGCATGATTGAACCGGGTCAAGGGAGATCACTCACGACCTTGAGATAGAAGCAGCACTCCCACTCCTCCCACAGGAAAGCAAAGTCAGAAAGATTCAATTTCCAATTGTGGGTGCTCAGCGAGCTGAGGTTGGTATTACTTCATCTCCGTGCTGGACCACTACTCGCGGTTCATCCTGGCTTGGGAGCTGAAGAGAGACATGACGGCAGAATCGATCAGGGAAGTCGTCGAACAGGCGTTCGAATGGACGGGGATGAAGAACGTGCCAGGGGAAGATCGCACGCGGCTGGTCAGCGACGATGGACCCGGCTTCCTGGCCCATGCGTCCGAGGACTACGTGCGCATGCTCGCGATCCGGCACATCCGCTGCTCGCCGTACCATCCGCAGACCAACGGGAAGTTCGAGCAGTTCCTCGAAACACTGAAGGCGCGGCGCAACGTGCTGGTGTACACCAGTCTCGACAGCCTGCGGGTCGCGGTGGACGGCTGCGCGGGGCGGTGCTAGGATAAAGCTGCTGTGGGGGCGACACGGTTTCGACGTAAGCTGTCGCGACCCGAAGGCATGCCG
>JACQDH010000196.1 GCA_016201215.1 Acidobacteriota bacterium | reverse complement strand
GGCAAGATTTACACCATCTTCTTTCCCATGCCTGGAAAGAGTTGGACGCTAGAATATTGCCTGCTGGACAGTCCTGCCCGGAACCCCGCGCTCAGCCAGCGCGGCGGAATGGTTCAACTTGACCAGGGCTTGGTGCCGCCCTATGTTCTGGAGAGATTCGATTTTCAGCGGATTCCCATCCCGGATGATAAAGCAAACAAACTGATTATCTTACACGGTCTCATCAGGCAGGATGGGTCTGTCGGCGAGCTGAGTATCTTGCAGGACGTGGAGCCCCGGATGGATGAAGCAGCTCTGGCGGCTTTTCGGCGTTGGAGATTCATGCCGGCCCTTCGCGGAGGTGAAGCTGTCGCCGTCGAAATTCTTGTGGGAATCCCAGCGAGGATACCGCAAGCCTCGGCAAACAAGTAGCGAGAGTCAAACCTCAGGTACGCCAAGGGCCTTTCTTCTCACCGGACAGGGTCTTTCCTCTCTGCGCATCGAAGGGGAATGGTGGCTCAAGGGCCAGGGGTCAAGCGGCCCACGAGAAGCCAGACCAATTGACCTCTTGTCGGCTTCTAAGTTACGGTGTAGCTTCCCGCAGCAGCCGATGTCGGAACCTGTCCTGCGCTCGGCAGCACGACGATTTCCGGCCCGCGCGGAGCGTCGAAGCGTGGAACGGTTCCCGTTGAAGCTCCGCGTAAGCTTTTCCTGGCAAATTCGTGGCAGGCGTCGTCACAGGAAAGGGTTCACGCGGGACATCAGTCATTGTGGCTTCTACGTCCACGCGCAGTTGTGTCCCCATGTGAAAGCGAAAATGAGGTTTCAGGTATTGCTCCCACCTCTGCCGGGTTCCGGGCCGATGGTTCGAATGCAGGGAACCGGGCGGGTGGTTCGAGTGGAACGCGGTGGGTCTGGCGGTGATTGCGGCTTCGCCGCCACCAACGACAGGTTTTCCCTTCGGGAACTTTAGGACCACGCACAGGTGGAGTCCCCCCACACGTGGGAGGAGCAGCAGCATAGCTGAGTGTGTGGGGAGAACACCATGTGCAAGGACGAAATACGTGTCTGGTTTTGCAGTCCTGATGTGGGCTTTGTTCAAGCTGTCACCCGCGCTCTGGGGCCTGGATTCCTAATCGAGCATAGCGACGAACTGATCCTGCCGCAGGGATCCAAGCTGGAAGGCTGGGCAGACGTCGTCCTGCTCGATCTGCGCGCGGCCAGTTCCGACGGCAGTTTGAACCCGGGCTTGCGGCTGCTTGAGACTATCAATCGGGTCAACTTGCCGCCTCCGGTGATTGCCATCCTGGCCGGGGACGAGCACACCCTTACGCTGAAGGTAGTGGAGAACGGTGCCTACGACGTCCTGGCCAGCCCGCCGGACATGGTGGAACTCCGGCTGATCCTGCGGCGCGCCTACAAGTACTGTCAGACCACAAGGGAATTACAACAGTTGCGGTCCCAAGACCGCCTGGCCGGACGCTTGCACGAACTGATCGGTTCCTCTGAGTGCATGCAGCAGGTCTTTGCGCTGGCGCAGAAGGTCGCACCGTGCGACGTCACCCTGCTCATCACCGGCGAGACGGGCACAGGGAAGGAACTGCTCGCTCGTGCGATCCATCGAATGAGTGCGCGAGCTGCCCACCCCTTCGTCGCTTTCTCTTGCGCGAATCTGCCGGAGACCTTGATCGAGGACGAACTCTTCGGCCACGAGAAGGGCGCCTTCACCGGCGCGCTAATGGCACGTCGCGGGCGGCTGGAAATGGCCGATCGGGGAACCCTGTTTCTCGATGAGGTGGGTGACCTTGGGCTGGGCTTGCAGCCAAAGCTTCTGCGCGTGTTGCAGGAGCGGACCTTCGAGCGCCTGGGCGGGAATACGCCGATTGCGGTCAACCTTCGGCTCCTCTGTGCGACCAACCAGAATCTTGAAGAGATGGGGCAGTCCGGCAAGTTCCGCGAAGATCTCTATTACCGCCTCAACGTCGTCCAGCTCCACATGCCGCCGCTGCGCGAGCGCCGGGATGACATTCCGTTTCTCGCTCACCACTTTCTGCATCGCTTTGCTCAACAATTCGGCAAGAAGTCCAAGCGTTTCTGTCGCTTGGCCATGCAGGCGCTCGAAGAATACGTTTGGCCGGGAAACGTCCGGGAGCTGGAAAACGTGGTCCAGCGCGCGGTGGTGCTGGCCGAAGGCCCGAGCATCGAAGTCTGGCATCTGCCGTCGACGTTCCGCAAAGGCTTCGAGCAGACCCCGTTGGCGCATTCCTACGAAGGGGAAGTCCGCGAGTTCAAACGTCGTCTGATTCTGCGCACGCTCCGCGAATGTAGTTGGCGAAAAACGGACACCGCACGGCGGCTGGGCATGGCTCGGAATTACCTGCACCGCCTGATCAACCAGCTCGACATCCGCTCGGATGCAGAGGAGGGACTGACGGAGCTCCCTGTGGAGCCAGGCCCGCCGTTTGACCGTGTGATGTAAGGCTCGCGACACCCGAAATGGCAATGTCAGGCCCGGTTCATTGCATCGAATCCTACCCCGGCAGTTCCGGCATACCATCTTTCCGCGAAGCGATCTGCCTGGCGTCTTTGCGCACCGCGCAAAACCCAGACGGCGGCTGGGGCTATCGGCCCGCCCAGCGCAGCGCGACAGAACCGACGTGCTGGTCAATGCTGGCACTGGCGGGCGGCGAGGAACGGCTTGAAGCCGAGTCTGCCACCATGCGCGGAATCCGCTGGCTGCTCGCCGTGCAACTGCCCGACGGCTCCTGGCCTGCCTATCCCGGCCAGGATGAAGGATGCTGGGTAACGTCGCTTGCCTGCCTGACCCTGCACCAGCTCGGCGTAGCCCCTGAGGCTGTGACCAAGGGCATCGATTGGCTCGGCGATGCCTGGCCCGGAGAAGGCAGACTCTGGCAACGAATCCTGCGGCGCCTTTCTTCCCGGCCCGCCGTAACTCGCCAGAACCATTCCCTGCGAGGATGGAGCTGGACTCGTGGCACCAGTAGCTGGGTGGAGCCTACGGCCTGCGCGCTCATTCTGCTGCACAACATCTTTGGGCCGACGCTCCCTCGACGCCTGGCGAAGCGTCGGAGACTTGCCGAAGCGATGCTGTACGACCGCATGTGCCCGAACGGCGGATGGAACTCTGGCAATCCTTTCGTGTACGGTGTCGCGGGTGAACCACTGGTCGGCCCGACAGTCTGGGCGCTGCTGGCTCTGCAACGGCACCAGGAGCGTGCGGAAAACCAGAGAAGTCTGGATTGGCTCGCCAGCGTCAGCGAACGGACGCCGGGTCCCAGCTCGCTCGCCCTGGCACACCTTTGCCTGGAGACGTACGGCCGGCCAACCCAGGAATTAGAGCCGGCTCTCCGGCGTCTTTATGCAACAAACGAGTTCCTGCAGAACATCCCGGCGTTGGCCCACGCCGCACTTGCCCTGGATCCTACCCGTACCTGGCTGCAAGTGAGCACGAAGGGGGGCGGCAGATCATGATGGAATCCGCCTCCCGGCTTTCGCCCTCCTTCGCGCGACCCAACTCGCGCGTGGCGATCCGTTCCGCGAAGAATTACGAGATGGATCTTTCCGCGCTGCTTGTCGAGACACTTCGCGAACTTGATCTTCCGGTGCGCGGGAAGACGGTCCTCCTGAAGCCAAACTTTGTGGGTCCCGACCCGTCGGGAACGATTAACACGCATCCGGCAGTGGTCGCCGCGGCGCGCGAGAGTTTTCTGCGGCTGGGCGCGGCGAAAGTGATGGTGGGCGACGGGCCCGCGCTGGAGCGCGACACGGAAGCTATTGCGGAATCGATGCGCTTGCGGGAATACCTCGGCCCCCTGGCGGCATCCTTCGTGGATCTGAACCTGGACGAAGTGCACCGCGTCCCGCTCCGCGCAGGTGCCTCCTCGCTGCGAGAACTCTACTTACCAGACACGGTGCTGGGCACGGATCTGATCGTTTCGATGCCGAAGTTGAAGACGCATCACTGGGCTGGGGTCACACTCTCGCTCAAGAACATGTTTGGAATCGTGCCAGGCAGTTGCTACGGGTGGCCCAAGAACATTCTGCATTGGGCAGGCATTACGCGAGCCCTGTTGGACATTAACAGCACCGTGCGCCCGCACTTTGCCATCGTGGATGGGATCGTGGGGATGGAGGGCAATGGGCCCATTCAAGGCATGGCCAAGCCTTGCGGAGTCCTAGTACTGGGCGATGATCCCGTCGCCGTGGACGCCACCTGCGCACGAATGATGGGGCTAGCCCCGGAGAGGATCGAACATATCGCCCAGGCTGGACTGCTGCTTGGTCACATTCGTGAACAGAATATCCGGCAGTTCGGCGAGTCCATTACGAGCGTGCGGACGGAGTTCGCAGTGCTCCCGGAATTCAGGAAGTTGCGGGCTTCCGCGTAGGTGGCGAATGGCAGAGGAATTGCTCGTTGTCTATTTGGGACAGGAGTGTTTCCGGCCAATGTGTCTCTATTTGCAGACAGGTGCTGGCGCGTGCGGGGGGCGGATCCGGCGGCGGATGGCCGCTGAACGCGGCTCGCAACTCGTTGAGGCAGCGCTCCTTCTGCCGGTTCTGCTGACCTTGCTGCTGGGGATTTTGTACATCGGGCGCGCCTTCAACGTGTACCAGACGATTACGCGGGCGGCGCGGGAGGGGGCCCGGTTCGCGGCGGCGCCAACCTGTTCCACCTGTGTGAGCGGGAACACCTCTCCTTCCGATGGGGAGGTAACGGCCGTCATCAACGGCTTTCTTTCGGCGTCTGCGCTGGATCCGACCAAGGTCAGCCCGGCGATCTCAATCCTGCGCAACCAGGTCCTCAACCCCTCCGATCCTGCCGCGAATCAGGTGAAGGGCGTGGTGGTGACTTTTGGCTTCCCGTTCACACTGGCAATCCCGTTCACGTCGCTCAGCGGCACGACCATCACGATCTCGACAAAGGTGCAGATACGACAGGAGTTCTAAGCCATGCCAGTGGGATCGAAAGAGCGAAAAACACGGCCGGCGATCTTCCGCGAGGAAGGGTCGCAACTGCTGGAATTCGGCATGGCGTTGCCATTCCTGCTCGTCATGCTGGTGGGGGCGATCGATTTCGGAGGGGCGTGGACTTTGAAGGAAAAGATCTCCAGTGCGGCGAGAGAAGGGACGCGAATTGCCGCGAGCCAACCGAACGACCTCAGCTCGGGCTCGCCCCCGGCGTCGGTCACGGCGGTGCGGAACGCAGTGGCCAATTACTTGACCAGTGCCAATGTGACGCCCTGCGCGGTCGGCACCACCGCGGCTTCGGCGGGCAGTTTGGCCTGGCAGTACACCTCGACCACGACGGGTTGCAGCACCTTTCTGCTGAAAATCGAGCGGGGCTACACATTCCTGAGCGGGACGACCACGGTGGTGGCGACGCGGGTGACTTTGAATTACCCGTTCAACTGGGGTTTCGGCCAAGCCATCAAGTTCATGTCGCCCACATCCACCTACGCCAACTCCATCACTGTTTCCACTGTGGTGGTCATAGCGAACATGAATTAGCTTGGATTAGCTAAGGAGCCGGCTATGCAAACTTGCGTGAAGGTCAGCAAGAAACGGGAGTTGCAGCGCGGGATGAGCCTGGTGATGGTCGCGGCAGGACTCGTAGTCCTGCTGGGGATGGGAGTCCTCTCGATTGATTTGATTTCGCTGTACGTGGCGCGCAACGAGGCCCAGCGCGCCGCCGACGCCGGGGGACTGGCCGGCGCCAAGGTCTTCGTCGATTCGGGGTGCGTTAACGGCGGTGCCGGGGCCTGTACGTCGTTTCAAGCGCTGGCCACCAGCCGGGCGAGAGTTGTGGCCGGCCAGAACAACATCGCCGGCTTGGCGATCAGCAGCCTGAACGCCAATTGCGTCACGGCGACGTTTCCCAGCTCTTCCGCCGGCAACCCGCTTATCTCGGTTACCGTCCAGCGCACTACGGCTTGCGACAGCGTTAATCCGATTCCCACTTTCTTCGCCAAGATTTTTGGAGTGACCGCGGGCAATGTTTCGGCTGTGGCCACCGCCGAAGCGTACAACCCATCCGGCAGTGCCACCGGGCCCACGCTTTGCATCGGCTGTCTGAAGCCGATGTTTATGGCCAATTGCGATCACGAGCACACCACTCCTCAGAACCCGGTCTGCGACGGCAAAAAGGCCGGTTACATCGTTGATCCCAGCACCGGGGCTGTGCTCTCCCCAGGCACCTACCCAGCCGGAATAATCGGCCAGGAAGTGACGTTCCACAGCAATGGCCACCCGGACCCGTGGCATTTGGTCGATCTGGGATGCGGCGCCAACGCCACGACTTGCATCACCCAATGCCCTGCCACCACCTCTACGTGCGGCAGCCAAGTGACGGTCCGGGACCCGAAAGCATCAACCCCGGAGCCGGACGCCGCGGTTAACAGCCTCATCCACGCGACCAGAAACGGAAACAACAACGGGCAAGACACCATCAACACCACAACTGGCCCGCCGTTTAGGATGACGGGAGGCTCGAACAACCCGAATCCCGCCCTGCGCGGCCAAACCATTACCACGAGCGACTCGCTGGTGACCGTTGCGCTCTACCAAGGCTTTGACGCGGCGCCAGGGAATACACTGCAGATTGTCGGCTACATGCAGATGTTCATAAAAAGCGTGGACGCTCAGTACTCGATTACCGCGGTCATCACGGGTGTTACCGGCTGCGGCAACCGGACGGGAACTTGCGGCACCAACACGGTCCCGGGGGGAAGCGCGTCTCTTTTCCCAATTCGCCTAGTGCGAACGCCGGGCACCTAGGGTCATGGCCACGCCGCACCACGTCGCTGCATCGGGAGCCGCACGTGCTCGCGCTGCGGGGCACCTGCTTGGAAGGGTTTTCTCCTTATCGGGTCTTTCCCAGGGGAGGGAACGAACCATGGCATACCGCATGAGAATCGCGCGAGAGCGCAACACCCAACGCGGCGTCGCTCTGTTCATGGTCGGCGCTGGGCAGGTGGTGGTTTTGTTGGGCGCCCCCGCGCTGGCCATTGACCTGGCGTCGCTCTACGACGTCACGGTCCTCAATGTCGTGGGCTGTGGGAGCAGCTCCGGCGCGCCCGCGGTGGGTCCCGGCGGTTCGCTGCTGCCGGTGCGGCTGGTGCAGTGACGCATGGCCGCGCCGCAAACTCTTGCTCCTGCGTTGGCCAGCCGTTCGATCCTGCTCGGTCTGCTTCGCCGCGTGGTCTCCTTCCCCGTATTCCTGGGAGCGCTGCTGTTCGGTGGGGCGTGCATGGCAGCGCATTTCCGCTTCGTGGATCCGGACACCTGGTGGCACATCAAGGTCGGCGAGCAGATTCTCCGGACGCATCACTGGCCTGTCGCGGATCCCTATTCGTTCACCGTCAGCGGCGCGCACTGGATCGCCTACGAATGGCTCGGGGAGGTGGTGCTGGCGCTCGCGGCGCGCTTCGGCGAGTTTACCGGGCTCGCTGTGCTGCAGTTCTTATGGGCCGGCACGCTCATGCTGCTTCTCTGGTATTACGTTTCTCTTTGGTGCGAAAACATCAAGGCGGCGTTCCTCGCCTGCGCGATGGTCCTCCCGATTACCGCCGCTTTTTTCACGCTGCGCCCGCAGGTGATGGGTTACATCTTCCTCCTGATCACGCTGATCGCTCTCGAGCGCTTCCGCCGGGGAAAAACGAAATCCTTGTGGTGGCTCGCGGGGCTGTTTCTCGTTTGGGTGAACACCCACGGCACATTCAGCTTCGGCCTCGTAGTGATGGGGATTTACTGGCTGGCGGGCCTGGTGGAGTTCAGCAGAGGTGGGCTAACCGCGCAGAGGTGGACGCTGGCGCAGCGCCGCCACCTGCTTCTGGTCGTGCTGCTGTGCGTGGTGGTCTTGCCGCTGACGCCCTACGGGGCCCAGCTCGCCGCCTATCCCTTCGAGATGGCCTTGCTGCAGCCGCTCAACGTCGCCAACATCATGGAATGGCAGCCGATGAGCTTCGACCTGTTGTACGGCAAGGTGATCCTTGTGGCTCTCCTTGCGTTCTTTGTGACTCAGGTGGTCTATCGCCTCAGCTATCGGCTGGAAGTCCTCGCGCTCATGCTGATGACTGCGTTTTCCGCCTGCGCGCACATTCGGTTCATTCTCTTTTTTCTTTTCATCTTCACGCCGATCCTGGGGCAAATCCTGGCGCGATGGACGCCCCGCTATCAGCCGGAGAAGAACCAGCCTGCATTGAATCTCACGATCATGCTGTTACTGCTGGCCGGTGGCGCCTATTACTTCCGCGACTCGAGCCGTCCGGCGGCTGCCATGACCGAAACCTATCCGGTGAAGGCAGTCGAGTATCTGCGCGGCCATCCTGTTTCTGTGCCGATGTTCAATAGCTACGGCTGGGGCGGGTACCTGATCCGCACGCGCGGGCCTGCGCACAAGGTGTTCATTGATGGACGCGCGGACATCTACGAATATGCAGGAGTCTTAACCGATTACATGCACATCAGTTGGCTGGAGTCCGACGCGTTCTTCTTGCTGCGCAAATACGGCATTGGCGCCTGCCTGGTTGAAACGAAGTCGCCTCTGAGCACAGTACTGGCAGTGTTGCCGGACTGGCGGCGAGTGTACGCCGACGATGTTGCAGTACTGTATCTTCGCAAAGGGACCTCCCCGGACCCAACGCCAACGAAGTAAGCGCTGCCTCCTCTCGAACAAGCTCAATCCCTCAAACGCGAGGGCACCACGAAACGACACCTTCGTCGTCAGCGCGAGTATCCTAAAGTAGACTCTTTTGTGTCTCTCGGCGCGCTCGGTAGCAGCCCCTGCCCGGAGCACGATGTAAGTCGCTGATTCCAGGAGACTAGCTCCCAGACGCTGGGCGTGCTGCCTTTGGCAAACAAACTGCCCTGGTACTCGCCTGGGTGTCTATCCCGGGCTGTCACTCTGAATGGAGGTATTGACATGAAGGAAATGCTTCTCCGGCTGTATCGCGAGGAGGCGGGCCAAGACCTGACCGAATACGCGCTGTTGATGGTGCTGATAGCGTTGGCGGCCGTGACCACGATGAAGACGCTGGCCAGCACGATCAGCAACGTGTTCTCGAATGCCGCTTCCAGCCTGACCTCTGCAACCTAAACCCAGCGGCGGCTGCTCTTTGGCCGTCGCGAACTGCAAGGGATCTCGGCGGCCAAAGAGTAGGGAAGCTGGGTCACAATCCCTCGGGGGCTTGGGGCATGACCCCCGGGGCACAAGCGTGCGCGCCGGCGAATGCGTCACGCAAGGCGCGTCCGGCCTTGGGATGGAGGCAGGCAATCCTGCCGCGCATTCTTGTAGGAGGTGTGATGTGCGGGAACTGATTCGGCGACTCTGGCGTGAAGAGCAGGGTCAGGATTTGACGGAGTATGCGTTGCTGATGGTTCTGGTTGCCCTGGCTGCGCTCACGTCTATGAAAACACTGGCGAACACAGTCAGCAACGTTTTCAGTAATGCGGCCTCCACCTTTGCGTCCGTGGCGACCTGATGGCCCGGCGCACCCTTCTCAGGTGCGCGCAGGCTCTCGGGGTAGAAGCCACACGTGTGGACTGAGAAGGACGAAGGACGAATGAGGCACCAAACCATGTGGATCCTGGCGTTGGCGATGGCGATGACGGCGGCGGTCACAGACTTGAAGTCGCGCCGGATCCCCAACTGGCTGACCCTGGGCGGCTTTTGCGTCGGCTTATTGGGCAATGGGCTGGTGTTCGGCTGGCCCGGGTTGAAGTGGGGCACCGCCGGCGCGGCGGCAATGCTCTTGGTACTGCTTCCTGTGGTTCTGCTCCGCGGGCTGGGCGCAGGCGATTGGAAGTTGATGGGCGCGCTGGGGGCGACTCTCGGCTTGCGGCCCGTGACCCTGGTGCTGTTGCTGGCGATTCTCTTGAGCGCTCTGATGGCACTGGCACAGATGATCTGGCAGCGGCGATTTCTCCAGACCCTGGCGAACCTCTGGGAATTGCTTCGCGGCTTTTTCGTTTACGGCTTGCGCCCTCATCCTGAAATCCAGCTCGGCAATCCCCGCGCGGCCAGCTTGCCGTTCGGCGTGGCCGCCGCAGCGGCCACGCTCATCTGCTATGGGATTGGCCTGGCGCGTCTCTAGATTTTGCAAGGGAGGGAACTATGAACCGGGGCCGATTAGTGATCGGGCTATCAGTGGCTGCAATACTGGGTATATTCGCGAGCAGCATCGTCTACCGCGCGATCTCGCAGGCCAGCGCGAGGCGTCCGGCTACTGCTCTGAAGGTGGTTGTGGCGACAGACCGTTTGCCGCTGGGCACGCGGTTGCAAGCGCAGAACCTCCGGCTCATTGCCTGGCCGGCCGAGCAGCCCTTGCCGGGCATGTTCACTCGAATTCAGGACTGCGTGGACCGGGCTTTGACCACCTCAGTTCTGGCCAGCGAACCGATTCTGGAAGGCAAGCTTGCTCCTAAAGAGAGCGGGTCGGGACTGCCGGCCACGATTCCCGAGGGCATGCGCGCGATTTCGGTGGCCGTAAACGACGTGGTGGGGGTCGCGGGCTTTGTGCAACCCGGAACGGTGGTGGACGTGCTGGTGACTGGTGCAACGGATGTGCACAGCGGGAGCAGCGGCAACGTCACACGAACCATTCTGGAAAATGTGCGCGTGTTGGCCGCAGGCCAGAAGATCGAACAGGACAAGCAAGGCCAGGCGCAAACCGTTCCCGTCATCACACTCCTGGTGAGTCCCGAGGACGCGAACAGGCTGGCCATGGCGAGCACACAGGGAAGAATCCAGCTCGCGCTGCGCAATACCATTGATTCCAAGAAAGTCGAACCTGCAGCCGTCTTTCAGGCCGGCCTGTTCGGGGGTACAGTGCCCTCCCAGCCGCGCCGCACAGTGGCGCGTGGGCCGGCTGAGCCCCCGCCAGCCCCGTCGAGCTTTTCCGTGGAAGTCATTCGGGCAAGTAAGCGCGAAATCACCACGTTCACGAATCCGTGAGGCGTCGGAGGTGAAATCCATGAGAGCCACACACAAAGAATGCAAGCGATGCGCCGGCACGGTTTGGGCGGGCCTATTGCTTTCGCTGATCCTTCTCGGGAGTGCCACCGCCTCGTGGGGGCATCCGGACGACAACCTCGCTGTGCGGCCGCCCTCGGCGGGAGGAACGCAACAAAAAGCCGCGCCGCCGCAGGAACCACAGGCAGGCGAATCGCTGCACCTGCTGGTTGGGCGGTCGCTGGTCATTACCTCACCCACTCGTGTGAAGCGAGTCTCCATCGCTGACCCCAACATCGCCGACGCGGTCATCATCAGTCCCACGCAAATTTTGATTATCGGGAAGAGCCCCGGCGGCGTCTCGCTGGTGCTCTGGAATGAAGCGGACCAGAGCCAGCACTTCGAGATGTTCGTGGACCTCGATATCCTCGGACTGAGCCAGAAGATCCGCGAAGTGTTCCCGCAGGAGCCGGTGAAGGTGGAGGCGACCAAGGATGTGGTGGTGGTCTCGGGGCATATCTCCTCGAAGGCGGTCGCCGACCGC
>JACQDH010000206.1 GCA_016201215.1 Acidobacteriota bacterium | reverse complement strand
GTGCCGGCCGCGCTCTTGCCGAACTCCAGGGGACGCCGGAGAAAGAGTTGAACACCCCAGCGCGGAGCATCGAGCAATTCCACGCTCTCTCGCAGCGGCTCGTAACCCTTTTCCTCCACCACGAGGTAATACACGCCGTTGCTCAGCCCGGCAAACTCGAATTCGCCGTTGGTGCGCGTGAAAGCGGTGGAGACCACCTCGCCGGTGAGTTTCTTTAGGTCCACTTTGATGTTTTCCATCGGCTGGCTGCTGTCGTTGTTGCGCAGCGTGCCGCGAATTAAGAGCATTCGCGAGGTGGTATCGCGGCCAGGTACGCGTCCCTGCGACCAGGACGCTTGGGGAAACAGCAGCAGAACAGCGAGGCCGGAAAGCACCGCGATGCGCGGGGACATACGAACCTCCTGCGAAGGGGGGCAGCCGGGAGTATACCACCACCTCCGATCCGCAACCATGTCCGAATTGGGTCCAGGCTTAGGTGTTCAGGTCGTAGGACTGCAGATACACTGGTAGGGTCACGAGCCAGCCGAAGTGAGATTGAATGGCGGCCTGCAAAGTACTCGCCGCGGCGGGCTCGCCATGGACAAGGAACGTCTGCCGCGGTGGGGCGGGGAAGCCTGCAAGCCAGCGAAGAATCTCCGCGCGACCGGCGTGCGCGGAAAACTGCCGCAGCTCGATGATCTCCGCGCGCACCAGCACATCTTCGCCGTGAATGCGCAGTATCTTCGCGCCCTCGAGCAGGGCGCGGCCGCGTGTGCCCTCGGCCTGGAAGCCGGCGAGCAGCACGGCGTTGCGCGGATCGGGCAGGCGGCGCACCAGGTGAAAAAGTACACGGCCTCCGGTGGCCATCCCGCTGGCGGAGATGATGATGCACGGGGTGTTGATATTGTTGAGCTGCTTGGACTCCTCCGCGGTCCGCGCCAGATGCACGTTATGCGCGTTGAGCGGGTCGCCGGCGGATTCCTCGCGGGAGAATTGCAGGTCATGGTCCTCGTGGTGCCGCAGGTAGAGGTCGGTGACGCTGATGGCCATGGGGCTGTCGATATAAACCGGCAGGTGCGGGATGCGCTGCGCGTCTTCGAGCTGGCGCAGAACGTACATCAGCGTTTGGGTGCGGCCCACGGCGAAGGCGGGAATCACGATCATGCCGCCGCGCTTCGTGACGCGGCTGATGACCTCAGTAAGCGCATCGAAGGGCGAATCGGTTGGATGATCGCGGTCGCCATAGGTGGATTCGCAGAGCAAAAAGTCGGCGCGCGGCGGCGGCTCCGGGTCCTTCAGGATGGGCTGGTCGTAGCGCCCGAGGTCGCCGGAAAAGAGCACCACGGTGGAGCTGCCGTTTTCGGTGATGGTCAACTCAAGGCTGGCCGAGCCGAGAATGTGACCTGCATCGTGCTGCCGCACGGAAAATTGCGGGCTGATTGTGAACGGGCCCGTGCGCGGCATCTCCTGGAAGCGGTCGAGCGCGGCCTGCGCTTCTTCCTCGGTGTAAAGCGGCAGCGGCGGCTTGTGCTTGCTGTAGCCGCCCTCCTCGGCGTGCGCGGCGTCTTCTTCCTGCAACCGGGCCGAATCAGGCAGCAGGATGCCGCAGAGTTCGCGCGTGGCCGGATTGGCAAAGATGGGCCCGCGGAAGCCGTTGCGTACCAACCGCGGCAAGTAGCCGGTGTGATCGAGATGCGCATGCGTGAGTACCACCCAATCGAACTGCGCGGGGTCTTCCGGCAGGCGGTCCCAGTTGCGCAGCCGCAGCTCTTTGTTGCCCTGAAACAGCCCGCAGTCCACCAGCAGCCGCTTGCCGTCCGCCTCCACAAGGTATTTTGAGCCCGTCACGCAGCCGGTCGCGCCCAGAAAAGTGATTCTGGCCATAGGCGGCGTATTCTAGACGAAGACAGCTTAATAGTGCTATAAAGGCAAGGCACCGTAGCACTTGCCTTAGGGTGGGGCCGTGGCGCAGTTGGGAGCGCGCCTCGATGGCATCGAGGAGGTCGTGGGTTCGAATCCCATCGGCTCCACCAATTCTGAATCCCCCCATTACCTGAGTCCCAGCAGTTCTATGAGTTTTCCGTGGTCCGCTGTGATCCCGGAGCCAAACGTACCATTGCAAAATGCCCGCCGAGGGGTTCACAATCTTTCGGTAAGCGGGAAACATTTTCTGTCGGGCTGGTGTCTAAGTAACTGTGGATCTTGCCGGATCGGCGTCCGGACGTCTTAGCCGGCAAGGGTTCCGCGTCCCGAACCTCAGGGCGTGGGACCCGACCAGCGGCCTGAGTGGTCTCGAATCCCTCGGCAGAGGGATCGGGACAAGAGAGGCGGCGAGCGTGTCAGACTTGGCCCACGTCCTTCCCTGGAGCCGGGACGAAGCCGAGCTGGTCACGGAGCTTCAGGGTGGCTCCGATGCGGCCTTCGACTGGCTGGTGACGCACTACCACGCCCCGGTCTATAGCTTGATCTGCGGGATGGTGGGGGATGCCGCTGACGCCGCCGACGTCACACAGGAAGTCTTCCTCAAAGCCTTCCGCGGGATCCGCGGGTTCCGCCGGGGGAGCTCGCTGAAGACCTGGATTTACCGCATCGCCATCCGCGAGGCCCTGAACCACCGCCGCTGGTGGTGGCGCCATGTGCGGCAGCAAATCTCGATTGACGCGGAGACCGACGCGGGGCTGACCCCGGTGGACCTGGAAGACCTGAGCGCCACGCCGTTTGAACAGTTGGCCGCGCGGGAGGTCCAGGCCGTGGTCCGGCAGGCGCTCCGGGTGGTGCCCGAGGTTTTTCGCAGCGCGGTGATCCTGCGCGACCTCGAGGGGTTGTCGTACGAAGAGGTGGCCGAGGTGCTGGACGTTTCAGTGGGCACGGTGAAGTCGCGGATTCTGCGCGGGCGCCGCGTGTTGCGTAAGGTTCTCGAGCCGCTGCTGGTGGCAGCGGAGAAACGTCCCGTGGCTGCGCGGAACGCTGCGGCCACGGCGGCGGTCAATTGGGCGGGGCGCGTGCATGCCGGTGTGGCGCGCGCGGAGACCACGCATGGGCGGACAGGCGCGGCGCGATCAGCGTGCGGCGCGCTGCCGGCGGGGTCTCTGGGGGAAGGTGCGACATGACCTGCTGGAAGATTCGACGCAAGTTGCCGGGATACCTGGACGGGGCTTTGCCGAACGGGGAGCACTCGCCGGTGCGTGAGCATCTGGAGTATTGCGCCGATTGCCGGCGCGAGCTGGAACGCTACCGGAAACTCTCCATGTTGATGTCGCGCTTCGGGCGCGCGGTGCCACCGGCGGAGCTGGCGCTGCGCATCCGCGTGGCCGTGGCGCAAGCGCGGGCCTCGCAGGGCTGGGCCTACCGGCTGAACCGGGTCAAGATTCGCACGTCCCTGATCCTGCAGAATATTCTGCAGCCGTTGGCGGTGCCGGCGACCGGCGGTCTGGTGGCCGCCATGCTGGTGTTCACGGTGATGTCCCACATGGTGGCTTGGGGCGTACCGCTTGGCGCCGTGCCCAACGATTTGCCCACGAACCTGCTGCAGCCGGCCCGCCTGGAAAGCCTGGCGCCGTTCCCGGTGTCTGGCCCGCTGGAGAACGACGATACGGGCTTGGCCGGCCCGCACGCCTTGCTGGTTGAGGCCACCGTGAACGCCCAGGGCGAAGTGGTGAACTACCAGATTCTCTCCGGCCCGGCGGACCTGGCCACGCGGCGCCAGCTCGACCAAGTTCTCCTGTTCTCGCGCTTTCGTCCACAGATGAGCTTCGGACGGCCCACCCCCGGCGGGCGCGTCGTGCTCAGCTTCAGCGAAATCCGCGTAAAAGGTTAGACCCTCAGCGAATCCAAACCCCTGGCCCCTGGATCGCCCCGGGGAGGTTCCAGCCAGGAAACACTGCGGGAATCGCCTGATCTGCTGTTCGCATTCCTTGACTCGCCCCATTCGCCCCTGTAAATTGAAAGCTTGGGGGCACGCCGGCGCGGGCGACCAACTACTCTTAGCAGTGGAATGGGCACGGACATTCAGGCATTATTGACACGCTTGGCAGATTCCACCCGGGGTTCGAAGATTTCGCTCCGCTGGGCAAGGTTTTCCGCATCTTTCCCTGCTTGCGGCTTCGCGCTGCTGCTGACCGGCGTCGTGGCGCTTCTGGCATGTTCGCCCGCTCATGCCGAAGCGGCGGCGCAGGCGGCGCGGGTGCGCGCCCCGGCGAGCAACGTCACCGTCGAAGGCAACCCGCAACTATTTGCGACCCTCTGCGCGCTGTACGCGGCAGGATTTGAGGCCGAAGCCAGCTCGTCGGGGATGAATCCCCTGCGGGCGCGGCTGCGCGGTGAGCTGTTCAAGTTGCAAGGTCCTGCGACCGAGGCCCTGCGCACCTACTACCGGGAGCACCTGCTGGCCGACCCCGGCGCCACGCTGTCGCGTTACGTCTCGTTTGCGCTGGTCGCGGGCCCGCCGCCGAAGTTCACCTACACGCTGCGGCACGACGAATTGCCCCCCGACGTTCTGACCATCGAGGACTTTGGCGAGGTGCTGGCGAAGTTTTATCAAGAGGCGCAGATCGAGCGGCTCTGGGTGCGTGTCGAGCCCGACTACGAACGCGAAGTAGATCGTCTGAACGGTCCGCTAAGGGAGCTCGTGTTCACTACGACCGGCTATCTGCGCGAGCTGCTCCAACCGGGCGGCCCGCGCACGTTCGCCGTCTATGTGGAGCCGCTGGTGGGCGGCAAGACCAATTTCCGCAACTATCGCGACCACTATGCCATCGTGCTGAGCCCGGCTGGGGAGACCCCGCTCGAAGAGATTCGCCACGCGCTGCTCCACTTCCTGCTCGATCCGCTGGCGATCCGCTTCCCGCACGTGGTGTCCGCCAAGCGGCCGCTGCTCGAGTTTGCTGCCCGCGCACCTAGGTTGCCCGCCGAATACAAAGATGACTTCTTAGCTTTCGCCACCGAATGCCTGGTCCGGGCCGTGGAAATCAGGCTGGATGCGCGCGCGCGCCGCCTGACGCCTCAGCAACTCGCCGCAGTGCTCGACGCAGCCGAAGGCGATGGTTACGTCCTCGTGCGACCTGTTTTCCGCGAGCTGGGGAACTTCGAGAAGGCCGAGCCGGCCATGAGTTTCTACTTTCCCGACCTCGTGCGCGGGGTTCAGCTTGCCGAGGAGAGCAAGCGTCTGCAAAGCGTGACGTTTGCCGCCGCGACATCGGCGAGTGCGGAACCCCCGGGCGGCACTGGACGCCCGGCCCAAGGAAGCGCAGGTTCTCGAGCGGGCCCCGGGGGCGAAGAGGATCCGGAAGTGGCCGCGGCGCTGGTGGAAGGTGAGCGGCAGATTGCCGCGCAGAATGCCGCGGCCGCGGTGGCCGCGTTTGAGCGCGCGCTCGTGAAATCGCCCGAGCAGCCCCGGGCGCTTTATGGTCTGGCGGTCGCGGCGGTGCTGCAAGGGAACGCGGACCGCGCCAGAGACCTCTTCCGCCGCTTGGTGCTGGAGCCGTCGCGGAGCGGCGCACGCGCCGGGAGAAAAGACCCGCTGATCTTGGCGTGGTCGCACGTTTATCTCGGGCGCATCTACGACGTGGACGGCAGCCGCGAGCTGGCGGTGAGCGAATACCGCGCGGCGTTGGCGGTCGAGGGCGCGCCGGAGGCGGCGCGGCTCGCCGCGCGACGCTGCATGGAAAAGGGTTACGAACCGGCAACACGGAATCCGTGAGGGTTGCACGCGACGCTGCGCACGCGGCAGATTGGAAGCAACCGATGAAGCCAGCCGCTCCGTTCCGAGTGGAGTCCGGCAATCGCAATTGACAAGGAGAAACGCATGAACAGGACGATCCGCACAGCCACCGGGGTGGCCCTGGTGGCGCTCTTGGTTCTTTTTGCCGCCGCACCCGCCGTCGGAGCGACGCCCGCGCAGGGCCAGCAGGCACCTACCAAGCCGCCCGCGCAGCCAACCCAACCGGGCCAAGCTGGGGTGGCCCCGGCCGAGCCCGCCGCTCCGCCCGTCAGCGCGGAGGAAGCTGCCGCCTTCAAGGCCTTTCAAGATGTGGCTCCCAACGACGCGCAGCGCAAGATCGAGCTGGGCGAGGGGTTCTTGAAGAAGTATCCCCAGAGCCGCTATGTGCAGGACGTCTATGCCCGGCTGACCAACTCGTACTGGATGGCGGGGCAGCCGGACAAGATGTTCGCCGCCGGGGAGAAGGCGCTGGAGATGAATCCAGAAAACGTGGACGTGCTGGCACCGTTGGCCGTGGTCCTACCGCGTTCGGTGAATTCCGGCTCGCTCGATGCCGGCCAGAAGCTCGAAAAGGCCGAGCAATATGCCAAGCGGTGCCTGAATCTGTTGGCGACAGTGCCCAAGCCGGCCGGGATGAGCGACGAGGATTTCCACAAGGCCAAGAACGAAAAGCTCTCCATGTGCCATAGCGGACTGGGCGTCATCCATTTCCACCGGCAGAAGTACGCCGATACGGCTGCGGAGCTCGAGCAGGCGCTCAAACTGACCTCGATTCCGGATCCGGTGGATTACTTTGTGCTCGGCCTGGCGCAGCAGCAGACCAAACACTTCGGCGATGCGGTCGTGGCTTTCGGCCATTGCAGCGAAACGGCGGGGCCGATGCAGGAGCGCTGCAAAGCGAGCCTGGAGAACGCCAAGAAGCTCGCGGCCACACAGCCCGCGGCGCCCAAATAGCCATGACCGGCCGGTGAACATGGTCAAAACCGAACAGGCGGAGCTCGAGGCCGTACTCGGCCACCACTTCCGGCAGCTCGAGTGGCTCGAGCGCGCGCTGACGCACAGCTCGCGTCTGCCGGAGCTCGCCGTCGGCGAGGCGGCCGAGGACCGCAACGGTGAGGCACGCGAGGACAACGAGAAGCTCGAGTTTCTCGGCGACGCCGTCCTCGGCCTGCTGGTCAGCGAGTACCTGGTAACGTCCTTTCCGGACTGGAGCGAGGGCCAGCTCTCCAAGAGCCGCGCCAAACTCGTGAATACCGCTTCGCTTTATGAGGCTGCGGGGCGGCTGCACCTGGGCCAGTACCTGCGACTCGGCCGCGGCGAGGAGAAGACCGGCGGCCGGGACAAGCCTGCGGTGCTGGCCGATGCCTACGAAGCCATCATCGCAGCTATCTTTCTGGACGCGGGCCTCGAAGCCGCGCGCGGGTTTGTGCGGCGTTCGCTGCTCGAAGAGGTGATTGGAGAAGGAGCCCGCCGGCTGGGCCGGCCGGACCACAAGTCGGGGCTGCAGGAATTTCTCCAGAGCCGCGGCCTGCCGCCGGCCGAGTACCGCGTGGCGAGCGAGGCAGGTCCCGACCACCGCAAGACCTTCGTGGTGGAGGTTTGGGTGGCGGGGCGCGCGGTCGCCTCGGGGGCTGGTTCCAACAAAAAAGAAGCCGAGCAGGCCGCGGCGCGTCTCGCGCGGGAGCAGCTCCCGGGCGGAGGAGAAAGAGCAGAG
>JACQDH010000205.1 GCA_016201215.1 Acidobacteriota bacterium | reverse complement strand
ATCGGCCCGCCGTTTGGGACGAAACAATAATTCGAGAACCGCCCACTGGGCGTCGGTGAGGTCCATGCTCTCGATTTACGCCATCTACCATAAGTTTCAACCACTCAGCGCGTTGAAAGTGTTTATGAGATAACTTCTAGTAGTTTATTATAATGCAGAAAAAATTGTGGCTGCGGCTGCGCCCGGAAACAACACAAGACAACAAGTACTAGGCAAACGATTCAGCAGCAAACACTTCCCAACAGCAAGATTCAACAAGTTTCAACGGGTGCTGGAATCTGGTTCGGGACCAGGAGGTCGGTGGTTCAAATCTACTCGCCCCGACCATTCCTTTCAGCGAGATACATTTTAGGGTTGTTCCGTTTGCCCAACCTTCTGGTGTTGGGCTAGGTGACCTTCCGCGGACCTGCAACCATTTCTGGCATGCTCAAACTCGCGCAAGCGCCTCGCACTTGAGCATCCATGCTGCCAGCAAGTTCCACCAGGGACACTCTGAGCAGGCTCTCCCAGCCGAGCAGTGTGATTGACGCCTGCCAGCCCAGGCTAGTAGCGTGGGCAGCTTCGTTTTTGCCGAAAGCGTGCAATGCTCGAACGTGTCACCCCCGACCTGTTCGCCCTGCGGGTGCAGGGCACGCGAGTGGTCTGCTACGAGCGCGGCGACGGGCCGGTACTCCTGCTCATCCATGGCATGTTTGGTGACCATCTGGATTGGGAGCCGGCCCTCGAGCCTTTGGCAAGAGATCATCGCGTTCTAGCACCCGACATGCCGGGTTTCGGCGAATCGGAAAAGCCCGACCGGAACTACAGCGCAGAGTTTTTCGTCGCCGCACTCATCGAACTTCTGGACCGTCTGGGGATCGAGCGCGTCACGTTAGTGGGCAATTCCTTCGGTGGGATCGTATCCGTACGCGTGGCGCTGGCGCACCCGGGACGTGTGGAACGACTGGTGCTCGTGAGTGGCCTGCGCGAGTTCAACGAGCAGGAGCGAAGCACGGCGAGGCAGCGGCTCACGTGTGAAACCCTGCTGGCGCTCACGCCGGGCATGCACCGACTGATGTTTGCTCCCATCTTTGCTCAAGCCGGCCCCATTCAGGAACGGTACTTCGAGAAGCAAGACGCCAAACTGAGTCGTCCCGACTACCCGAACTACGCTCGTGCACTCGCGCGTTCGATTGAAACAGCGCTGACGGCCTACTCGACCCAGCAGCTGGATGAGATCCGCTGTCCTACTCTCTTGCTGTGGGGTGATTTGGACGCGGTCATCCCCGTGAAAGAGGCGTGCAGCGCACTACCGCGGCTCATGCAAGGAGAACTTGTCGTCCTCCCGGGCGGCGGACACGCATTGCAGCTCGATCTTCCGCAGGCCTTTGTTCGTGCGGTGGAGAGTTTCGTTCGGAAAACGTCTCAGGTTTGACTCGATCCTGCAATGGACGGCGGTCGTTTGCCAGTCTCCGGCAACAGCAACCCCGCGGCCGCGAGCGACCAGCAGGAAATCGTAAAAAACAGGAAGCCGGGCTGGAACGATCCCGTCGTGTCGCGCAAGCTGCCCACCAGAATCGGCGCGAAAAAAGCCGCCATGTAGGACACGCCGAAGAATACGCCCATCACCATACCGAACCGAACCGGAGTCATCCCCGGAAGTTCCATGGCCAGGGTCGTCAGGGGCGCCACCCAGAGGAACAGGCTCACCCCGAAGACAACTGCGCTGGCAGTGAGCCACAGCGGGTCGCGCATCAGAAAAAGTCCAAAGCCGGAGAGACTGAGCACGACAGCCGAGCCCCAGATGAACGGTTTGCGTGTGGCGAAGCGTTTAGTCAACACGCCGCCGATGATGGCCGCAGGGATTCCGACGAAATTGGCCAAACCGGTAAGCTGCGCGCCCTGCACCAGCGTCATGCCGAGGGATTGGTGGTAGAACGTGGGAAGCCAAGTGTTGAAGACAAGGTAGAGGGAAAGCGGCCCGGCAAACCCCAGCGCCAGGTACCACGTCTCCTTCATCCGCAGGACGTGCACGTAGTCGTCGGCTGCCGGGCCTACGGAACTCTCCGCAGCACCGTGATCGCGGCCGAAGACCCACCACCCAAGCGTCAGCAGCAGACTCACCACGGCATAACTCGTGAGGGCTTGCGTTTGGCCGAAGCGTTCGGCGAGCGGCACGGTGAGGATCAGCGAAAGCGTGATGCCCGCGTTCACGGCTACGCCGTTGATGCCGTTCACCACCGGGCGCTCGCTCGGCGGGAACCACTGCAGGATCGCCGAGCCGAACAGCGTGACCAGCGCGGCGCCTCCCACACCGAACACGAAGCGGGACGCCAGGAACAACGAATAATCCTGCAGAAACGGCGAGAAGATGCTGGCGCAAATGCACAGCATCCCGAACCCGAGAGCGCGCTTGATTCCGAGCCGCACCGCCAGCCAGCCCGCCACAAAGGGAACGAAGATCTTCGCAAACGAGACCGACGAGATCAGCAAGCCACCTGCGCCGTGCGAAAGTCCGTAGCGCGTCTGAAACTCCTTCAGGAAGGGGGAGTAACCGATCCAAGAAAGTCCGAAAACGAAGTAGGAAAGGAAAAGGAGCGCCTCAATCAGAAAGCGGTACGGGGACGGCTGGGGCGGGGCCCTGTGCTCCAAGGGTTCCTCCTGCGTCCGGCCAGAAAGTGCTTGACAAGATCCCGGCCCGATTATAAAAAACGAGCGTTCGTTTTTCAAGTGCCCCTGGGGATCCCGCGCATGCCCAAACTGCAGGAGCACACCATCGAGCGGAACCAGCAGCGCATCGAGCGCGCCGCCCTCCGCGTCTTTACCCGCCAGGGCTATCACGGCACCTCGGTCCGCGAGATCGCCCACGCTGCCGGCGTTTCCATCGGCAATCTGTACAACTACTACCGCACCAAGGAGGCGCTGTTCGGCGCCGTCGTCCAGCGGTACGAGGCCCGTATGGACGTTCTGCGGCGCAAGGCTCTGCGGCCGATCGACAACGTCTTCCAGCCGGCCAAGCTCCAGCAGCTTGCCAAGCACATCCGCGAGATCGTCTACGACAACCCGGACTATTGGCGGCTGATGTACATCGACGTGATCGAATTCGGCAGCCAGCACTTCGCCCACACCTTTCGCTCGTTGGCGCAGGACATGAATGCGCGGCTGGGGGACCGTCTCGAGGCGGCCACGCGGATGGGGCGGTGGACCGGGATCGATCCGGCTTTGGCGTTTACAGCGATTTATCTCCAACTGTTCACTTACTTCCTGGTGGAAAAACTTTTCGGAGGAAAGCAACACCTCGGCATGCCGGATGAGAAGGCTGTCGCGCAACTGATCCGGATGGCGCTCGGAGGGGTTTGGCGCGGCGAGCCTGGGTCAACCGGTGGCCGGGAGAAGAGAGGGCGAAGATGAGACCGAAGCTTTTTAGCATTTTTCTTTGCGGGTTGTTCCTGCTGGCTGAGGCGGTTGCGGTCCACGCACAAACGGCCACCACTGGCCAGATCGTCGGCGCGGTCAAGGATCCGAGCGGCGCGGTCGTCGTCGGGGCGAAGGTCGCGCTGACAAGTGCGGCCGGCGTCGCTCGCGACACGGACACCGACGATCGCGGCGAATATCGGTTCGCGCTGCTGCCGCCGGGCAGCTACAAGCTGACGGTGAATGCGTCCGGGTTCCAGCCGGTGGCGCTGGAAAGCGTGATTGTGCGCATCACGGAGACGACATCGCTGGACGTCAGCCTGACGGTCGCGGCAGCCCAGCAAACGGTGACGGTGACGGCCGAGTCTTCCCTGGTTCAGACCACTTCCCCTACCACCGGTCGCGTCATCGCCGAATCTCAGATTCGCCAATTGCCGTTGCCGACGCGCAACTTCCAGCAGTTGCTGACGCTCTCGACCGGCACCGTCTCCAGCTTGTCCAACAACACGGAGCTGGGCCGCGGCGACGTAACGATCTTCGTCAACGGGCAGCGCGGCACCAGCAACAACGTCATCGTGAACGGCACCGAGGTGAACAGCCCGGGCACGAACTCCACGCCGAACGTCTCTGTGCCCTCGCCGGATACCATCCAGCAGTTCATCGTCCAGACGTCTCTCTACGACGCAACGCAGGGACGCAATGCGGGCGGCAATGTGGCGGCCATCACGAAGTCGGGCAGCAACGAGTTCCACGGCAATCTCTATGAGTTCTTCCGCAACGAGGTGCTGAACGCCAACGATTTCTTCCTGAACGCGGTCGGCCGTCCCCGGCCGGTGCTGAAGCTGACCACCCTGAACATCCCGGCTATCCTGCCGAACGACCGCAGCGATGTGTCACTCGACGCCATGGCCACGGCCTGCGGGGTGACTCTGAGTCCCATCAGCCGGGCGCTGCTGAAAGCCAGTCTCCCCAACGGAGAGTTTGCCATTCCCAGCCCGGCCAGCACGCTTCCGTCGCCCGTATGCACGGCGGCGCGGACCGACGTGGTTACCACGCCCATCAGCACCGTCTCGAAGTTCCGCGAGAATCAGTTCAACATCAACTTGGACCACGATGTGTTTACGAACAACAAGTTCTCGGGGAAGTTCTTCTCCTCCAACACGCCGCAGTCGCAGGCCATGTTCACCTTCGTGGGCAGCAACCCTTTCCAGGCTCCCGGCTTCGGCGGCGACATCACCTTCCGCAATCGCGTGCTCACGCTGGCCGATACCCACATCTTTAGCCCGCGGTTGATCAACGAGTTCCGTTTCGGCTTCAGCCGCATCAAGGGGTTCTCGAGCCCGCAGGAGCCCTTTACCAACGCACAATTCGGGATTAACAACCCGCTCGCGGCCAAGTTCCCAGGCATGGCCACGATTCAGGTTCTCGGCCTGTTTTCGGTCGGCTCCACCACGCTGGCCGACCAGAAATCCGTCGTCGAGACGTGGTCGTGGTCCGACGTGGTCAGCTACACACGGGGCCGCCATTTTCTGCGCTTCGGGGGTGACTTGCGGCGCTATGAAGTGGACTTCTTCTTCAACTTTTTCTCCCGCGGCCAAGTCAATTTCAACAGCTTCCGCGACTTCCTGGCCGGCAACATTGCCTTCGGCTTGCTGGGCAACGGCATCCGTGACCGCGGCATGCGCGTGGTGGACGCCTCGTGGTTCGTGCAGGACGACTACAAGGTGAACGACCGGCTCACGATCAATGCCGGCTTCCGTGTCGGGTTCAACGGCGGAATCAGCGAGATCCGCGGGCGGCTGGCAAACTTCGATCCCGACGTCTTTGCGCAGAACACGCTGCCCTGCACGATCGCCGCTCCGTGCAATCCCCCGAACGGGTTCAACATTGTGGGCAAGGACGACACGCTGAATCCGAACGACTGGAACTTCGCGCCGCGGCTGGGTTTCGCCTGGAAACCCTATGCGGGCAAGAACTTCGTCTGGCGCGGCGGCTTCGGGATGTACTTCGACCGCTTCTCGACGCGCATCGCGAACCTGCAGATCTTCAATTACCCGTTCGATATCGTCGGGCTGGGGCTTGGCTCGCTTGCGAACCCGTTCCCGAACCTGGCGACGACCTCCTTCCCGATCGACCCAGCCGTGATTCCCTCGCCCGTGCCGTTCTCCTTCGCGGGCGTGCCTCTCCCCACCTTACGGACGCCGATCAGCGGCTTGTACGTGAACAAGAACTTCCGCGTGCCGTACGTCTATCACTACAACCTGGGGTTCCAGTGGGAGCCGTGGTCGAACTGGATGGTGGAAATCGGCTACGTGGGTTCCAAGGGCACGAAGCTGATCAATGTCCTGACGCTGAACCAGGGGACCTCGCCCGCGACGGCGCCGTACACCGCCTCCGGGTTCTCCAACAACAAAGTGCTGAACGGGTTCCAGATGGCGGAAACCACCGCCGTCTCGCATTACGATTCGCTCCAGGCCAGCCTCACCAAGCGCCTGAGCAGGGGCCTGCAACTCCTGGCTTCGTACACCTACTCGAAGTCCATCGACGACACCTCCGGGGCGCCCACTAACGAGCTGGCGGCGCTCCCCGGCGACCAGCAGAGCCGCGCAGCGCAGCGCGGGGTTTCCGACTTCGACCGCGCGCAGCGATTCGTCCTCAGCGGCACGTACGATTTGCCGAAGTTCTACGGCGGCGACTCGCGGTGGGTGAAATCGCTGACCAACGACTGGCAGCTCTCCACCATCCTCACGGTCCAGTCAGGCGCGCCGTTCTCAGTGGTCTGCACCTCCGGTTCGGCGCTCTTCAACCGCGCCGACGTCATGGTCGGCGTTTCCGCGGAGAAAAGCGGTTCCGTGCATGACCGCCTGGGCGGCTACTTCAACACGGCGGCGTTCGCGCCGACCTGCACGAATACCGCGCCCTTCGGGACTTCGGGCCGGAACATCCTGCGGGGCCCGAACCAGCACAACGTGGATTTCGGCATCATCAAGTTCGTGCCGGTTACCGAGAGGTGGAACCTGGAATTCCGCACCGAGTTCTTCAACCTCTTCAACACCGTCAATTTCGCCAACCCCAACAACAACGTGCTGGTTCCCGCAACGGTGAGCCGGATCACGTCCACCAGTAAAGGGCCGCGCGTCATTCAGTTCGCGCTGAAGTTGGGCTTCTAGTCGTTTTTTTCGGGCCCCGCCCGCGGCAGGATGCCGTCCGCGCTTCGAAGTGGAGTGCTATGATCGAGACCGGGCTTCGCGACAAAGTTGTGATCGTCACCGGGGCTGCGGCCGGCATTGGTCGTGCCACGGCGCTCCGTTTTGTCGAGGAAGGGGCGCGCGTCGCTGTGTGGGACGTGAATGAAGCGGCCGGCGCCGCCGTGCTCCAGGAACTTCGGGCGCGAGGCGCGGACGCCTTGTTCCGCCGCATGGATGTCACCCGCGCGGTCTCCGTAGAGGAGGCCGTGATAGAGCTGATCGACCGCTGGCAGCGGGTAGATGTGCTGGTGAACAATGCCGGCATCGTGCGGGACGCCCAGTTGGTGAAATGGAAGGACGGAGCCATCGCCTCTACCATGACGAACGATGTGTTTGATTCGGTCATCGCGGTGAACCTGAAGGGCGTCTTCCTTTGCACGCGTGCGGTGGTGCCCCATCTGATTGCTGGCGGAGGCGGCGTGATCCTGAACGCTTCGTCGGTCGTGGGTCTGTACGGCAACTTTGGACAGACGAACTATGTGGCCACGAAGGCCGGCGTGATCGGGATGACGCGCACGTGGGCGCGGGAACTGGGTAAGTACAACATTCGCGCCAACGCGGTCGCGCCCGGCTTCATCGCCACGGAAATCTTGCAGTCCATGCCGCAGAAAGTAATTGACGGCATGGTCTTGCACACTCCGCTTGGGCGCATGGGCCGCCCAGAGGAAATCGCCGAGGCGTACGTGTGGCTGGCCTCGGACGCTGCCTCGTTCGTCACCGGAGCCGTGCTCTCGGTGGATGGCGGAATCGTCACCGGCACCTGACCAGGCCCCGTCCGCGCCCGAGGATTTTCTCGAATGACTCGATACGCCACCATTGTTTCGACCGGGAGCTTTCTTCCACCGATAGAAGTGAGCAATGACGCTCTCCGGAAGCAGTTAGCCCATGTGCCGGACTTTGTCGACAAGATGGAAGCGGCCACCGGCATTCGCAAGCGCTGGTACGCCCCCGACGACTGGAGCACGTCAGACTTGGCGCTGCCTGCCGCGCAGCAAGCGCTCGATCGCGCCGGGCTCAAGCCCGAGGACGTGGACCTGATCATCCTTGGCACCGATTCTCCGGACTACATCACCCCTGCGACTTCCGTGGTATTGCAGCACAAGCTCGGCGCGAAGAATGCCGGGACGTTTGATGTCGCCTGCGCCTGCGCTTCCTTCTCTACGGGGCTGGCCGCCGCTGCGGGCCTGATTTCCACGAATCCCGGCCTGTGTGCCATTCTGGTGGTCGGCGTGTACCTGATGCACAAGCTGTCGGACCCGCGCGACCCAACGATCTTTTTTTACGGCGATGGAGCGGGGGCAGCCGTCGTTGCGCCGGCCGAGAAGCCCGGATTTATCGCCAGCGCGTTTCAGGCCGACGGCTCCTATCACGGCTACTGGGGGATCTTTGCGGGAGGGACCGCGGAGCCCGCCAGCGAAGCGGCCGTGCGGGAAGGTCGCACGCAAGTGCGGATGGTCCAGCGCTACCCGCCCGAAGTGAACGAGCAGGGCTGGCCGCGACTCGTGCGGGAGCTGGCGGAGCGCGGCGGCTTCGCCATTTCGGACATCGACTTGGCCATCTTCACACAGGTGCGCAAGCCGACGATCGAAAAGGTCATGGCGGAGCTGGGGCTTCCGCTCGAGCGCACGCACATGGTGATGGAAGAACTCGGTTACACCGGTTCGGCCTGCATTGGAATGGCGCTGCACGACGCCCTCGAGAAAGGGAAAGCGCGCCCGGGGGATCTGGTCGTGCTGGTCGGCTCGGGCGTGGGCTACAACCAGGCCGGCGTGGCGTTCCGCCTGCCATGACTTGACGCAGGGATCCTTAGAGCGCAGTGAGGTTCATCCAGGGTGAAACGAGTCGTTCTGGCTCTCATTGTGGCACTTCTGGCACTTCTGCTATCGGGCGTGTGGTACGTGTGGAAGCGCCCGCTCGCCGTCCTTGCCTGGGGTGAGCGGAGGAATCTCGCGAAGAACGGTTTTCAGAAGACGGCACTCTCGACTCCGAATGGCGAAATGACGGTCTGGGAGGCGGGCAGCGGCCCGACCGTCGTTTTGCTCCACGGCGCGGGCGATCAGGCCGGTGCATGGTCGATAGTCGTGCCGGACCTCACCGGCAAGTATTGGATCTTGATTCCCGATCTTGCCGGTCACGGCGAAAGCGCGCCGGCGGCAGGACCGCTCAAGCTGGGAACAATCCTGGCGGGAGTCGAAACTCTGGTGCATGCGCGCGGGAAGGACCAGCCCGTCGTGCTCGTGGGGAACTCGATGGGCGCGTGGCTCGCGATGGTGTATGCCCACCGGCATCCGGAACGCGTCGCACGCGTGGTGGCCGTAAACGGCGGGGCGCTGCACGGCGACTACGACCCCATGATCCTGCTGCCGCCGGACCGCGAAGCTGCCCGCAAGCTGATGGAGATGCTGCGCGATCCGGACAGCCTGAAGACGCCGGACTTCGTCCTCGACGACGTTGTGCGCCACGCCCGGAATGGGCCGATGGGAAGGATGTTTTCCGGGAAGGACTTCGAGCAGTTTCTGCTGGATGGCAAGCTGGGCGAGATGCGTGTCCCGGTGGATATCATCTGGGGCGAATCCGACCGGCTGATCCCGCTCGACTATGCAAAACGAATGGCGGCGCAATTGCCAGCCGCGCGAATTACTACGCTGCCCCGTTGTGGTCACGTCCCGCAGCGGGAGTGTCCATCGAGTTTGATTGCTGCGCTGGAGAAGGTTCTGAAGGAACCGCCGCCAGGGCCCCGCCCGGCCGGTGCCGCGACTACCACGGAGCCGCCGAAGCCAGGGATGCCATGATCACCGCCGATATCCTCGGCGAACGCGCGCGACTCACGCCGGGGAAGACCGCGCTCGTCTACGTCCCCACCGGCGAGCGGTTCACCTACCAGCAAATGAACGAGCGCGCGTCGCGCTGTGCGCAGCTGTGGACCAATGTCTGCGGCCTGCGCAAGGGCGACCGCGTCGGCATCCTGGCAAACAACCGCGTCGAGTTCCTTGACGCGTTTTGCGCCGCAGGGAAATCCGGCATTGTTCTCGTGCCGCTCAACACACGCTACACGCCGCACGAACTGGAATACATCCTCCGGGACAGCGGGATGCAGGCCCTCGTCTATGAAGGGGAGTTTGCGGAAACTGTTCTCGGACTGCGGAAGCAGGTCGCCCTAAGCCGCTGGATCGCGCTCGATGGCCCCGCGGACTCGCAAGACCTAGTTTACGCACATTCGGTTGCGGCGCTTTCGGCCGCTCCGCTCGACGTGCGCTGCGAGCCGGAAGATCTTCTCTGCCTTCTCTATACGAGCGGCACCACCGGCAAGCCGAAAGGCGTCATGACGCCGCACCGCATGGTGGCCTGGAACGGCTACAACACGGCGGTGAGCTGGCAATTGCTCGAGAGCGACGTGAGTCCGGTTTTCACGCCGCTCTATCACGCCGGCGGGCTGGGGGCGTTTCTCGTCCCGGTGTGGACAATCGGCGGCACGATTGTGCTGCATCGTGGCTTTGACGCTGCGGAAATCTGGCGCACCATCGAGCACGAATGCTGCACCGTCGTCCTCGGCGTGCCCACCATCTACAAGCTGCTGATGGAAGCTCCCGGGTTTCAGACTGCCGATCTGCGCCGCGTTCGCTGGTTCATCAGCGGCGGCGCGCCCCTGCCGCTCTACCTCATGGAGGCCTACCAGAAGCGCGGCGTCGAGTTCAAGCAGGGCTACGGCCTCACCGAGGTCGGAGTGAATTGCTTCGCGATGACGGTAGAAGACTCGCGTCGCAAGCCCGGCTCGATCGGCAAGCCGCTGATGTTCACCGAGGCCCGGTTGGTGGACGGCAGCGGCCGTGAGGTTCCGGCGGGTGAAGTGGGCGAATTGCTTCTGCGCGGGCCGCACGTGTGCAAAGGCTACTGGAACAACCCGCAGGCCACTGCGGCGGCGCTCGATGCCGACGGCTGGTTCCACACGGGTGACTTGGCGCGCAAGGACGAAGACGGCTTCTTCTACATCGCCGGCCGCGCGAAAGACATGTTGATCAGCGGCGGCGTCAATATCTACCCGGCAGAAATTGAAGGTGAGCTGATGCAGCACCCCGCGGTGCAAGATGCGGCGGTGGTGGGGGTAGCACATCCTACGTGGGGAGAAGTCGGCGTCGCGTTCGTCGTTCTGCGTCCCGCCCGGAAGACGCCACCGGAGGAACTCGCTGAGTTTCTCGCCGGGCGACTGGCGAAGTACAAAGTCCCCAAGGAGTTCCTGTTTCTCGAAAGCCTGCCGCGCACCCCGTACGGAAAAGTCGTCAAGGGAGAGCTGCGCGAAAAGTACGAAAAGCAGCGGTCCGCGAAAGCGTGATCCTGTGCTTCGCCAAGATTCTAGACGGGATTCAGGAGCACGCCCCTGATTGCTCTCCCGTTGATGCCTGCGTGCACGAGTACTGCCATTCAGCACCGGGACGAACACGATTCGTCCTCGCCAAGGCAAGAAACTCCCCTAGCCGATTCCGATTGCGTGACCTTCTCTAGGCTGCTCGGTCGTAGCGGTAGTGCAAGCCACCCAACCGGGGTCGAGAGAGCACTCAGGAATGAGCGCTGCTTAGCGCCATCGGTTTGCGCAGTGGAGTTTGCTTGTCCAATCCCAGGTGAGTTCGGTCCTCATGGTAGTAGCGGACATATTCTGAAAGCAGCCGCTTCAAGTGTCGCTCGTTTCAGACCAAAGCCTTAGCATCGCGACCCAGAACAGCTTGTCGATGGCAGGTACACACGGTC